>JBOGTG010000147.1:0-13627 GCA_050692175.1 Candidatus Limnocylindria bacterium | reverse complement strand
TCTCGGAGCCGTCCGCACTCCCGGCCCGCGTCGAGCGCGAGGTCCGGCCGGCTGGTCCGCACGTGCACTGCGAGCACCACCTCGCCGCCGGCAACCTGGAGCTCGCGCGTCCACGGCAGAGCCTTCGTCAGCCATTGGCGAAGCGCGACCGCGCTCGAGCACGGCTCGAGCACGACGAACTCAACGAGGTAACTCTTCACGACACCGCCGACCGCGCCCATGCTCGGGACTTCCGGACGGACGGCGAGTGCCGGGAGTCCTGTACGGGCAGAGTCGTTCGGCCCTGATCCTCAAATGCGCGCCCAGCTCTTCGCCAGCTTCAGCGACAGACCACCAGATGAACGCGTCGCCGGACGCCTGATGGCGGACCCAACTGCATCGTCGACCTGAATAGCTGCCGTGGGACCGAGCTGTTCGGCCAGCGGCGTCGAACCACGCACATCCGCGAACGGCGAGGTGAGCTCGACCTCTGCGCCGCCTCTGCCGCTCAGTAGCAGGTTCATGCAGAGCCCGCAGTAGCACGGGTTCCTCGGATGAGGTGAGCGACCGAAGAATCTCGATATGGAGTGAACGGTTGTTTGAACGGCGCCGCGCAGATGATGCAGCGTGGCGGCGAGGGAAGCGCCCCAAAGAGACCTCGGCCTCGGCCAGAAACGCCGCACGTGGACGTGCCTGACAGCGCCGGCCGGAGTCAGCGGTTCGTTGTCGCCGAGCGTGCGTTCATGGTCGTCGCGCGAAGTTGAGGGCGGGAGCGATTCCTCTGATCGGTCCGCGAGGCTTCGGAGTGGGCGGCGTCTTTCCCGATCTCGGCCCCAGGCTACGGACCGGCGTTCGGCGATCCTCCGGGATCAGCACGTGCAGTTCGCCTGCGCTTCGTAGCACGCTGCGCATTTGGGCATGCAGTGCTCACCGCCGCAGCGATGCGTCTCGACGTGTACGGGGGATTCCGCACCACAGACGTCGCACTTGAAGCCCTTCGTCTCGCCCTGGCACGTGCGGCACGCAGGCATCGTGTCCTCTACCCGGTCACGAGCCGGATGCTCACCGGGACGGGGTTCCGGATGATGTCGAGAACGGGCGACGTTCGCTGAACGTAGTCGCACAGCTCCTCGAGCCGAGCGCGGGGCGCGTCGGCTTTGACCGTCGCCGTAAAGGTGATGCGCTCGAACCCTGGCCGGGTGGTCTCGGAAAGGCCAAGGAACGCGTGCAGATCCAGCTCCCCCTCAGCATCGAGGGTCAATGACTGGATCGTGATGCCGCGCGCGGCGGCGTTGTACACGTAGCCGACCGAGATGCAGGCCGCGAGCGCGTGAAGGACCGCCTCCACCGCGTTCGGGGCGGTGTCCGAGCCCAGTAGGACCGGCGGCTCGTCGCCGGCGAGCGTGTGCGTGCGCGCCCGCGTCGTTTCACTGCCAGCGCCGTAGAACCCGTTGATCTCCGTCGCGCAACGACCACCCTGGTCCCAGCGCGTGCGGGTGCGGAAGCGGAAGCGCGCCAGGCTCGGGTCCTTCTTGATGAGCTCGATCGTGTCGACCAGCTGGGTGACGTTCACGCCGTTGGTGATCGTCGGTGTTGCGGTGGCCATGTCGCTCCTCCTCAGGGGTTTCTCCCCTAGGGACGCCGCCGCGACACGAGGATATTGCCCACCGCCTGCAATAAACGGGACACTTCACTTCGTCTTATGGACGTGCACGCCGCGGCTACCGAAACGGCCGAACCGTTCGCCGTGCTCGTGGGACCACACCTCGACTACCTCTATGCGTTCGCCCGAAAGCTGTGCGGCGATGCAACGGCTGCCGAAGACCTCGTGCAGGACGCTCTGATCCGCGCGTTCCGCGCGCGTGACTCGCTGCGCAACCGCGAGCGGCCTCGCTACTGGCTCACAAAGGTCCTCCTGTCTGCATCGGCCGACCGGTCGCGGAAGGAGGCGCCGCACGAGCACGACGTGCCGCTGGAGGACGAGCGCTTCTCCCTCTTCGACACGCTCGTCGAGGAGGATCCGCTCCCGTACTCGGATCGCCTGCACCTGGACTTTCTCGACCTGTTCGACGACGACAGCCTCACCGCTTCGCTCCAGCGCATCCACCCCGCGCATCGCACCGCGCTGGTGCTGGCGTACGTCTACGGATACAAGGCGCGCGAGATCGGGGAGCTCACCGGAACCACGACCGGCACCGTGCTCGCACGGCTGCACCGCGGAAGAAAGCAGCTGGAGAAGGCGCTGTGGGAATACGCAAGGCAGCGGGGGCTGCTGAAGGGAGAACCTCGGAGATGATCGCCTGCCGTGACGCGGTGGAGCGTCTCTGGTCGTACCTCGACCGCGATATCGATCGTGCCAGCGAGGAGGAGCTCGAACAACACCTCGGCCTCTGCAGGCATTGCTGCGGCGAGCTCGAGTTCGCAAAGCAGGTCCGCACGAAGCTCGCGGATTCGGCGCAAACGCCGCTCGAGCCGACGGCACGCGAGCGTCTGCAGAAGTTCGTCCAGCGGCTCGGCGAGCGATGACGCAGCCGCATCCGAGCGCGCCGGTCTCCGAGGATCTCCTGGCGCAGGACGCGGTCCGAGACTCGGTGCGCGAGCGATACCGCGGGGTCCTCGGGCGCGCGACGGAGGTCGCGGGTGAGCTGTACTCGAGCGAGGAGCTCGCTCTCGTGCCGGAGGGCGCGACCGCCGCGTCGCTCGGCGTCGGCAATCCCGTTCGACGGGCCGCGCTCATGGCTGGCGAGAGCGTCATCGATCTCGGCTGCGGCGCGGGGATCGACACGCTCCTCGCCGCACGGCTGGTCTCCCCGGGCGGACGCGCGATCGGGCTCGACACGCTCCCCGAGATGCTCGCCGTAGGCGAGTCGAACGCGCGCGAAGGCGGCGTCACGAACGTTGCGTGGCTCCGCGGCGAACTCGAGTCGATTCCGCTCCCCGACGCGAGCGTGGACGTCGCGATCTCGAACGGTGTCCTCAATCTCTCGCCGCGCAAGGGACGCGCCATGGCAGAGATCTTCCGCGTGCTGCGGCCTGGCGGACGGGTTTCGCTCGCGGACATCGTCCTGGATGAGGAGCTGCCGCCCGAGGTGATGACCGACCCCGACGCCTGGGCGGGCTGAATTGCCGGCGCGCTGCCGGAGCGTGTCTTCGGTCGGAAGCTCGAGCGAGCGGGATTCGTCGACATCGCGACCCACGACGAGCGATTGCTCACGGTGGACGACTGCTCTCGCTACCCACTGTTCACGCCACAGCTCATCGAGCGGATGCGGAGGCTATTGACGCCGGAACGCCAGGCCTCGGTCGCGCGATCGATCGTGTTTACTGCGCGAAAGCCGTAGCTCTATCACATACGAGCTCCTAAAGGACGAGTTCTTCCTTGAGTCGCGCGGCACTATCGAGATCAAAGGGATGGGCACGATGGAGACGTGGCATCTCATCGGATCTCGTGATCTTTACGCGCGGGTTCGAGAGACCAAGTCGCAGTCAGGCTACGCGAACGGGACGCGTCTCAGGAAGTCGACTGAGTACCACCAGTCCCGAAGCAAACGTAAGCGCGGCCACCACCCCGATCGCCCAATTCAGACCCAGACGATCAGCCACGATGCCCGCAATGAGGGCACCGATCACGTAGCCGGCGTCCCGCCAGAACCGATATATCCCCGTTGCGGTTGCTCGCCACGCCGGGTGTGCGACATCGGAGACGACCGCGAGCAGCGTCGGATAAACGAGGGCCGTCCCCAGACCGAGGGCGCTCATCGCCACGAAAGCAACCGCAAAAGCGGGCGAGGTGGCGACCAGACCGAGCGCGGCCGCCTGCAACGACATCCCGCTGACGACCAGCCATCGCCTGCCGATCGCATCGGACAAAGCTCCGGTCCCGAGCTGCGCCACGCCCCACACGATCGGATAAACCCCTGCCAAGACGCCGACCTGCTGCAGATCACGACCCGAGCTCAGGAAGAGCAAAGGCATCAGCCCCCAGGCAACCCCGTCGTTCAGGTTGTTCACGAGGCCGGCCTGGCTCGCGGTGGAGAGAGCACGATCCCGCCAGGTACTGCGCATGAAGATCTCCCCCAGCGACGGGAGCAGCTCGAGAGGACGGTTTATCGCCTCGGCGCGCACATGCGCCGCTGAATCTTCTGTGAACAGCGAGAGCCCAAGACCGAGAATCGCGACAGCCCCGCCAAAGACGAACGGCTGCGGCCGCAGAGCGGTTGCCGCAGCGATCTCGCTCCCGGCAAGAGCGGAGAGCCCGACCGCGACGTACCCCGCGAACTCATTGATCCCCAGAGCCAGTCCCCGACGCGCGGGACCCACGAGGTCGACCTTCATGATTTACGGTCATCGACCAGCAGAGGCCCTGATTCACACCGAGGAGAAGATTCGCGGCGACAATCCATTCCCAGCCCGGGGCCAGGATGATGAGCACGGGAACTGGTAATCCGATCAGCCAGCCCGCGATGAGAAGCCTCCTCCGACCCACCCGGTCGGCGAAGACGCCAGAGGCGAGGTTGGTCAACGCTTTGGTGGCGCCGAAGCTGGCGATGAAGCTCAGGAGCGCAGTGCGCGAGGCGATGCCAAACTCCAGATCGCCCAGGACCGGCATGATCGCGCGCTCGAGCCCGACCATCGCGCCAACGAAAGCGTTGATGGCAATAAGCAGCGCGAACTGCTTCCAGTTCGGGCGCAGCCCCAGACGAACTTCGGGCGCGGGCGCGGTCGCTATCGGACGGAACGCTCCATAACCGCGATCTGCCAGACGAAGCCGCGCCGCTGCAGGATGGGACGGAGGCCGGAGGACTCGGCGGTCGCGAGGATCTTGCGTGGGTCGTGAAGGTGAAGGCGGAAGGCGCAGCCCCGGAGTCGGAACCAGCCACGGCTGAGCCACTGCCCTGCACGCCACCACCATCGGTCGGACGGAAAGCTGAGCGCAAGAATCCGATTCGCGTGATCGGCCGAAGCGCGGACCAACGCTTCCATGTCCGGATAGCAGCAGATCACGCGATGCAGCACCACGATGTCCGCGCTACCGACCTCGTCCCCGTCGCTGGCGAAATCGAGAACCTTGCGATCGACGCGAGCGGTGAGGCCAAGCGTCTCCAGCAGCTCACGCGCGGGCTGCTCGTACGTGGCGACGATCTCGACGTTGGTCGCGCGCGCTGCGCCGGAACGGAGCAGGTCGATCTGTAGGGCACCGATGCCGCCGCCGACTTCGAGTACGCTCGCACCAGCGACTCCTCGCCGGACGATCTCATCGACCATGCGCCGCCCGGTCGGGTCCAGGCCTTTCTTCAGGTACTCCCGCGCGTCGCGCCTCGCGTTCCTCTCGTCGAAGAGCTGTGCGTAGGCATCTCGGCCGCAGCATGCTGGCATCGCCCACCACTTTGGCGCTGTTCGCTACGCGCTGTCCGATGCGACGATCTCGCCGTCGTGCCATTCGGGATCAGCGGCGAGAAACGCCCGCATCTTCCTGAAGCGCTCGTCCTGCTTGGGGTCCTGCGCGTTCGCGACGTAGGTCGCCTTGTCCTTGAAAGCGACGGCCATGTACAGCTCGTTCGGGTCTCTGTCCATGCGATACACCATCGTGCTGATGAATCCTGGGATTTTGAGCCGCTCGTACTGCGCCATCTCTTCTTTGAGCTTCGCTTCCATACCAGGCTTAAGCCGCATGCGCGCCACCGTGCCGTACATCCGAGACACCTCCTCGAGTGTTACCGGCATCCTAGCCATCGAGACTGCTCGCTTCCGGCGAAACGCGTCCGGGTCGAGGAGAGCCGTTCGTCGGGAGGGATGGTGCGCCGAAACGCACGCGGACCATGGGAGAAATCAACGCGAACGAGCTGGCCGAGACATACCTCAGGGACAAGGGCCTGGTCAGTCAGACGACCGTGAGAGCCCCCTCGTACGAAAAACCGATAAAGCCCCTCGAGCGTCGAGGGGCCCTTTCGTGTAAGCAGGCTCGCGAAAATCGGTGGGCACAGAGAGAATCGAACCCCCACAGCCAAAGGCAGCTGATCTACAGTCACCGCCCCGCCCAAGACGACCCACATGCGAGTTTTCTAACGATTTCAAGGTTCTCAATCACGGCATGAGTCGAATTCCGCGAAGAGTCAGTTGCCCATTTTGTTCAGCACGGAGCGGGAGGCTGACCCGCTCCTGCACTGATCGGTGAGAGGTTTTGCAGACCGTCGCCCAGTTTCGTGAAACATCACGTCGAGAAGCTGCGAAAATCAGAAAAGTGGCGCGCTCCGGCTGACCATCTCGACCCGCAGACCCTTGTCTTCGCACTCGTGCCCCAAAGCGCAATGACTCAGGTACAAGGGCAGCCAATCTAGAGCCAACAGCGCGAGACCGAAATCAGTTTGCCCAGTCTCTCTTCAACGCCGCAGGCCGATCTGCCACGGCCGCGCGCCACTTTCGGCGATTACGAATGGGTCACGTAACACGCGCAGCAAAGGCTACGGTCGCTTCACGAGTCGCTCACCACTCTTCGGAGAGCTTCTGGAGGTATGCGCGATCGCCGAGCGAGCTGAGGCGGCGCTCGGCGTCCGCACGATCGGAGAGATCGTGCGTGCGCATCGCGAGGAGCGCCGCCGCGCGCGCCGCATCGGCGACGAAACCGGCGGCGTCGAGCTCCGTGATCGCGCGCCTCACCGCCGGGTCGTCGGCGTTGAGGGCGCGGGCGAGGAGGAGTCGAAGCCTGAGGACCGGCGGATCGCTGATCGTCTGGCGCTCGATCAGCGCGATGTCGTCGTTCTCGAGACGTTCGCCGCGCTCGAAGAGCATCAAGGCGACCAGCTCGCCTTTTCGGTCACGTGGGCCGAGCGGCTGCACCAGATAGGACGCCGCACTAGTCGTATCGCCGTCGATGAACGCCTGCCAGAGCGGCCGCTGGTAGCGCTGAAGCAGGGACACTTGAGCGATTGCGCCGAACGCGGCGCGGTACCGCGCGAGCCGCGACGTGTCGAGTCGCGCGGAGGCGACCCGCAGTCCCGCGACCCAGCCCGGAAACGTGAAGCGCCCGGCCGTCGATGGGGACTGCTCGCGGATGTCGAGCAGGCCGTCCGTCAGCTCGAGAGCCTTGTCCCACCGGCCGCTGAGCATCGCGGCATACGCCGCCCACGCGAACGAGTGAGCGAGCATGTACTCGGGCTCGCCTGGCCGTAGCGCCCGCCGCGCGTCGTCGAACATCTGAAGCGCTTCGCCGAAACGGGTGAGGTAGACGAGGTCCCAGGTGGCGGTGCTCCACGCATCGATCCGTTCCAGCAGGCCGAGGCGATTGGCGTTCCGGATGCGCTCCAACTGCGCGGCGAGCGCGCTTTCGGAGTCACCCGAGTCTCGGTGTAGGGCGCCGATCGCGTCCAGCGCGAGGCTCTCGGTATCGGGATCGTTCTGCGCGGCAAGCACCCGGCGAGCCGAGGTGAGCTCTGTGAGCAGACGGCGGTACGTCTCCTCGTCGAGGCGGCCGCGGCGTGACGCCTCAAACGCGTTCGCTACCGCGAGCCTCGCCCGGAGCACCTCGTTCCCCGATTTCTCGACCAAGACGCGAGCGGCGGCCGCGAGCTCTGCGACCTCCGCCGGCTCGGGCACTCGCGAGAGCGATCCAGCCCAACGTCCGAGGACGTCGAGGCGCTTGATGAGGAGACGCGCGCCCACGGCCGGATCCGCGCCGGGAGTTGCCTGCCACCGCGCGAACGATTCAGCGTAGGCATCGACGGTTCGATCGCCGAACCGGATGAGGTCGCCCATCCGCTCATGAAGGCGCTGGTGTTCTGCCGGGGCGGCGAGGTGGATCGCCTCCTCCAGATGCTTCCCCGCTTCGTCATAGGCGGCGCCGGCGGAGGCGGCCTCGGCTGCGCGTTCGAGTGCGGCGACCACGGCCGGGACATCGAGCCCTTCCGGTAAGCGGCCTCCGGGTGAAAGGGCGATCGCCTGCCGATAGTGGTACGCGACGAGCTCCGCGAACTCGGCCACATGCGAGGGCGCGTCCGTTTCGAACCAGTGCGCCAGACGGAGGTGCGCGCGCACGCGGTCCGCACGGGGCAGCGTTGCGTAGGCGACCTCGCGGATCACGATGTGGCGAAACGTGTATGCACGTGAGCCCTGCGGAATCACGAGGTCCCTCTCGGCGAGAGACTCGAGGGCATCGCTGACCCCGCGCTCGCCGAGATCCGGCAGAAGGGCCGTCACGGCGGCGACGCGCGCGGTGCGACCGGCGACGGCCGCGAACTCCAGCACCGACCGTTCCACTGGCGGAAGCCCATCCATTCGGGCGAGCACCGTGGCGTGCACCGTGTCGGGGAGACGGATCTCTTCGTCGACCTCGCCCGCGTGCCTGCGCTCCTCGTACGCCCGGACGAGCTCGCCCGCGAAGAACGGATTCCCGCCGGCGCGCTCGACGATGCGCCGCGCGATCGCTGCGGGGACACCCTCGGTCAGGACTTCGACAAGCCGCCAGGTCTCGTCGGTCGTGAGCGGCTCTAGAGCGAGCGACGTGAAGTTTCGGCGGCCGCCGCCCCAGGTCGGTCGCCTGTCGATCAGCTCTGGACGCGCGAGCGCGACCATGACGAGCGGCGCGCCGGTGCGGGACGCGGTCACGTATTCGACGAGATCGAGAAGCGTGTCCGACGCCCAGTGCAAGTCTTCGAAGACCACCAGCACAGGACCGCCGGTCGCAAGCGCCTCGATGAGGAGCCGCCACGCGGTGAAGATCTCCTCGCGATCCGCGCGCTCGGACTCGCTCGCGTCACCCAAGGTCATCGAGATCAGGGATGAGAGCCGGCGCACGTCGTTCTCGGCGTAGGCAGCGCTCGCGAACGCCTCACGCAGTGGCTGGAGGAGGTCGCCGTCCCGATCGATGCGAAGCAGTCCGCGGATGAGACCACGCAGAGGAAGGAACGTGACCGCGGCACCGTATGGCAGGCACTGCGCGGTCGCGACCGTGAGATCGGCCCGCTTGAGGCGCGGGACAAACTCATCGACGAGGCGCGACTTTCCCGTGCCCGCCGGGGCCGTGATCGTCACGAGCTGCGGCCGCCGCTCCATGAACGCGCGCTTCGCGACCAGTTCGAGCTGCGCGAGGTCGGACTCCCGCCCGACGAACGGCGCTCGTGGCGCACGCCGCTCGGTTCGGTCGAGCAGGACGGCGCCGCGGACGGGGTCGCCCTTGCCCTTCACCGCGATCCGCTGTTCGTCTCCGAAACGGAATCCGGAGACGGCACGACGCGTCCGCTCGCCGACGAGGATCGCGCCCGGGTCGGCGTGCTGCTGGAGGCGCGCGGCTACGTTCACGGTGTCCCCCGTCACGAGGAAGTCACGGGTGTCCGCTTCGCTCGACGCGACGACCTCGCCAGTATTCACACCGATGCGCAGTACGAGATCGATCGTGATCGGATCGCGCGCGACCTGGTCGCGGAGCGCGAGCGCGGCCACGAGCGCTCGCTCGGCGTCGTCGCCGTGCGCCTGCGGGATCCCGAACACCGCCATGACCGCGTCACCGATGAACTTCTCGAGCGTGCCGCCATGGGCGGCGATGACGTCGCGGGCGATGGCGTAGTAGCGGCCCAGGATTGCGCGAACGTCTTCCGGATCGCTCGCCTCACCGAGCGCCGTCGATCCCGCGACGTCAGCAAAGAGGACCGTGACGACCCGCCGCTCTTCCGGCACGCCCCGATTCTCGCGGCCGACCCGCCCGTACGCCAATCCGAGGCACGGTCCAAATGAAGACTGAGGTGACGGCGGGACCGGTTCCGCGTCACCGGAGGCCTCGCGACTACGATCCTGGCGTGCCGAAGTCGCCGAGGTCGAGCGCTGGTTCAAGATGACCAAGCCGCCGTCAGAGGGCGCGATGCGACGCCTTCGTGACGCCATCCTCGGCGCGGACGCGAGCATGACCGAGCGCGTCCAGTACGGAGTGACGTTCTCGTCGAGCAAGAGCGGCGACTTCGCGGCGTTCGTCCGATACCGCGAGCCGGGTGTGAATCTGAGGCTCACGCGCGGCGGCCGGCTTCGCGGACGTTACCCACACCTCGAAGGGGGGACGGTGAAGCGCATGCGGATCACCGACGAGGAAGAGGCGAGGGCACGTGCCGCGGAACTCAAGGCGATGGCGAAGGAGTGGTGCTCCCTGGGCGATCCCGCGAAAGCGCCGAAGGCGAAGAAGGCTAGGTGGTAGCCGCCATGACATCGTTGACGTCCGTCACGAGGTCACGACCGCCAACACATCGTTTGCATACGCGCTCACCCTCCGCCGTCGACGAGCGGTCGGACGACCTTCTCGTCGATGGCGTGACGGTACGTCGCGATAGTCGGTCCGTCGAGCCGCACGCTCAGCTCGCCGCGTCCGGTCGCGAGCGTCACGACGACGTACTCGTTGGCGGCGCGCCTCCCGAGTCGGAGCCGATGACCGAGAAGGTCGAGCCGGACGTCCTCGCCGTCCCGACGCACCCACCTGATGCGGCCCCGTGCCAGCGGCAGCCGCAGCTCGCCCGCGGCGTCGCGATAGCGGTCGAGCGAGAAGCCCGTTGGGATGTGCCGGAGATCCCCGTCGCGGGAGGCGAGCAGCTGCGCCGGGAAGCGCGCCGTGGACGGCGAGGGGCGAAGAGGCCGCGTCTTTGAGATTGCGAATTGCAATCTCAAACGCCGAGCGCCGCGGGGGCCGAGCCATTGACCGCTCTTGGTCAGCCGCCTGCCATCCGCATCAGTTGCCTTCCCGGATTGCTGGGCACGACGTCACACTGCTCTCAAGACCCCGTCGTTATTGAGTGTTAGCTGAGTACCCCGCGAGTGGACCGATCCCGGGCCAAAGGACGACTGACTAATGGTCTATTGCCTTCGCGCAGTCAGCCCCCTTTTCGTCGCGGCGTAGGAACGAGCGACGGGCCCGAGAGGCCCGTCGTGAGTGAAAAAATCGGTGGGCAGAGAGGGAATCGAACCCCCACAGCCAAAGGCGGCTGATCTACAGATAGACACCCGTGACGGCGACATCGCGGAGGCCCTATCGCGATTTTGGAAGAAACTCGAACAGCCCGTAACGAAAAGTCAGAGGAGTCAGACGACCTACAAAGTCAGGTCGGAGGGACGACCACTCCCCACGTTTCATGATCTGATCACCGGCCAGGCCAGGCAGCAAAGGACTGCGGCCGCACAGATGTTATCGCGGTCGGTGAGGCCAGGCAGGCTCGAACAAGCCTAGAACCATTGCCTCGTTTGCGAGGTGACGCTTAACCAGCCTGACCCCTTGGGATGCGGTCGCGCGTGGGCCGGGGCGTGCCCGCCTACTTGTGAGATAGACAGGCTGAGCCACATCTAACTCCGCCCTTGACTATGGCCCAACCGAGAGTAGAACTGCTGTCGTCCCCATGGCCGCCTCTCCCACATTCGAGCGGAGGCTGACCTACCGGAAAGCTGTTCGGACGATCCGAAGCGGACCGCTCGCAGGCCGCTGGCTCTTTGCTTGGGTCTTTCTGGCCCAACTCGGGCATCTCCTCGAACACATCTCAGTCGCTATCCAAGGCAAAGCTCTCCTAGGAGCGCAGTTCGATAGCGAACTCTCGCATCTTCTCTTTAACGGGGCGATCGCGGTCTTGTCGATCGTCCTTGTTCTTGTCTACCCCCGGAATCCGTGGGTCTATCCCCTCGTCGTGCTCTCGATCTTCCACGGGATCGAGCACGTCTACATCTACCGGCAGTTCTTGGAGACCGGCGTGACCAATGGTCCTGGGTTACTCGGTCGGGGAGGTGCGATTGGGCTAATTCCGCTCGAGCGACTCGATCTGCACAACGTCTACAACGGTCTGGAGGTGATCCTGATGGTCTTGGGCTTTTGGCAGGAGGCCGACGAATATCTTGAAGATGCTGAGAGGGCATCGGGAGGCGCGCGATGAAGCGTCGGGCGATTCTGCGGACCGCAATCTACGGTGGCGGCGCATTCGTCTTTGCCGGCGCCGGTTGGCTCATGGGAGCACGTGCGCTGACGATGGGGTCGCCGCCTCCTGGGTACGTGAGGTGCTCGCAAACTGTCTCAATCTACTGGGGCTCGACTTGCCATAACTTCCCGCCGTGGTCTATTGCCCTGTGGTACACGTATTACGACTACTACGATTGGTCGTACTGTTACGACATCTTCTACAATTGCTA
This sequence comes from Candidatus Limnocylindria bacterium, assembly GCA_050692175.1. Taxonomy (GTDB): domain Bacteria; phylum Chloroflexota; class Limnocylindria; order P2-11E; family P2-11E; genus 3-1-20CM-2-70-9. Next base: position 1,507 of record JBOGTG010000147.1, on the reverse strand, counting down.
CAGTTCATGTAACCCCAACTGAATCAGCCATGATGAGGTAATGCGTTATGGGTCAGATTGAGGATCGTATCGCCGCCTTGGCGCAGGTCCCCGGAAGAGTCGAAGTGAAGGTGACCACCTACAAGCGCGGGGACCCGCTATATAGCATTCAGCAGCCCGACGGCAGCGTGTTGGAAGCGGGTGCAACCGTTTCCGAGTGGCGCACGCGCTTTGGAGGGGACGAAACCATCTGGAAGGACCCGATTTACGGTCAGCCCCATGTGGTCTCGCTAGCTCCTTACGCCCTCTTCGATGACAGCGTCATGCTTAGCATTGGCTTCATGTTCAAACCACTTGAGCCAATCGCAGAGCAACACCGTCACTTGTTCCCGCCGCTGACGCCGGAGTTACGAGCCCGCGCGAGGTAGGTAACCGCTAGAAGCTGGACGGGTTCCGACAGGGCGCATCTTGAGCTGAGGTGCGCCCTGTCCCATCGCCGGGACGATGTCGCACTTACTTTCGGATCGCAACCTGCGACCGTGTGGAAGTCCACCGTACGGCTGGAGTGCGCGGCAACCGTGGCCGATTAACTCTTCTCTGGAGCGGCGACTTATCCGTGCCCCGTGAGGTGTTCGAGCTGCCGATAGAGATAGAAGAGGTCAGGAATGTACGCGCGATCAGGCCGGACACGGACCTCAAGTTGCCGGAGGCGATCGTTGGGCACGTTCCGATCGGAGAACGAGAAACCGGGGAAAGCCGAGAGAAATGCCCAAAACTACCGATGAGTCGCCGCATTCTCGAGGCGCCCTCCGCTCAGTCAGGGTCGGAGGAACGACCACCTCCCCATGACCGACCATCCCCGCATCAGTCGAGCCAGGACGTGGAGGCCGGATTCCACTGCTTCGCCATCGCCGTGATCAGCGACACGCCGGGGCGGATCCTCGAGCACGAGTTTCTGCGATTTCGCCGGACCGCTACGGTGCCGCGCCTTCTTCGAGATGCTCGAACGTCCCGCGATGCAACCGAAGTCCATAGCGCCGAGCGCGTTCGAGCATATCTCCCTCGAGCAGCCCACCAAGACCATCAACTAGTCGGTTCATGAATGAAAAGAGCGCTGCCGTAAGCACAATGTCGCCTATCGCTGGGTCGGTGAAGCCGGCGTCGCGCACCTCGTCCACGTCCTCCGGTTCGATGTGTCCGGGCTGCCGCGTTAACTTCTCAGCGAATCGGAGCATGGCGCGTCGTCGAGGGCCGATCGAGACGTGCTCCGCTTGCCGAATCAATGCATCCTCGAGACTTTGATCTTGCGTGAGTCGACCGACCCACCGTGCGTGCGCAAGCAGTCAGAACGTGCACTCGTTAACTGCCGACACATGCGCCGCGATCATTTCGCGCTCCTCCCGGCTGAGATCAGAAGGTGCCCACCTGATCGCGCGATCGAGCGCGAGAATCGCCTTGAGGGCGGCGGGGTTGTGCGTGCCGGGTTCGAATGGCGTGATCAGTCGGCCACTCGTGACACCAACTGCAT
>JBOGTG010000146.1:0-14001 GCA_050692175.1 Candidatus Limnocylindria bacterium | reverse complement strand
CGGTCGACCGCGTCGGCGTACTCGCCGAACGACGACCAGGTCCGCTGAACGTTGAGCCGAGAGAGCTCCCGGTCGAGCTCGGCCTCGGCGAGGCCGCTCACCGGCGCCGACGAGCCGCCGCAGTTGCCGCAGACGACGAGCGTCACTCCCATGTGCAACGCGCTTTCGAGCGCGTCGTTCACGAACATCGCCTCGTCCGAGTGCGAGTGGATGTCGATGAAGCCCGGGGCGATCACGCGGCCTCGGGCCTCGAGGATCCGCGCGCCGTCGTTGGCGAGGTCCGTACCGATCGCCGCGATGCGGCCTCCGCGGACCGCGACGTCCGCACGCCGACCCGGCGCGCCCGTCCCATCGATCACCGTTCCGCCGCGAATGAGTAGGTCGGTCACGAGCTCCGTCGCTCGCGCTTCTGACCGCGCTCTCTTCGTTTCGCCACGACCAGGAGCTTTCGCGACTGCGCGTCTGCCGGATTCCCGTCGTAATCGCCGTGGAGCGTCTCGATATTGAAGCCTGCCTCCGAGAAGAGCAGGTCGACTTCCCGCCGGTAGAGGTAATGGAGCGTCGTCGTGCCGCCGATGCGACGGACCGTTCCGTCGTCGGTCGTCTCGTCGTACCAGATGCGCTGCGTCACCCCGTCGACGTTGGCTCGGCTCGACGAGAACTTCCGAACCTGCCGAGCACTCTCGGGGTCGACGCGCTCCCAGTCGTCGACGACCCCGCCGTCCAGCCCGACCACGACCTCCGGGTCCGGCTGGAACACGTCGATCGCGACGCGTCCGCGCGGTGCGAGGTGCTCGCGCATCCGCGCCAGGCACGCCCAGCGATCGTCCGGACCGAGCATGAGGAACGAGTTGAACGCGACGAAGATGAGGGCGAAAGCCTCGTTGAAGGAGAACGCCCGCATGTCGCCCTCGACCCAGCGGACGTCGACGTTGGCGCGGCGCGCACGGCGCTCGGCCCGCTCGAGCATCGCGGCGGAACGGTCCAGTCCGACGACGTGGTGACCCTCCAGTGCGATCGGTACCGTGATCCTGCCGGTGCCGCAGCCGAGCTCGAGGATCGGCCCGCCCGTCCGACGCGCGAGGCCGCTGAACCATTCGACGTCCGCCCCGCCCTCAAGCGGGGTGTGATCCAGGTCGTAGAGCGCCGCCAACCGCGCCGCCTCCGACGGATCGCGTTCGGCGCCCTGCCAGTCACGCGGCGCGGCCGTCGTGCGCCTCCTTCGCTCGCTTGAGAAGTGCGGAGTCGGTGAAAACGTCGAGGGCCGTCATCGCCAGCGCCTTGGCGGCGACGCGCATGGTTTCGAGCGCTCGCGGTGTGCGCGCAGCCTCGGTGAACGCGATCGAATGCCCCGGCACCGGCCCTTCGGTGATCGAGAGGAAAGGATGAATACCTGGGATCGCGGTCGTCACGTTCCCCATGTCCGTCGACCCGTGGGTGTCCGACGGACGCCGCGGCTGCATCGTGCGTCCGAGCGACCGGACGTTCTCGGCGAACGCCTCCGCAATCGGGCGGTTGGTGTTGACCACCTCGCAGACCTCGCTCCACGTTGGGCGCAGCTCCGCGCCGGTCGCGAGGGCCGCGCCCTCGAAACACGCCAGGACCCGGCGCCGAAGGTCGCCCAGATACGTGTTGTCGGGCGAACGCACCATGAGCCTCGCGGCGGCGCGGTCGGGGATGATGTTCGCGGCCTTCCCGCCATCGGTGATGATCCCGTGTATCCGTGAGTCGCTCCGCACGAGAAGGCGGAGCGCCGAAATCGCGTTCCAACCGAGCATCAGCCCGTCGAGTGCGTTGACGCCGTCATGTGGCTCGGCCGCCGCGTGCGCGGCCTTTCCGAGGAGCTCCACGTCGAGATTGACCATGGCAAGCATGAGCGGGTCGATCTCGTCCCGGTCGCCAGGGTGGTACATGAGCGCGGCGTCCAGACCTTCGAACGCGCCGCCCTTCATGAGACTGACCTTGCCGTTGCCGCGCTCCTCGGCCGGGCAACCGATGATCCGTGCGCGGCCGCGGACTCCGTCGAGCGTGTCACGCACCGCGAGGAACGCTCCGACCGCCGCCGTTCCCATGAGGTTGTGCCCGCAGCCGTGTCCGATCCCCGGCAGTGCGTCGTACTCGCCGAGGATCGCGACGACCGGACCACCCGACCCCGCCTCCGCGACGAACGCGGTCTCGAGACCTCCAGCCGCGCGCGTGACCGAGACCTTCTCCGACTCGAGGTAGTCCGCAAGGGAGCTCGACGCGAAACGCTCTTCGAACGCGAGCTCGGGCCGCGCGTGGATCTCGAGCGCGAGCCGGTCCAGCGCTTGCGCGCGCGCGTCGACGCTGGCCGATATTCGCTTCTTCTTTGCCGCGGCGTCCAAGTCGCTCTGAGGCTAACCCGAACGCGCCTCACGACGCGCGCTCAGAACGAGCTCGGCCATGACGAACCCGGCCACGACGAACCCACCGGTGATGAGAGTGAGCCCGTCCACCGCGCGGAGGAGGCCGAATGCCGCGACAAGGGCGCCGATCTCGGCACCTCGGCGGACAGCCACGACGCGGCGCGGGCGCCGCCGACGCGGTCGCGCGAGCGCGGCGTCGCGCTCTTCCACGGCCACGCCGAGGAAGGCGACGAGGCATGCGAGGGCGACCGCCGAGCCGGCGACGACCGCAGCGACCGCGAGCGGCTCGGTCGGATCGCGGGTCAGCACGACGAAGATCACGGCAACAGTCGCGGCCAGAGCGAAGAGCGCGAGCAGCTGCTTCGTCAGCGCTCCTCGATCTCCCGGCGCGGGTCCATCCGGAGAGGAAGCGCGACCTGCTCGCTACCCGCCGCGATCGGAGCCTGCGCGAGGGTCTCGATCGCGCTCGAAGCGCGCGACAGCGCGCGGTCGGTCTCGTCGAACTTCTTCGTCGCGTTCTCGAGATGGCGTCCGAGCTGGTCGTGGAGCTCAACGAAGCGTTCGAACTCACGCCGGACGGCGGCGACACCCTGCTGCAGTTCGCGGGTGCGCTCCTGCATCGCGAGCCCACGCACGCCGAGCGAGACCACCTGCAGATACGCGAGGAGCGTGTTCGGAGAGGCGGGGATCACCTTGCGGTCGGCGCAGTACGCGCGCAGGTCGGGCTCGCCTTCCTCTTCGCGGAGCACGAGGTCGTAGTAGACGGACTCCGAGGGGATATACATGACCGCAAAATCGATCGTCCCATCCGCCGGCGAGACGTACCGCCCCACTGCATCGATGTGTCGCCGGACCTGATGCAGGAACGCGCGCTTCTTCGTGCGGCGCTCGGTCTCGTCGACGGCCTTGGCGAGCGCGTTCCAGGTCTCGTTGGGGAACTTCGCGTCGATCGGCACGATCCGGCCCGCGTAGCGGACGATCGCATCGACGCGCGAGCCGTCCTTGTATGTGTATTGGATCTCGTACGCGGACGCCGGCAACGCGTCGTGCAGAAGCCGCTCGAGGAGCAGCTCGCCAAAACCGCCGCGCGCTTTCGGCGCTCGGAGGAGATCCTGGAGTGAGCCGATGTCCTTCGCGAGCTCGCCGATCCGCTGGCTCTGCTCGCTCAGGGTCCCGAGCTGTCGGGACAGATCGTTGAGGGTGCGGTGAGTCGTGCCGGCCTGCGTCGCGAGCTGTTGCTCCGTCGCGCCGAGAGAGCGGCCGAGCTCACTTCGTAGCTCGGCGACCGAGTGGGCCAGGAGCTCCACCTGACCCTGGGTCCCCTGCTGCGCGGCCTGGAGCTGGGCCGATAGCCCATCGCGTAGTGAAGCCCCGCCGTCGCCGGCGGGCCGCCGGAGGACGAGCGCGAGCCCGACCAGCGCGCCGATCGCCGCGACCAGAGCAAGCAGAGTCGCCGCATCCATGGCCCGGATTGTCAGCGCCAGACGCCGTTAGCACAAGCGTTCGACGCAAGATTTGTGGGCTGGAGCACGTCCTCGGAGAGACCCGCACAACGCCCGCTCACCACGGGTGCGCTAGAACTCGCGACGTGGAAGCGCCCGGTCCCGTCAAGCCTCTCTCGCTAGCCCAATCCGTGATCTACGGCTGCGGTGCGCTCGGCGCAAACGCCGTCTACAGCTTCCTGAACGGCGCTGCGGGCCTCTATCTCCTTCGCTATCCGGAGGTACCGGTCTGGGCTGTGGGCCTCCTCTCGCAGGAGCGATCGCTCGCGGGTGCCTTCGCGCAACCAATTGTGGGTGCAGTATCCGATCGCACGCGAACCCGCATCGGCCGACGGAAACCCTTCTTCATCGGGGGCGTGGCGCTCACCGCGGCGTCGCTGCTCTATCTCGGGGGATTCCCGCCACTGGTCCCGATGCTGATCGTGCTGTCGATCAACGCGTTCTTCCTCAACGTTGCCATCGACCCGTACACCGCACTCATGGCGGACATCGTGCCGCCCGGGCAGCGCGGCCGCATCGGGACGGTGCTCGCGATCTTCAACATGCTGGGCCAGATTGCGGCGACCCTGATCAGTCTCTTTCTCTGGGATCGGTCGCCGGAGCTCGTCTTCGTCCTCGTCGCCGCGATCCTCGTGATCGCCTTCACCGTGACGACGGTCGGGGTGCGCGAGCCCGCCGCGCCTCCGCTGCCGAAGGATCCGGTCAAGATCGACGTCGGCGGATACGTACGCGGCCTCCTCGCGCAGCGCGAGCTTGTGAAGTACGTCTTCGCCGCGGCGGTGTTCTGGCTCGGGACCGGTGGCGTTCTGCCCTACCTCACACGGTTCGGCGTTAGGGAGCTGGGAACGAGCGAGGGCGAATCCTTTCAGCTCCTTCTCCCCGCGCTCGGCGGGACAATCCTCGGGGCGATCCCCGCGGGCTATCTCGCCGATCGCATCGGGAAGAAGCCCGTGCTCCTCGTTGGTCTCTTCGCGTTCGCGGTCATCGCGCTCGTCGCGTCGCAGGTTCAAACCGTTCCGCAGGCGCTCATCGCGATGGCGTTCATCGGCCTGGCGAACGGCGTATGGACCGCCCTGAACACGCCGCTCCTTGTCGACCTGGTCCTGCCCGAACGGGCGGCGGAGATGACCGGCCTTGGCTCCGGCGTATGGTCACTGGCGCAGCCGGTAGGCGCCGTGATCGCGGGCATCCTCATCGGCGGGTTCGATAGCTACCGTGCGGCCTTCGTCGGCGCCGCGGTCCTCATCTTTGTCGCGTTCCTGCTTCTGCTGACCGTTCGCGCACCACACGTCCCGCGCACCGCCTGATCGTCGTTGTACACAGACACGGCCGTTTCGGGAACCTCGTCCCTACCTCCCTTGTATGGAGGCTGAGTGGCGCAAGGGCCATGCAGCCACCGCTCGGAGGAACGAATGCGACGCATCAAGATCCTCGCGATCGGCATGCTCCTCACGCTCGGCGCGCTCGCAGGCACCGCGCTCGCCAAGGAAGGCGCAGTCACCAAGCTCGACACCCTCCCGCCCGGAGGCCTTCACGCAGGCCAGGTCATCCCCGTCGGCTTCACGATCCTCATGGATGGCGTCGAGCCGTACAAAGCGGACATCGCCGAGATCGTCGTTCGCAACGGGAATGGCAAGGTCCTGTCGTATCCCGCGACGGCACAGGGCGCCACCGGCCACTACGTGGCGAACGTCTTCTTCCCTGCCGCAGGCACGTACACCTGGTCGGTCACGCAGGGCACGTTCTTCGCACCCTATGACCTCGGCACGATCGCTGTGCTTGCTCCCGTCGCGACGACCCAAACGCAGGCGACCCCGACGAGCACCCCGGCGACCAACGATCCAATCTCGCAGGTGATCCCGTTCCTCGCGGGACTGATCGCTCTTGGCGGAGCCGTTCGGCTCACCCAGCTGCTGCGCAGCCAGCGCCGTATGTCCGCGGCCTAACAGCACCACGAGCGGATCGGGAGCAGGGCTTCGGTCCTGCTCCCTTTTTTGATTGCACCCTCTCGTCTCTGCACAACGACGCTCAGCCGGCGGGCACCGCCGTTGCGGTTGCCGTCCGAGCCGTCAGCGAGCTCGGACAGATCTGGTGGTAGGGACACTGCTGGCAGGTCCGCAGGCCTTTGGGATTCGGTGCGAAATCCCGTGCGCGGATCCGCGACGCGGTGCCGGTGACAAGTCCGCGAACCGCGCCGATGCTCTCTTCGGTCGGGGCGACCGTTCCCCGCTCGCCGCTCTCGAGGAAATGCAGAGCGGTCTGTATCGGTCGCTCGCCGTAGACGCGCTCGTGCGCGAGAGCGTACAGGCGCAGCTGGAGGCTCTCGTTGGCGGACCGCTGCGCGCGACCGCTTCCCGCCTCGTCGGCGCCCGCCTTGTAGTCGATCACGACGGCGCCGTTCGGAGTGCGGTCGACCCTGTCCCACCGGCCGACGACCCGGTCTTTTCCGATCATGAAGCTGAAACGCTGCTCGACGAGATCGGGCGCGGGCTGCCCGCGCTCCTGCTCGTGGAACCGTCGGAGCGAGGCGAGGCCAGCCTGGAAGCGTTCGCTCTCGTGCGCGGGGCTGATGAACCCCTCAGCCAGCCAGGCTGCTCGGAACACCGCCTGAATTTCCGAGAGGCCCGGCTCGGCGCCGTCGCGTTTTCGGCGCAAGTAATCCCTCACCGCCTCGTGCAGCGCGAGGCCATAGGTCATCTGCGGCGTGGGCAGCGTCGGGATCTGCAGCACGTGCTTGAAGCGGTAGAGGAGCGCGCACTTCTGGTAGTCGTCGATCGCCTCGTATGACACCGTCAGGACGTCGTCGACTCCGAGCGCCGGCAGCGGAGCGTCGGCTTCCCCCGGGGGCTGCTGGAAGCGCTCGAGCTCTTGAGCCACCTGGAGTCGCGCGCTGAGCCGAGACGGCTCCCGACCGAGGGCCTCAGCGATGAAGCGGCTCGGCCGCGCCGCACGCTGAAAGCCGTAGTCGACCGCGCTGGTGAAATAGAAGGTGTCCTTCGCCCGTGTCATGGCGACGTAGGCCAGACGCCGCTCCTCCGCGATGTGCCGCTCTCGGTCGGGGGCGGGCGTTCTGGCGAGGGCGTCGGGAAGGCGGAACGGATCGAGGCGCGCCTGGCCCGGAAGCCGCTCGTCGGTCGCGTGGACCAGGAACACCATGCCGAACTCCAGGCCCTTCGCCTTGTGGATGCTGAGGACGTTCACCTGCTCGCGCGAGGTCTCGAAGTCCGCGGCGACCGGGTCGTCTCCCGCCTCGCGCAGCAGCTCGAGGTGCGGAACGAAGAACGAGGCGCGATCGGTCGCGAGCGCGCGCCCGGCGCTCTGAACGAGGCGCAGGAACTTCGCCACGTTTCGTGCCTGCTCCTCGACCAGGGTCGAGTCGGGCTCCAGGTAGCGGGCCAGAAGCTTCGAGCGATCGAGGAACTCGAACAGGAGCGCCGCCGTGCTGAGCTCGGTCGCCAGGGCCGCGTAATGGGCGAGGTCCTCGACGAGGCGTTTCGCTGACGCGACCGCGTCCTCGCCGACGCCGGTCTTTTCGGCGGCTATCTCCTCGAACACTTCCCGGAGCGGCTTTTGGCGACGGCCGCTTCGCTCCATCGCGCGCGCGAGATCGTCCGCCGGAAATCCGTAGAGCGGGGAGACCGCGAGGTTGTAGACGTGCCGCGAGTCAGACGGCAGTGCGACCGCGGAAAGGAACGAGATGAGAAGCCGGATCTCGGGACGCTCGTACAGCTGGCCGCCACCTGAGAAGTGCGTGGGGATCTGTCTTTGCGCAAGGGCATGGAGGAACGGCGTCGCGTCGGCGTTGTTCCGGACAAGGATCGCGAAGTCCCCGAACCGCCGCTGGCGGCGAACGGCCTCGCGCGCGATGAGCTCGGCGACAGCTTCCGCCTCCTCAACGCCGGTCACCTTCTGAATGTGGTCCACGTCGGTCTCGTCCAGGGCGTCGCGACCGCGAAGCCGCTTGTCGATCCCGAGACTCTCCTCGAGACGCTCGGGGTTCCTCGTGATGAGCCGGTACGCGGCATCCAACAGCCCCTGCGACGAGCGGCGGTTCTCGATGAGCGGCACCGTCGTGTGGTCCGGATAGCTCTCGCGAAAGCGGTCGAAGTTGCGGAGCGTTCCACCGCGCCACGCGAAGATCGATTGATCGTCGTCCCCTACGACGGTGATGTTCCGGTGCGGCTCGGCGAGAAGCCGCAGCAGCTCGAACTGCGCATCGTTCGTGTCCTGGAACTCGTCGACGAGGATGTAGCAGGAGCGTGCCCGCAGCCGGGCCGCGGCTGCGGGATGGTCGCGAAGGAGCTTCAGCGTGAGAGCTATCTGATCGCCGAAGTCGACGACACCGTGGCGGTCCTTGATCCGCGTGTATGCCTCGTAGGTCGCGGCGAGCTCCTCGTGCGTCGACGCCTCGTCGGACTTTACGTCGGCGTCGAGCGACTCCCCCACCGCGTCGCGCAGCGATTTGGCGTACGCGACGTACGCCTCTGGGGCGACGTCCTCATCGCGCGCACGTCCGAAGAGATCGAGGAGAGCGCGTACGTGCTGCAGCGGATCGCCCGCGGGCCGGTAGCGCTTGAGTGGAAGCGCGATCTCGCACTGCGCGCAGCCGAACAGGTGCTCGCGGACCAGGATCACCTGCTCGGCCGGCGACAGGACACGGAGCTCCCCGCTTCGCCCGAGCTCGAGGGCGAACTCGCGGAAGACCTCGTCGCCGAATCCATGGAACGTCCGGATCATCGCGTCGTTCAGCCCGATCGGCGTGTTGATGTCGACGCGCTCCTGCATCTCCGCGGCGGCGCGCTCGGTGAATGTGACCGCCAGGATCTCGTGCGGCTTCGCCGCGCCGGAGGTGATGAGGTGGACGATCCGCGCTGTAAGAACGTGAGTCTTCCCCGTACCCGCACCGGCGACAACGAGGAGTGGACCGGACCCGTGCTCCACCGCGAGCCGCTGCTCCGCGACCAGGCCCTGGAGGATGTCGGGCCGCGGCTCGCCGAGACGGAAACTGAGCTGCTCGCTCACAGCCATTGAGGGGCTATGCCCCCTCATACCCCCGGGAGCCGGGGGGCGAAGCCGCCCCAATCGCACATGCGTTCTATTCTCGGGCTTCCGCCAGTCGCTCCGCAAGAGCGATCAGCGTTCGCACGGCCGGACCTTGCGGCCCCTTCGGGGCGTGCGGCCGGTCGCGGTCGAACCAGAACGTGCCAGCTATGTCCAGATGCGCCCACTCGGTGCCGTCCTCGACAGCCGACTCGAGGAACGCCGCCGCGGTAATGGCACCGCCGGTCCGGGCGCCAGTGCTGTTGCGGATGTCGGCGACCTCTCCTTTGACGGCCTCGCGGTATTCGTCGGTGAGGGGCATGGGCCACATCCGGTCGCCGGCGGCAGTTGCGGTCTCGCGCACGAGCTCGACGAAGGAGTCCGGCTTCCCGAAGAGGCCGCTGAAGTGCTCGCCGAGGCCGACGGCGATCGCCCCCGTCAGGGTGGCGACGTCGACCACGCGCTTTGCCCCTTCGCGCTGCGCGTAGGTGATTCCGTCGACCAGGACGAGTCTCCCCTCGGCGTCGGTGTTGATGACCTCGACGGTCTTGCCGCTCATCGCGGTGAAGACGTCCCCGGGCTTGGTCGCGCCACCCCCGGGCAGGTTCTCGGTGCATGGCGCGATACCGATCACGTTCGCCTTGAGGCCGAGCCTCCCGATCGCGGCGAGCGCCGCGATGACCGACGCGGCCCCGGTCATGTCGGCCTTCATGTGGTGCATGTTGTCCGCGGGCTTGATCGAGATCCCGCCCGAGTCGAAGGTGATCCCCTTCCCCACCAGTCCGAGGTCGTACCCGGAGCCGCCTCGGCCCCGGTGGCGCATGACGATGAAGCGCGGCGGCTCGTGGCTTCCCTGTGCGACAGAGAGGTAGCTGCCCATCCCGAGCGCGCGGCAGCGGTCTGCGTCGAGGACTTCGATCCGGACCCCGGCTTCCTTCGCGAGCTCCTTCGCAGATTCGGCCATGAGGGTGGGGGTCATGCGGTTCGCGGGCTCGTTCGCCATGCGGCGCGCCGCGTTCGTTGCCTCGCCGATGGCGGTGCCACGCTCGATCGCGTCGCCGACGGCCTTCTCGGTCACGAGGAAAACCTGGTCGATGTTGGGAAGGCGGCGCTCCTCCTCACGCGTGCGGTGCGCCTCGGGGCGCCACATCGCGTAGATCGCGCCCTCGACCGCGGCCCGCGCAGCGCGCTCCTCTCCAATCGAATCCGCCGCGATCGCGATCGCGACTTTGCGCACAGACGCTCGCCACAGCGCGCGGAAGCCGGCACTCGCGATGTTGCGCGCGCGCTCGGCGTCGAGCTGTCCGGGCTTCCCCGCTCCGACGATGACCACACGCGGCTCCTCGTGAAGCGTGTTCACGCCGTAGAGGCGCGTGACGCCCTGTTCCTGTTTGAGGAGGCGCGCGACCCTGGTCCGCGTCGTGCGCGAAAGCCAGGTGGGCGCCTCGGTGCCCGCGAAGAGGGGGATGACGATCGCGTCGATCTTGCCGAGCTGCGACGGACGAACTGCGCGGAATTTCATGGAGCGACCTTCTTTCGCGCGACGAGCGTAGCGACGCGCTCGCGGGCTTGCTGTGGCGAGAGAACGAGGATGCGGTCGTCGCCGGATCTGCGCGTCAGACCGCGGTCGTCGAGGAAGCCAAGAAGTGGGAGCACGTGCTTTCGGCTCGAGCCGGTGAGGTCTCGGGCGCGTGCGACGGTGATCGTGCCGGTCGCCGCGAGCTCGCTCACTACAGCGTCGGCGAACCGCGCCACCGCGTCCGGCAGGAAGACTGCCTCCGTGCCGATCCGGACGAGATCTCCGCGCTCAGCAAGTGCCGCGACGAGCTCGCGATCCAGGCCGTACTCCGACTCGAGCGTCGCGGGCGAGGGTGGCTGCAGAGGCTCACGTTCGAGTGCGATGCGCGCGCGTGCCCACGCCGACTCCTGCGCTCCGGTCAGCGTCGGCATGTGGCCTACCAGGGCGAGCGCGCTCCCCCGCTCTGCGATGCGGCCGTCCCGAGTGAGACGCTCGACCAACGCGTTGAATCGCTTCGGCCCGAGGTTCAGCGACGAGCGGACCTCCTCGCGGGGTGCTCCCGCGCGAAGTGGCGATCGCCGGTGTGTCGCTGCAAGACGCCGCTCGACCCGCGTCGCAACCGCTTCAAAGGAATCGCGGGCGATGAGCGCGTCGGCAAGGAGTACAGCCCGCCCGCTTTCGACCAGCTCGCGCGCGGCGGCATCGCGCTCGCTTGCATCCAGGCCGCCGCGCGCTCCAGCCTCGTCGGGCGTGCGCGGCACGTCTAGCGCGGCAAGGAGACGCGACGCCGCGTTCGGGGCGGTGCGCCGCTCGAGGACCGTGACGGCTTCGCGGCGCCGCCTCATCCGCTCACCCGAGACATCCGCGACCGCACCCCCGCCGAGCGTCTCGGGCGGCGAGGGACGCCGGATGACGAATCGGTCGCCGACCGCGACCGCGAGCGGCGCGGCGAGCCGCAGTTGAGCCCAGCTGGAGGCGCCGGGATCGAGCGTCGCGCCCTCGAGCAGCGACACCCGCGCCATGACCTCCGCCGTGCCCGCGTGCACCTTCACGGCTTCGTCGTGCGTGAGCGCCTCCGAGGCCGAACCGAGGACCTCAATTCGCGCGGAGATCACCGAGACCGGCGCGAGGGTGCCCGGACGGACGACGACCATCCCGCGCTCGAGCTCGTCCTTGTCGACCCCGGCGAGGTTCAGGGCCACACGGCTTCCCGGACTCGCCGAGTCGAGGGCCCGTTTGTGGGTCTGGATGCCGCGGATCCGCGCCCGCCGACCGGTCGGCAGGATCTCGATCTCGTCCCCCGCCGCGAACACGCCGTCGACAAGCGTGCCGGTAACCACGGTCCCGAAGCCGGTCAGCGTGAAGGCGCGATCGATCGCGAGGCGCGGCCGGCCGAGGTCGCGACGCGCCGGCGCCTTACGAAGGACGGACTCGAGTGTTTCGACGAGCTGGGCGAGGCCGCTCTTGGTTTGCGCGGAGACCTCGATCATCGGCGCGCCCGCGAACGGGGTTCCCCTCAGCACCTCGGCCACGTCGCTACGCGCGAGCGACGCCCACTCGTCGTCGACCAGATCGCGTTTGGTGAGCGCCACGACTCCCCGGTCGACGCCGAGCACGCCGAGGATCGCGAGATGCTCGCGTGTCTGCGGCATGACGCCCTCATCGAGAGCGACCACGAGCAGCACCGCGTCCACGGGGCCGACGCCCGCGAGCATGTTCCGGATGAAGTCCTGGTGGCCCGGTACGTCGACGATGCCAACCTCGCCGCCCCCGGACAAGCTGAGCCACGCGAATCCAAGGTCGATGGTCATGCCGCGCTCGCGCTCCTCGCGAAGTCGGTCGGGGTCGATGCCGGTCAGGGCGGTGATCAGCGTCGACTTGCCGTGATCGACATGGCCCGCGGTCGCGATGACGCGGGTGCTCGTGTCGGGCCTACTTGTTACGGCGCACCGCGATGCACTCGATCTCCACCTTCGCCCCGCGCAGAAGAGGAGCCCCGACCGTGGAGCGCGCGGGCTTGTGGGTCCCGAACCGCTCGGCGTAGACCTCGTTCATCGCCTGGAAGTCGGCGAGGTCCGCGAGGAACACCGTCGTCTTCGTCACGCGGTCGAGCGACGATTCGGCCGAGACGAGCACGGCGGCGAGGTTGTCGAGGACGCGCCGCGTTTGGGCACGGATGTCGTCGCCGCCGACGAGCTGCCCGGTCTGCGGGTCCAGCGCGAGTTGCCCGGCGCAGAACACGAAGTCGCCAGAGATGATCGCCTGGCTATACGGACCGACCGGTGCGGGCGCGCGGTCCGTTTTGGTAGTGTGAAGGTCCATAAGCTCCCCCTTTCGCGAGCGCGCCGGTGACGGCACGCGCGAGAACCTCATCATCCTCCGGCAGGACGCTCCGCAGGTCGAGTGCGACCCGCTCATCCACGATCCGCCCGATCACCGGCGGGTCCGCGGACCGAAGCGCCCGCGCCACCCGCGTCGCTGGGGCGCCGCCGATCGCGACCGCGTAGGAAGGCTGGGTCTCCTCGGGCAAGGATCCGCCCCCGACGGTCGATCGCACCTCGATCACCTCCGCCGGGATCCCCGCCGCGCCGAAGGCCGCCGCGAGCGAGCGAGCGCGCACACCGATCGCCCGCGGCGCGGCCGCGATCATTCGCCACACCGGAAGCTCCTTCTCGGCGCTGCCGTCACGGTACGCCTCGATCGTCGCGAGGAGCGCCGCGATCGTCAGCTTGTCGGGCCGGAGCGCACGCATAAGCGGGTGCGCGCGCAGCGCCGCGATGCGCTCGGCGCGTCCGACGGCGATGCCGGCCTGGGGCCCGCCCAGAAGCTTGTCCCCGCTGAAGGTGACCACGTCCGCACCTTCGCGCACGGCCTCGCCGATGGTCAGCTCCTTGCCGAGCCCAAAGCGCGACGTGTCAAGGAACGTGCCGCTGCCCAGGTCGTGGATGAACGCGATGTTGTGCTCGCGCGCGAGCGCAGCCAGATCGCGACCCTCCGCACGCGCCACGAAGCCGGTGATCTTGAAGTTGCTCGCGTGCACGCGGAGGATCGCGCCAGTTTTTTCGCCGATCGCCCCCGCGTAGTCCCGCGCGTAGGTGCGGTTCGTGGTCCCGACCTCGACGAGCTTCGCACCCGAGCGACGCAGGACGTCGGGGATGCGGAAGCCGCCCCCGATCTCGACGATCTCGCCGCGCGCCACGATGACTTCCTTGCGCGAGGCGAGCGCGGCGAGGGCGAGCAGGACCGCCGCGGCGTTGTTGTTCACCACCACGGCGTCCTCCGCCGACGCAAGCTCCGCGAGGAGCCGGGCCGCGTGCCCGTGGCGTTCGCCGCGCTTTCCGGTGACGAGGTCGTACTCGACGCTCACGGCCCCGGCCGCGGCCGCGATGGCGGCGAGCGCCCGCGCGGAGAGCGGAGCGCGGCCGAGGTTGGTCTGCAGCACGACGCCGGTCGCGTTGATGACGCTCCGCAGCGTGAGGCGCTCGCGCTCCGCGAGGGCCGCGCGCGTCTCGGCGGCGAACGTCGCCGCATCGCCGGACGCGCGGGCCGCGCG
>JBOGTG010000145.1:0-9802 GCA_050692175.1 Candidatus Limnocylindria bacterium | reverse complement strand
GCTCGGCGTCGACCGGGTGCGCACGGACAACGACTTCAAGAACACGCCGATCCTCCACATCAACGAGACGATGGGCTACAAGCGGCGCCCCGAAATGATTCAGTTCATGAGGGCCGCCTAGCGCTCTCGCCACACACCGCCACTCAAGGCGACGCGGGGTCCTGTCCCGGGGTCGGGGTCGCGCGCTCGCCTACCGGTCCGCTGCACTCCATTTGCGCTCCGTGTCGAAGCGACGCGGCCGGTCAACGGCTCGCGCGCAACCCACTCCCCCGTGCCACCCCGCGTCGCGGGGTCGTCAGTGTGTGGCGAGAGCGCTAGGCGATGTGGAAGCGGAAGCTTTCGGCGCGCTGGTAGACCTCGTAGTCGTCGTTTTCGACCCGCCGGTACGCCGCGCGTAGCTCGGGTCGAGCATCGAAGTCGCCGAACCCTTCGAGCGCGTCGTACGCGGCGAGCGGAGTCTTCGTGAGGATGAGAAAGTCCGTCTCGCCCGCTCCGGCGTCGTGGCGATCAACCGTGCCGGTCCCGCCGAGAGCGGCGGAGACCTTGTCTTTGAGATGCGCGACCTCGTCGTTGTCGCGGAAGGACGAGCCGGGGACCGGAAGGACGAAGAGGAACTCCACTGCTGTGAATCTAGTCGCCACGGTGGCCTGCGGTAGAGCGCGATAGTCCCAGCCACGTGCAGTACTTCGTGGCCAGCGTCACGATGGGCCCCCTTCGCGCGTTGGTCTCGCTACGTTGCGCCGAGCTCCTCCCGCAACGACCCGATCACGTAGGTTTGCTCGTCATCAGTCATCGTTGCGAACAGCGGGATCAGCATCGTTGACCGCGCCTTCTGCTCGGTGACCGGGAGCGAAACCTTCCCGACACGATCCCGGTAAACCTTTTCGAGATGTGAGGCCATCACCCCGCGGCGCGTGGCGATGCCGCGCCGAAGGAGCCGCGCCATGAGGTCGTCGCGATCGATCGCGGGGTCGAGGTCGAGGCAGTACGACTGGTATGTGTGCGTCGCATACGGTGGCGTGTACGGCGTCCGCAGCATCCCAAGGTCAGCGAGCTCGCGGTTGTACCGCTCGGCCTTCGCCACGCGGATCCGGAGGAGCTCGTCGAGGCGGCGGATCTGTACGAGCCCGATCGACGCCTGGATGTCCGTCATGCGGTAGTTGAACCCGAGCTCCTCGTATTCCTCGAGAATCGGCTTGTCGGCCTTGTGGCGGTCGAGGTCCGACACGCTCATCGCGTGGGCGCGAAGCTTGCGCGCCTTGTCGGCGAGCACGTCGTCGTCGGTCGTGATCATGCCGCCCTCACCCGTCGTGATGACCTTGCGCGGGTGGAAGCTGAACACCGTCTGGTGCGCGTTCGAGCCCACGCGGCGGCCCTTGTAGGTGCCGCCGATCGTCGGCGCCGCGTCCTCGACGACATCGATCTCCCGACGCTTGGCGATCTCGTTGATCGCGTCGATCTCGCACGACAGCCCGATCTGGTCGACCGGCATGATCGCCTTGGTCTTCTTCGTGATCCGCTTCTCGACATCGGCAGGATCCGCGTTGAACGTGCGCGGGTCGACCTCGCAGAAAACGGCCGTCGCTCCGGTGTAGAGGATCGCGTTGGCCGAGGCGATGAACGTGAAGGAAGGCACGATGACCTCGTCGCCGGGGCCGACCCCGATCGTCGCGAGCGCGAGGTGCAGTCCAGTGGTGCACGAGGTCGTCGCGACGCCGTGCTTCGCTCCGACATAGGAGGCCACGGCCTTCTCGAACTCGGCGACCTTCGGTCCCTGGGTCACCCAGCCGCTCTTGATCGACTCGTAGGGCGCGCGCGCCTCCTCCTCGGTGAGCGCGGGCTTCGTTATCGGTACGGTCATCTTTTTCTTTGTCTCGACGGCCACCTCTGACTCCTCTACGCGGGCTTGGACGCGAGTGCCTCTCGTCGCCATGCGATCAGCTTCTTCACTCCTTCGCGAAGATCCGTTTTCGCTGCGAATCCGAGGAGCTCCCGGGCACGGCGGGGGTCACCGTAGCGACGGGCAGGAAGCGCTCCAGCGGGTTGCGGCCGGTGCTCCACGCCGACGTTGCTGCCGGTGATCTCCAGAAGAAGTGCCGCGAGTTCGCTCATGCGCGTCTCGATGCCACTGCAGACGTTAACGATGTCGTCGATCGTTTTCGTATCGCACGCGAGTAGGTTCGCCCGCGCGACGTCCTCGACGAACACGAAGTCGACCGAGGCCGAGCCGTCCCCGTAGAGCACCAGCGGCTTGCCCTGGTCGATGAGGTCGAGCCACTTGACCATCACCTCGACGTACGGCGAGCGGATGTCCTGACGAGGGCCGTAGACGTTGAAATAGCGGAGGATCGTCGTCGGCAGGTCACTGGCGTGGGCGAATGCGCGGGCCATCTGCTCGTTCGCGACCTTAGCCGCGCCGTAGACTCGCGTGCCGCCGACCGGATGGTCCTCGTCGTAGGGGAGGCGGATCGGGTCGCCGTAGACGACGGCGGACGAGGCGAGCACGAAGCGGCGGACTTTCGCTGCGGCCGCGGCCTCAAGAACGTTGAAGGTGCCGTCGACCATCACTTCCTGGCAATCGCGAGGACGTTCCTGGCACAGCGTCCAGCGCAGAGCGGCCTGGTGGAAGACCACATCCGCCCCGTCGATGTTGGCGCGGACCTTCTCGCGATCCCGGATGTCCATCTCGACGAGCCGCGCTCGGCCCGTCGCGATGGCCCCGGCGATGTTCCCGCGGTCGCCGCGCAGAAGCAGATCGATCGCGATGACTTCCTTCGCGCCTGCCGCCACCGCGGCGTCGACGACGTGGGACCCGATCGTCCCTGCGCCGCCGGTGACGACGACGCGCGCGCCCGAAACGCCGCTCACGTTCTCTGCTCCGGGTCCTTCCGGTAACGCAACAGCTTCGCCGGGACCCCCGCGACGATCGCGAAGTCGGGGACGTCGTGCGTCACTACGGCGCCCGCGCCGACCACCGCGCCCTGCCCGACCGTCACGCCTGGGAGGAGCACGGCGTTCACGCCGATGTCCGCCCACTTCCGGACCCGCACCGGCTTGATCACGAGGTCTGTCTGGATGATCGGCACGTCGAACGGCAGGCCGGTGTGTTCGCTGCCCAGGACCTTCGCGCCCGGGCCCCAGCCCACGTATTCGCCGAGCTCGAGGTCGCGGCAATCGAAGTAGCTCTGCGGGCCGATCCACGTGTGCGCGCCGATGGCGCAGCGCCCGTCGTGCCGACCCTGCAGGTACGTCTGATTCCCCAGGAATACGGCGTCGCCGATCTCGAACGTGTGCGGGTGGAGGATCAGGACGCCGAGGCCGACGCGTACGCCCTGCCCGAACGACTTGCAAAGCGCGCGCAGCAGCACGCGGCGCTGCCGGGCGCCATCCGCGCTGTCGACGAACGCGGCGGCCGCGTAGCGTTCGACGAGTCCCTCGCGGGATTCGCGCTCACGAAGGCGCGCGGATTCCGCGACTTCCTCGGCCGGATCCTGCGCGACCTGCTGAACGCCGTGGACCGCCTTGACGACCCTGCTGGTCCCGCTCAATTGCCCTTCATGAAGGAGCGCACCGAATCGGCCACGCGCTCGAGCTGCTCGTCGGTGAGCTCCGCGTACATCGGGAGCGAGAGCACCTCGGAGGCGACCTTCTCGGTGATCGGCATATCGCCCTTGCGGTAGCCCAAGAACTCGGCTGACTGCTGCAGGTGGATCGGAACGGGATAGTGGATCTGCGTACCGATTCCGCGCTCGGCGAGATACTTCCGGAGATCGTCGCGCCGGCCGCCTTGCACGCGGATGGTGTACGTGTAAAAGGCGTGGCGGCGGATGTCGGCCGGGATCTCCGGGACGATCACGCCCGAGCCTTTGAGCCGTTCGTCGTACATACGCGCGAGGGCGCGGCGACGGGCGTTCCATTCGTCCAGCTTGCGGAGCTTGATTCTGAGGATTGCGGCCTGGATCTCGTCGAGACGCGCGTTGTACCCGACGACCGGGTGGTAGTAGCGCGTCGACTGTCCGTGCTCGCGGAGGGCGCGAAGCTCCTCGGCAAGGCGATCGTCGTTCGTTGTGATGCTCCCCGCCTCGCCGTACGCGCCGAGGTTCTTCGAGCAATAGAACGAGAAGCAGTTCACGCGGCCACCCGCGCCGGCCTTCCTGCCGTCGTCGAGAAGCGCGCCGTGCGCCTGTGCCGCGTCCTCGATGATCGTGATGTTGCGGTCCTGCGCGATCTGACGCAGCGGCTTCAGATCGACGGTCCGGCCATACAGGTGCACCGGGATGATGGCCTTCGTCTTCGGCGTGATCGCCGCAGCGACGGCTGCGGGATCCATGAGCAACGAGCGCTCATCGACATCGACGAGGATCGGGCGCGCGTTCGCGTAGAGGATCGCCTCGACAGTGGCGAAGAACGTGTGCGAGACCGTGATCACCTCGTCCCCGCCCGAGACTCCGCAGGCACGGATGGCGAGTTGAAGCGCGTCCGTACCGGACCCAACCCCGATCGAGTGCTTCGTGCCGATGTACGAAGCGAACTCGTGATCGAACGCCTTGACGTTCGGGCCGATGGTCAGCTGCATGCTCTCGAGGACCTCGTCGATCGCGAGGCGGACTTCGTCGCGGATCGTTGCGTACTGCGCTTTCAGGTCAACGAGGGGGATCTCCTGTGTGACGACTGCGGTCATGTCGCTTTGGTCTCCTTCATACCTTCAGCCGCTCCGGCATGTCCTTCAGCCACGCGTAGGCGTGGGGATAGATGCCGACGAAGCACGCGAGGTCGCGGATATCGTCCTTGAGCTGCACCGCGGGATTGCCCGCCCACACCGTACGCGGCGGCACCGTGTGACGCACGACACTCCCCGCACCGACGAGCGCGTCCTCGCCGATCTCCACGCCCGGGAGGACCGTGCTGTTCGCACCGATGCGGGCGCGCCGGCGGACGACGCCGCCTCTCACGCAGTCCAGATACGCCGGGCATTGCGGGTGCGGGTCGTCGGTGAACACCACGTGAGGCCCGAGGAAGACGTCGTCGTCGATCTGGGTGAGCTCGAGGAAGCAACCGGTGTGGATGCGCACACGCGAGCCGATGCGATTGCCGAACTCGAGCGACGCATGCGTTCCGACCGAAACGTCGTCGCCGATGACGTTGTCCTCGCGGATCGAGGCACCCTGCCCCGTCTGCAGGCGCGCGCCGATGCGCGTTCCCGCATAGATCGTGGTGAACGGACGGATGACCGCGCCGGGGCCGATGACGAGCTCGAGCTCGCCTTCCTTCTTGCCGCGAGGTGCACGTCCCAGAATGGCGTACTCGCCGACGATGCTCCCCTCGCCGAGTCGAACGTTCGGCCCGACGATCGCAGTCGGGTGGACTGAGGGGGGGACTCGGGGGGCGGAGCCACCCGGATTGCTCATGCGCGCACGGCGTCGAGCCGGTACGCGACACGCGCTCCGCCCGACCGCAGGGAGCGCATGGCGAGCTCGAGCACCCGAACGACCATGAGGCCGGCCTCGCCGTCGCTGAGTGGCTTCTTGCCATCGCGCACGCACTCGATGAAGTGACGCATCTCGATCTGCAGCGCCTCGGTCATCGGAACGCGCGGACTGTGGATGTCTCCCGCGCGGTAGCTTCGTCTGAGCTCATCGACCTCGAGCTTGTCGACGCCCTGGTCGTAGATCTTCACCTTCTCGACGGACTGATTGTCATCGTAGATGACCATCTTTTTCGAACCGATCACGGTCGTGGTGCGCAGCTTGCTCGGCGCGAGCCATGACAGGTGCGCGTGCGCGATCGCGCCCGAGGGGAACCCGATCATCAGGAACACGACGTCCTCGATGCCCTCCTGCACGAAGCAGGCGCCCGAGCACTGGACCCACTCCGGCTCCTCATCGAGCCAGTAGAGCGCTATCGACACGTCGTGCGGGCCGAGGTCCCAGAGCACGTTGATGTCGAACTGGTGCAGCCCGAGATTCACCCGCTGGCTATCGAGGTAGTGCACCTCACCGATCCCGTCAGATTCGAGAATGCCCTTCACCACCGCGACGGCGGGGTTGTAAACGAAGGTGTGGCCGACCATGAGGGTCTTCCCGGCGCGCTCGGCGGCGCGGACGATCGCTTCGGCGTCGCTCACGGTCTTGGCGAGCGGCTTCTCGACGAAGACGTGCTTCCCGGCCGCGAATGCCTCCTCCGCGAGCTTCCGGTGAGTCCCGACCGGCGTGACGACGCAGATGGCGTCGATGGACGCGTCGGCGAGGAGGTCGCGGTAGTCAGTCGTCACACGGACGGCCGGGAAGCGCTTGCGGATCGCGTCGAGCCTCTCCTGCGAGAGGTCCGCGACCGCGACGGCCTCGGCCCCCGGAGCTTCGTGGAGGTTCCGCACGATGTTTGGGCCCCAGTAGCCCGCACCGATCACACCGACGCGGATGGTCTTCGTCAAGAAGACCGAATTCTAGAGTTCGGGCCGCGGACCGACGTTACTGCCCGGTGGCGGCACGAAGCTTCGCCAGATCGTCCTCGAGAAGCTTCAACTGGCGGCCATATTCGGCGAAGTCGCTCGCTCGGAGCGCCGCCTGCGCCGCGTTGTAGTGGTCGGTCGCGGACTTCACGAGCGCGGCGATCTCAGAGGGTGGCGTGGTCGTCGGTGGAGGCGTGGTGCCCGGTGGTGGGGTCGTCGTCGGTGGCGGCTCTTGCTGCACGCCGAAGAGCGCGTCGAGAGACTTCTCGAACGACTCCGTCATGACGACCCGGTCCTGCGTCGCCAGGATCACACGCTGGAGCTCCGGAATGCGGCTCGTCGACGTCGCCTGCACGAAGATCGCCTCGACGTAGACGAAGCTACTGCCCACCGGCAGCACGATCAGGTTTCCACGGATGCAGTTGGCGACCGACGGACAGAGCAGCGTGAGCTGCTGGCGGATCGTCGAGTCGGCGTCGATGCGGTTCTCGATGTTCAGGGGACCGGCGATCGGACGGTCGCTCGGGAAGGTCAGCACCCGCAATTTGCCGTATTCGGGGGCGTCCGCGCGCCCGGCGATCCAGCCGACCATGTTGTGGCGCTCGCCACCCGCGGGTGTCATCGGTACGAACAGGACGAACTCGGGCCGGTCCGATCCAGGCAGCCGCGTGGTCACGTAGTAGGGCTCGATGGGCAGTGCGGCGCCACCCTGGCTGAAAACCTCGCTCGCGATCTTCCACGCGTCGGTCCGGTTGTAGAAGTCGTCCGGGTTCGTCATGTGGTAAAGCGCGTAGACCTGCGCCTGGATGCTGAAGAGCGCTTCGGGGTAGCGGATGTGATCGCGCAGGGACTGCGGCATGTCGTTGATAGGCTTGAAGAGGTCCGGGTAGATCGCCTTCAAGTTCCGAATCACCGGGTCCGTGTCGTCGACGATGTAGTAGCTGATCGTCCCGTCGTAGGCGTCGGTCACGACCTTCACGCTGTTGCGGATGTAATTGAGGCGCCCGCCCGCGACCGACGTGCTGCCGACGCCGAGGGCGGAAAAGCGCTCGCTGTAGGGATACTTGTCCCCGATCGTGAACGCGTCGTTCATCCAGTAGAGCTTCCCGTCCGCGATGACGAGGTACGGGTCGGGGTCGTACTGGAGGAACGGCGCGATCAGCCTCTGGCGCGGCAGGATCTGACGGTGGAAGAGCACCTTGCTGGGCCCCGTGATCTGGTTCGAGACGAGCAGGTTCGAGTCGCCCAGGCGGATGGCGAAGAGCAGCCGGTCCCAGAGCGCGCCGACGCCCACGCCACCCTTGCCGCTGAAGCGGGTCTGCACGTTGCCCTGGTCGGTCGTGTAGTCGAACTCGTCCTGACTTGTGTCGACGATGACGTAGTCGCTCGTCAGCTCGCCGTAGTAGATCCGCGGCTGCTCGATCCTGGGTTCACCGACGGGCGGGATGTCCTTCACCAGGAAGATCGGCGACCCCTCCGGGGACACCCCACCCACCGGGCTGACGACCGCACCGAGGCCGTGCGTAAACACGAGGTGACGGTTCACCCACGTCTGCTGGGGTAGGCGGTTCGACGAAAGCTCGCGCGCCGAGAGCATCACCGGCTGCTCTTTGCCGCCGATGCGATAGCGATCTATGTCGACGTCGACGAACGTGTACTGGGTCCGGAGCGCCTGAACCTGGTCGAACGCCTGCTGGAGTGGGCGGTAGTCCCAGAGGCGGACGGTCGACGTATCGGAGAGCGCGGCGCGCGCTTCCGCGGCGGTCGGCGTGTCGGCGACGTTGAATGCGCTCGCGTCGACCGCATCGAGCGAATACGCGGCGCGCGTCGCGGCGATGTTCCGCTCGATGTAGGGGCGCTCCTTGTTGAGCTGGTCGGGCTGGACGATGAAGTTCTGGATGAGGGCCGGGTAGACGCCGCCGACAACCAGGCTCGTCACGAACCAGAGGACCATCGCGCCACCGAGGATCCACAGCGTGCCGCGGAACGCGTTGGCGAAGCACGCGAGCGCCGCGATGCCGACGAGGACGGTCAGTATGGTGAGGGCCGGCATGCGCGCGTTGATGCTCGTGTAGCCCGCGCCGACCAGCACGGTCTCCTGCCGGAAGAGGAGCTCGAACTGGTCGAGAAAGTAGCCGCTCGCGATGAGCGCGAGGAAGAGTCCGCCGAGGATGGAGAGATGCGCTCTCGCCGGGCGCGCGAGCGCGAGTGCCGTTCGACCCGCGACGCGGATGTCGGCGCTCGCGAGTGAGCCGGTCGCGACTCCGATGACGCCTCGCGTGAAGTAGAGGGTCACGACCCCGATCGCTATCACGATGAGCGCGACGAGAAGCCAGCCGCGCACGAACTCGAGGACCGGCAGGGTGAAGAAGTAGAAGCCGATGTCGCGCCCGAAGACGGGATCCGTCGCGCCGAACGGGACCTGGTTGACAAAGCGAAGCAGCATGTCCCACTCGTCGCCCCCGGCAAGACCGAAGAAGAACGCGGGAATGAGAAGAAGCCACATGAACCGCAGGGTCGTTCGCAGGGCGCCGCGCCTTCGGCGCTCGGCCTCGACCACCACACGCGGCATCTGCGGCCGTAGCGCGAAGTAGAGATTCGGCAGCGCGAGCAGGAAGAAGAGCGCCCCAAACGCGGCGAACGCGTAGAAACCCGCGGTGAAGCGACGCAGGTAGACCGACTCGAGCCCGAGACTGCGGAACCAGAGCAGGTCGGTGAGGAACGCCACGAACGGACCGATCAGGAGCGGGATGAGCAGAAGCAGGAAGAGCAGGACCGCGAAGAAAACGTACCGGCGCGACGGTCCCGAAATACGGGTGCCGCCCATGCCGAAGCCAGACAGGTCGATGTTCGACCAGTCGATGCTTCCGGAGTCCCTGCCCCCATCGCCGCCGCGCCCGCGGTCCCGCATCCGTCTCAGGATAGGCGGGCGCTCGTTCGGCCGTGGACTCGAGCCTTAGCGGCGCTTCTTGTCGCGGACCTCGCGGAGGGCGGATAGGTTCTCGACCTCGATCCGATCCTTGATGCGCCCGGCCGCGCGCTTCATCCGGATCAGATCGTCGAGCGATGTCGCGACGACCATCATTCCGGAGAGGGAATAGGGCTCCGCATTTCCAACAAGGTTGTCGTAGGTGAATCCGCCGGCCGCCTCGCCGACGCAGTCGACGGGGCCGAGCCGAGTCGAAAACGTAAAGTTCGAACCGGCCCGCAAGGTGGCCGCATCGAGGTTGAAGGGAAGGCCTTTCGGCGCACCCCGCAGGGTCGCACGCAGGTCTCGCAGGGCAGCGGCCAATCGCTCGAGGTTCTGACGATCTCGCGCGTACGCGATGTCGATATCCTCGGTGAGCGTCGTCG
>JBOGTG010000144.1:0-17489 GCA_050692175.1 Candidatus Limnocylindria bacterium | reverse complement strand
ACCTCGGCCGTTTCGTAGCCGGCGTCAAGACGCGGAGGCCTCGCGGCATCGACCCCGCGACGCGTGTCTTCCAGGCGCTCCGCATCGCGGTCAACGACGAGCTCGCGAACCTCGAGCGCGCACTCGCCGCTGCGATGCGTGTGCTCCGTCCAGGCGGACGGATCGTGGTCATCTCGTTCCACTCGCTCGAGGACCGGATCGTCAAACAATTCTTCGTGCGCGAGTCGCGCGACTGCATCTGTCCTCCCCACCTCCCCACCTGCGTCTGCGGGCACCGCGCGGGCTTACGTGTCGTTACCCGGCGGCCGCTACGTGCGGCCTCGGCGGAGGTCGACCGTAACCCGCGCGCCCGCAGCGCAGCTCTCCGCGCCGCCGAGCGCCTTCCTTGACGTTCGCGCAGGCCGTGCGCGCGCCGCAAGCGCGGCGCATGCAGCACCGTCCCCGCCATCGGGGGGCTCCGCCCCCCGGCCCCCGACACGCGCATCTGGGGGGACCGAGGGGGGCAGCGCCCCCCTCGAGCGCCTGGGAGATCCGATCGTTCCTCCTCGCGAGCAGCGTGATCGTGGCGTGTTTTCTCCTCGTCCTCCTCTATATCGCGCAGGCGACGGCGGTCTCGGCTGCGAGCTATGAGGCCCAGCGCCTCGCGGCGCAGCGCGACGAGCTTCGCCGACAGAACGCGCTCCTCGTCATCGAGAGCGCTCGCCTGGACTCTCCCGCGCGCGTCGAAGCGGAAGCACAGCGGCTCGGTCTCGTCCGGGCAGCGACGATCCGTGTGGTTCCGGCGGAGGCCGTCGCAGCGGCGCGCTAACCACGGCGGGTGTCGGCGGGGAGCGGGCACCAGCCAACAGGAACGGCAGAGGTGAAGGATGACGGCGACGATCTCGCATACTCGTCTTCGCGTCCTCTTCGCCCTGTTCGTCGTCGCGTCGCTCCTCCTCTCCGCGCGGCTCGCGTACTGGCAGACCGTCGGACGTGCCGATCTTCTGACCCGCGCGACGGGCCAGGTCCACAGCGACCTCGTCGTCGGCGCGCAGCGTGGCGTCATCCGAGACCGAGGCGGTGCGATCCTCGCGACGACCGTTGAGCTCCGGTCGCTGTACGCGATCCCCGCGCAGATGCGGGACCATGATGGCAACAGCACGAAAGCGTCGGTCGCGGCTGCGCTGGGGCCGATACTTGGCGAAAAGCCTCAGGTCCTGAAGGCAGCTTTCGAGAGCGGTGCGGAGTGGCTCTTCGTCCGGCGGCGCCTTCCCGAGGAGACCGCGGCCCGGATCGCCGCGCTGCACCTGGACGGCCTCGGGTTCGAGATGGAGGCGAAGCGGCTCTACCCGAACGGCGCTGTCGGTGCCCAGGTCCTTGGATTCGTGAACGATGACGGGCTAGGCCAATACGGCGTCGAGGGACGCTACAACAACGAGCTCGGCGGGACACCGGGGCGCCTCGTCGTGGCGCGCGACCCGGCGAACCGCGAGCTCGCGCTCGGCCTCCGCACCGCGGTGCCCGCGCGAAATGGCGATGACCTTTCGCTCACGATCGACCTGGCTGTGCAGAACGCGGTCGAGCGAGAGCTCGCCGCCGTCGTCGAGCGCGAGAAGGCTGCGGGCGGCGCGATCGTCGTCATCGATCCGAAGGACGGCGCCGTACTCGCGATCGCATCCTCGCCGACGTACGACCCCGCGCGCGTCGGGAGCGCCAGCGCCGAGGCGCTCCGCGACCGTGCCATCTCGTGGGCGTACGAGCCCGGGTCGACGATGAAGGCGATCACCGTGGCGGCGGCTCTGGACAAGGGGGTCGTCACGCCGAGCACCACCTACGACGACCGCGGCTGCGCGACGATCGGCGGACGGACTCTATGCAACGCCGGGTTCCGCAGCTACGGGCAAACGAACGTGACCGAGATCCTCGCTCGCTCGCAGAACGCGGGCGCGGTTTTCGTGGCAGGCAAGCTCGGCGCCGCCGACCTGAACGCGTACCTACGCGGCTTCGGATTCGGTCAGCGCACCGGCGTCGACCTCGCCGCGGAGACGGGTGGCATCGTCCGGCCGCTTGCGGAGTGGTACCCGGTCGACCTCGGCACGATCAGCTTCGGTCAGGGCCTCGCGGTCACGCCGCTGCAGCTCGCGTCGGCGTACGCGGCCATCGCAAATGGCGGGACGCTCTATCGACCCTACGTCGTGGCGAGCCGGCGCGATGCGGACGGGGAGCACCGCACCGCGCCGGTCGCCGTCAGGCGGGTCATCTCGGAGGAGACCTCGGCGGCCCTGCGCACGATGCTCACCGTGACGGTCGACGACGGGATAGCGAACGCCGCGGCTCTCAAGAGATACAGCGTCGCCGGAAAGACCGGCACGGCGCAGATCCCGAGCGACGAGGGGCGTTACGTCGACGACGCGTACATCTCGTCGTTCGCCGGCTTCGTGCCCGCAATCGACCCGCGCATGGTGGTGGTCGTGGTCCTGGAACGCCCGCAGTCGAAGCTGCTCGGGACGGTTCCGGCGATGAACACGTTCAAGGCGATCGCGACCGACGCGCTCCGCTACGCGCGCGTGCAACCAGATAGGCCGTGAGGGTCGGGGGCCGGGGGGCAGAGCCCCCCGCTCTTACCATTCGACCAAACGTGTTCACCCTCGACCAGATGCTTCGCGCGACGGGTGGACGGGTCATCCACGGTGCTCCCAACGGTGACGAGCGGTTCGTCGGCGGTGCGTTCGACTCGCGCATCGCCGAGGCGGGCAGCGTCTTCTTCGCTCTGCGCGACCAGCGTGACGGCCACGAGTTCGTGGCGGACGCGTTCGCGCACGGCGCCCGGGCCGCCGTCGTGGAGCGCCCCGTCCCCGATGTGCCCGACGGCGCCCTGGTGGTGGAGGTCGCCGACACGCAGCATGCCCTGCGACGCTTGGCCGAAGCCCTGCGCGACGCGCACCCGATCCCGGCCGTTGGTATCACGGGCAATGTCGGCAAGACGACCACGAAGGAGGCCACCGCGGCGGCGCTGGGCGCGCGGTATCGCGTCCTGCGCACGGCGTCGTCGTTCAACAACGAGATCGGCGTCCCGCTCACCTTCCTTGGCATCGAGCCGAGCCACGAGGTGGCGGTGATCGAGATGGGCTTCTACGTACCGGGCGAGATCGCGGACCTCTGCGGGCTCGTGCGCCCGCACGTCGGCATCATCACGCGCATCCCCGATGTTCCGGTTCACTACTCCCGGACGCCGAGCGTCGATGCGATCGCCGCCGGAAAGTCGGAGCTCATCGAGGCGCTGCCGGCCGACGGCGTCGCGCTTCTGAACGCGGATGACGCGAGGGTTCGAGCGCTCGCGCCGCGAACGAAGGCGAGCGTCGTGCTCTTCGGCGAGTCCGCGGACGCCGATCTCCGCGCCACCGACGTGAGCGCGCGCGGCATCGAGGGGCTGCATTTCGTCGCTCACGACGGTGCGCGGAGCGTGGAGGTGCGTCTCCCTCTGCCCGGGCGGCATCTGGTCGCATCCGCGCTCGCCGCGCTCGGAGCGGCCACCGCGCTCGGGGTTCCGCTGGACGAGGCGGCGACCGCACTTTCGACGATGGACGTGCCGGCGCATCGGATGAACGTCCGTCGCGCGACGGAGTTCGTAGTGATCGACGACTCCTACAACGCGAGCCCGGCCGCGGTCGTGGCGGCCCTCGCCGTCCTCGGATCGGTGCAGACGCGGCGGGTCGCGGTGATCGGGGACATGCTCGAGCTCGGGGCGCTCTCGGCCGACGCGCACGAAGCGGCCGGCCGCGACGCCGCAAAGCAGGCCGACGTCCTCGTCGGCGTCGGTGAGCTCGCGCGCACCATCGTCAGCGCGGCACGCGCCGCCGGGCTTCGCGAGACGCATCAGGTGGCGGACCGCGCCGAAGCGCTCGTGCTGCTGCGGCGGATCCTGCGACGAGGCGACACGGTCCTCGTCAAGGGCTCGCACTCGCTCGCGCTCGACGAGCTGGCCGATGCTCTGGTGCAACCGGCGGCGAAGACCTGATGCCGGCCGCGATCCTCGCCCTCGGTGTGATGCTCTCGGCGTTCCTCCTCGGCCTCATCTTCGGTGGGCCCTACATCCGCCTCCTGCGCCGCTTTCGAATAGGCCAGAACATCCGCCGCGAAGGGCCGACCCGCGACTTCGCGAAACAGGGAATCCCGACGATGGGCGGCGGACTCTTCATCGGCGTCGTCGCGCTCCTGTGGGCATTCGTGTGGTTCCTGCTCCCGCAGAGTGAGCGCGACGACTACATACCGCAGACGATCGTCCCGATCGGCGCGCTCGTCGGCGTCGGTGCTCTCGGCGCGATCGACGACTTCGTCAACGTGACCTACGGCTTCGGCATACGCGGTCGTCACAAGCTCGTGTGGCAGACGATCGTCGGGCTCGCGGCCGCGATCTACATCCAAAGGCACTTCGCGGTGGACGGGATCTACGTGCCGCTCGTCGGCGAATGGGTGATCGGTGGGGTCGCCTTCGGCGCGCTCGCGCTGTTCGTGATCGTGGCGACCTCCAACGGCGTCAACCTCACGGACGGCATGGATGGCCTGGCGGGCGGCACGAGTGTCTTCGCGTTCGTCTCTTTCGCGTTCATCGCCGCCGCGGTCCATTACGACTGGCTCGTCGTTTTCTGCGCGGCGATGATCGGCGCGCTGCTTGCGTTCCTCTGGTTCAACGTGCACCCGGCCGAGGTCATCATGGGCGACACCGGCGCACTTGCCATCGGCGCCACGCTCGCGGCGTGCGCGCTGACCACCGGGTTCGTGTTGCTCCTGCCGATCGCCGGGGTCATCTTCGTCGTGGAGACTCTCTCGGTGGTGCTGCAAGTGGGCAGTTACAAGCTGCGCGGCAAGCGGATCTTCCGCATGGCGCCGCTGCACAACCAGTTCGAGTGGCCCGAGGTGAAAGTGACGATCCGCTTCTGGCTCATCGGCGCGCTCGCCGGGATCGTCGCGGCGATCCTCGCGTTCGCGACACCGCTATGAGCGTGATCAGCTCGACCTGGGTCGAGCGCGACGGTGTCCTCCGGTCGCCGCTCCTCGAGCGCTATCGCGTCGTCGCCGGATTTACGACCCGCGCGCAGGGAAGCATGGCCGGATCGGTCTTCCCGCTGGACGAGCAGGCGCGCAATCGCGACGCGCTCGCTCGTCGGCTCGGCTTCGACGGTGTCGCTCGCGTTCGACAGGTGCACGGGAGCGCAGTGGTACGCGTGGATCGATCGGTCGAGCCCTGGCCGGAGGGCGACGCGATGTGGACGGACCGGACCGGCGTGCTCCTCGGCATCGCCGCAGCCGACTGCGTGCCGATCCTCGTCGCCGACCCGGCCTCGGGACGCATCGGCGCGGCTCACGCCGGCTGGCAGGGCACGCGCCTCCGCGTCGCGCAGGCCCTCGTCCGCGCCCTCGTTGGTGCGGGTTCCCGCGCGTCGGCGATCGTCGCATCGATCGGCCCATCGATCGGGCCGTGCTGCTACACGATCGACGGAGCGCGCGCGGATCTCGTTCGTGCGAGCGGTCAGAGCGCGTATCTCCGCGAGGGACCCGACGGCACGACGGTGCTCGACCTCTGGTCCGCCAACGTCGCGCAGCTCCGCGATCTGGGGATCGAATCGATCGAGGTGTCACGGATCTGCACCCGAAGCGGCGGTCACGACCTGTGGTCGTATCGGGGACGCGAGGCCGACGGGCGCTATGGCACCCAGCTGGGCTTCATCGGAAAGCCGGTATGACGGTCACGTTCGATCCCGAAATCACGGCCGATGAATTCCGCGGCCGGCGCGTGACGATCATCGGCCTCGGAAAGGGCCGGACGACCGCGGGCCTGGCGCGGTTCCTCGTCGGCAAGGGCGCGGAGGTCACGATCGCCGACCCGAAACCGCGCGAGGAGCTCACCGATGGGATCGCGCGGCTCGGTGACCTCGGGGAACGGGTCACGCTGATTCTCGGACCGTCGAGCGACGACACGGCCCTCGCCGAGCCGGATTTCGTATTCGTGATCCCGGGAATCCGGCCGCGCTCGGCGACCATCCTCCGCGCCCTGAACCGCGGCGTCCCGGTGCTGACCGAGATGGCGCTGTTCTTTCGGCTGTGCCCCGCGACGATCGTCGGGATCACCGGGACGAAGGGCAAGACCACGACGACGACGCTCGTCGAGCGGGTCCTCGCGCTCGGAACCCGGCGGGTCGTGGTGGGCGGCAACATCGGGACCGCGGTGATCCAGGAGGTCGACAAACTCCGCGCCGAGGACATCGTCGTCCTGGAGCTCTCGAGCTTCCAGCTCGAGACGCTCGGCCACAGCCCGCACGTTGCCGTCGTCACCAACGTCCTCGAGGATCACCTCGACCATCACGGGACGCGCGACGCCTACGTCGCTGCGAAGCGAAACATCGTCGCGTGGCAGGGTCCGCGAGACATCGCGGTGTTGAATCTCGACGACCCTTCGGCCGTCGCGCTGCACACCGGCGCCGCCTCGGAGGTCCGCGGCTTCTCGCTCTCCCTACAGCCCAAGCGCGGCGCATACCTCGACCGAGGCGGCGATCTCGTCCTGGTGTCGGGCGATCGCCGGGCCGTGCTGTGCAAGGCGAGCGACCTGCGGGTGCCCGGACGGCACAACGTCGCCAACGCGCTCGCGACCGCCATCGTCGGCGACGCGTTCGACATTCCAGCGGAGGGCATCGGGCGGGTGCTGCGCGAGTTCGAGGGTGTACCTCGGCGCCTCGAGACGGTCGGCGAGAAGGACGGCGTGCTCTGGGTGAACGACTCCGCGGCCACGACGCCGGCCGCAACGATGTCCGCGCTCGCAGCCTACGAGCGTCCGGCGGTCGTCATCGTCGGCGGCATCGCGAAAGGCGCGGACTTCGGGGAGCTCGCGCGCGTGGTCGCCCAGCGTGCTCGCGGGGCCGTGTTGATCGGGAAGGCCGCGGACGAGATCGCTTCGGCCATCGCGGCAGCCGACCCGAAGGGTTCGGTGGATGTGCGCCGCGCGGGAAACTCCCTCGAGCAGGCCGTGGCCGATGCGCGAGCGATCGCACGTCCCGGAGACGTGGTCCTGCTTTCGCCGGCCTGCGCGTCGTTCGACATGTTCTCGTCCGCCGACGAACGCGGCGAGAAGTTCGCGGCGATCGTGCGGTCGTTCGCCTCGTGAAGCTCGGTTTGAGGAGCACGACGACCTACGACCTTCCGCTCGTCGCGGTCGTTCTCGTCCTTCTTTCCATCGGGCTCGCCATGGTCTACAGCGCGAGCGGCATCACGGCGCTCGACGCGAACGACGACGCGAGCACCTACCTCACCCAGCAGTCGGCGTGGGCCGCGCTCGGTATTGGCGCGATGTTCGTCGCGTCGCGGGTCGACTACCGGCTCCTCCGTTTTCTTGCGGTTCCCATGCTCGTGTTGGCGCTCCTCCTGCTCGGTGCCGTCCTTATCCCGGGCATCGGCAGCAGCGCTGGTGGCGCGACGCGCTGGCTGCGCTTCGGGGTCGTCGGAGTGCAACCCGCCGAGTTCGCCAAGATCGCGCTCATCGTCTACCTCGCGACGTGGCTAGGCGCCAAACGCGAGCACGTTCGCTCGTGGCGCGTCACGGTCCCGTTCGTCGTCGTGACCATGCTCGTCGCTGGTCTCGTCATGGCGGAGCCCGATCTCGGGACCACGATCGTGATCGTCACGGTCGCGCTGGCGATGTACTTCGCGGCCGGGGCGCGCGTGATGATGTTCGCCGCGCTTGGCATGTGCGCCGCCGTGGGCGTCGCCGCGCTCGCCGTCGCCAACCCCGAACGCCTCGAGCGCCTGACCACGTTCCTGAACCCCTGGGCACACCCACGCGAGGCGGGCTTCCAGGCCATCCAGATGCTCTACGCCCTCGGTCTCGGCGGCCCGTTCGGCGAGGGCCTCGGGGCGGGGAAAGTAAAGGTCGGCTACCTGCCGCACCCGTACACGGACTCGATCTTCGCGGTCCTAGGGAACGAGCTCGGTCTGGCAGGAACGCTCGTCATCGTCCTGCTCTTCCTGGCGCTCGCGTTCCGCGGGGTGCGCATCGCTCTCCGGGCGGAGGACTCGACCGGTGCGTTGCTCGCGACCGGGATCACGATCTGGCTCTGCTTCCAGGCGTGGGTGAACATGGCCGTGGTCGCGAGCCTCGTACCGATGACTGGCATCACCCTGCCCTTCATCTCTTACGGCGGGAGCTCGCTCTGTGTCGGGCTCATCGCCGTCGGTATCCTCCTGAACGTTGGTCGAGCCCGAACCACGCAGCGGACGACCGTGTCGCGTTCTTCTCGTCGGTGGCGGGACGGGCGGACACGTGAGCCCGCTCCTCGCGGTCGCGGAAGCCCTCCGCGAAATCGATCCCGAGACCGCGTTCCTCTTTATCGGTGGTCGTCGCGGCCTCGAGGCTGAGCTCGTGTCAGGCTCGGGTATTCCCTTCCACGCGACCGTCATGCCGTCCCTCCGCGATCCCGACTCGCGTTTCTCGCTGGTCACGCGCGCTGCCCTGTTGCCGGTCGCGAGCGTCGACGCGTTCATCCAGATCCTGCGGTTCCACCCGAACGTGTGCTGCACGACCGGCGGTCTCGCCTCGCTTCCAGTGGTGCTCGCCGCGAGGGTCGCGAGCGTTCCCGTGTATATCTGGGAAGGCAACGCCATCCCCGGACGCGTGAACCGGCTGCTCGCCACATGGTCGCAGCGCATCGGCGCGACGTTCGAGGGCTCGCTCCGCATGCTGCCGCCCGGTCGCACCGCAGTCGACGGGAATCCCATCCGCCGCTCGCTTCTCCGATGGACGAAGGAATCCGGGCGCGAAGAGCTCGGGATACCGGCGGAAGGGTTCGTGGTCTTCGTGACCGGAGGTAGCCAGGGGTCGGCCGCGATCAATCACGCCGTCGCGGGTGCGGTCACTCGCCTCCTGCGACGCGCGACCGTCATTCACCACACCGGCAACGCGCACCTCGCGCAGATCACGGCGAAGCGCGAGACGCTGCCAGAGGAGCTTCGCGGCCGCTACCACGTGTACGGGTTCCTTCACGAAGAGATGGGCGCCGCGCTCGCGGCGGCGGATCTGATCGTCGGACGCGCGAGCTCCTCTTCCATCGCGGAGCCGCTCGCGTTCGGTGTGCCGCTCATCCTCGTCCCATTCGCGGCGGCGGCGGAGGCGCATCAGATGGCGAACGCTCAGGACATCGCCGAGCGCGGCGCGGCGATCGTGATCCGCGAGAGCCAGCTCGATGCCGACCGTCTCGTCGCCCAGGTCACCGGCCTCCTCGACGACCCCGCTCGCCTGGCACGGATGGGGAAGGCCGCGCGCTCCGCGGG
The DNA here is from genome assembly GCA_050692175.1 of Candidatus Limnocylindria bacterium. Lineage (GTDB taxonomy): Bacteria > Chloroflexota > Limnocylindria > P2-11E > P2-11E > 3-1-20CM-2-70-9. Next base: position 8,192 of record JBOGTG010000144.1, on the reverse strand, counting down.
CCGTCCTGACGCGGCGACCGCTATCGCAGGCGAGCTCCGCAAGCTCGGTCGCTGCGAATGACCAGATTCCACATCGTCGGGATCGGCGGTATGGGGATGTCGGCAGTCGCGCGTCTCCTCATGGCGCGGGGCGACAGCGTGAGCGGGTCCGACAAGGGCGAGTGGCCGCTGGCGCGCGCCCTCGCCGCCGACGGCGCGACCGTCGCGACCGCGTTCGATCCGCGAAACGTCGGGGACGCCGACGTCGTCGTTCGCTCGAGCGCGTACGGCGATGCCAACCCCGAGATCGCCGCCGCGCGCGCGGCCGGGAAACCGGTGTGGAGGCGCCAGGACGCGTGGCGCGAGCTCGCCCGGGGTAAGCGTGTCGTGGCGGTCGCGGGCACGCACGGAAAGAGCACGACCACCGCGCTCGCCTGGACGGCGCTACGCGCGGGCGGGCTCGACCCGTCGCTCATTTGCGGTGCGGTGCTGCGCGACATCGGGACGAACGCCTACGCCGGCCGCGGAGACGTGCTCGTCATCGAGGCCGACGAGTACGACCGCGCTTTCCTTTTGCTCGAGCCGGAGATCGCGATCGTGACGAACATCGAGCACGACCACATCGACGTCTTCCCGACTCACGACGACGTCAAGCAGGCCTTCGCGCGGTTCGCTTCGGCGATCGTGCGCGGCGGATGGCTCGTGGCGTGCGCCGACGATCTTGGCGCGGCCGAGCTCGCCAGGCGAGGCGCCCACGACCTCGCCGGGCGTCAGGTCGCGACCTACGGCATGGCGCCGGATGCGGGGTACCGCGTGGTCGCGCTCGTGCAGAGTGCCGATGGCGTGTCGTTCGATCTCTCGGGGTTATCCGGGTCAACCCTTTCGGTATCGCTGCGTCTTGCCGGTGCGCACAACGCGCGGAACGCCGCCGGCGCCCTCGTCGCAGCGGACGCCCTCGGTGTCCCGGCCGTCGCCGCGGCCAGGTCTTTCGCGACGTTCGGCGGAACCGAGCGTCGTCTCGAGGAGCTCGGCGCGGCCCGGGGGATCACCGTCGTCGACGACTACGCGCACCACCCCACCGAGATCCGCGCGTCGATCGAAGCGGTGCGTGCGCGCACGACGGGCCGCGTCATCGTGCTGTTCCAGCCTCACACCCCGAGCCGGCTCCGCGCGTTCTTCGACGAATTTGCCGCGGCCCTCCGCATGGCCGACGACCGCGTCGTCGCCGAGACCTTCGCGTCCGCGCGAGAGGAGGCCGACAGCCGCGCCGGCGCGAAGGCGCTCGCGAAGAGTGCGGGCGGCACGTATGTCGCCGACACGGAGGCCGCCGCGCGCGTGCTGGCCGAGCGCGCGCGCCCCGGCGATCTCGTGCTCGTGCTCGGCGCGGGCGACATACGGCCTGCCGGAATCCGGCTCCTCGAGCTCCTGCGAGAGCGTGCGACGGTATGACCATGACGACGTTCGGCGTCCGCGGCGAGCCGCTCGCGCCGCACACCTCGCTGCGGATCGGCGGGCCCGCGGACTTCTTCCTTCGCGTCGCGAGCGAGAAGGATCTCCTCGAGGCGATACAGGTGGCGCGGGAGAACGAGCTCCCAGTGTTCGTTCTGGGTGGCGGCACGAATCTCCTTGTCGCCGATCGCGGCATCCGCGGGGTCGTGCTGCAGAACGCCTGGCGCGAGTCGAGCGTCGACGGTGAGATCGTGACCGCCTCGTCGGGCACTGAGCTCGCGCACGTCGCGGCCGTCGCGGCGCGCTCCGGAATCGAGGGGCTCGAGTGGATGGCGACCGTGCCCGGCACCGTCGGCGGCGCTGTTCACGGCAACGCCGGCGCGTTCGGTAGCGAGACCGCCGACGTGCTGATCGACGCGGAGCTTGTCGATATGAACGGAGACACGTGGACCGCGACCGTGGAAGATCTCGTCTACGCGTACCGGCGGAGCGCGCTCCAGGGCACGCCGATCGTCTGCGTCCGCGCCCGGTTCCGCGGGAAGGGCGGCGATCGCGCGAACGCGGTCAGAAGGATCAAGGAGATGGCCAACGAACGCATCAAGAAGCAGCCGCTGGCGCAGCCGAACACCGGATCGATCTTCCGCAACCCACCCGGCGACTTCGCCGGCCGGCTCATCGAGGCCGCCGGTCTGAAAGGTCGCGCCATCGGCGGCGCGACTGTCAGTGAGAAGCACGCGAACTTCATCGTGAACACGAGCGGCGCGACGGCCAGCGATGTCCGCGCCCTCATGGCCCTCATCCAACAGGAGGTGGCCAAGAGATTCGACGTGAGGCTCGTGCCCGAGGTCGAGCTCGTGGGGGACTGGTGAGCGAGTTGGCGGGCTCTGCCCCCCAGCCCCCAACGCGCAACCGCCGCCCGAAGCGCATCCGCGTCGGCGTACTTACCGGCGGAGCGTCGGCGGAGCGCGACATCTCGCTCGCGACCGGCGCGCAGATCGCAGCGAGCCTCGATCCGAGCCGCTTCGAAGTCGTTCTGCTGGACCCCCTCGCCTTCATGGCCCGCAATCCGGAGATCACGGCCGCGCAACGCGAACAAGCGCAGCGCCTGATCAAAGGCGGCGGCCGGCTCGAGCCCGACCGCCAGCTCCCGCGCGGCCTCGAGAAGCAGATCGAGAGCGCCTCGCGCGCGCTTGTCCCCGCGACGAGGGTGATGGCGAATGCGGAGCCGATCGACGTGGTGCTCATCGCGCTGCACGGCACCTGGGGTGAGGACGGTCGCATCCAGGGACTGCTCGACACCATCGGCATCCCCTACACGGGGTCGGGTGTGCTCGCCTCGGCCCTGGCGATGGACAAGGAGGTCGCCAAGCAGATCCTCGCGGCCGCGGGCCTCGACGTGCCACGCGGGGTCGTCGTCCGCGGAACGGGCAAGGCCGACCTGGACGCGGCGCTATCGGTCGGGCTGCCCGCGTTCGTGAAGCCGGTCAGCAGCGGATCGAGCGTCGGTGCGTCGATCGTCAAAACCGAGGGCGAGCTCGCGCCCGCGATCGAGGCCGCGCTCGAGCACGACGAACGCGTCCTGGTGGAGGAGCAGGTCCGGGGCCGCGAGCTCACGGTGCCGGTCATCGGGAACGATGACCTCACACCGCTCCCGGTTATCGAGATCCTGACCAAGCGCGAGTTCTTCGATTACAGCGCGAAGTACGACGCCGGCGAGAGCGAAGAGGTCTGCCCGGCCGACATACCAGCGGACGTCGCCAGGCGCGCGCAGGACCTTGCCGTGCGCGCCCACCGCGCGCTGCGGTGCCGTGGAATGTCGCGAGCGGACTTCGTGTGGTCGGGCGACCGCATGGTCACGCTCGAGGTGAACACGATCCCGGGTATGACGGCGAACAGCCTTCTGCCAAAAGCCGCGCGCGCCGCGGGCATCCCGTTCGGCGATCTTCTCACGCGCTTCATCGACTGGGCCCTCGAGGACGCGCGCCGGCGGGCGCGCTGAGCTCCCGACCCCGCACGCGAGGGAGGCGGCTTCGGCCGCCACGACAACCCGCCGACATCGACCGTGCGGTCGCGGGCCTCACCGCGCTGATGTGCGCGGCTGCGATCGTCTCCGCGGCGATCGGACCCTTCTGGCGGATCCGCGACGTCTCGATCGAAGGGACGCATCACGTCGCGGTCGATACCGTGGTGGCCACGACCGGACTCGTCGGCGCTCAGGCCTTCACCGCGAGCGGCGCACGCGCACGCGATCGTCTCGTCCAGCTGCCGGCCGTGCGCGACGCGCGTGTGGAGATCCGGATTCCCGATCGAGCGCGTGTGCTGCTCAGCGAGCGCGTCGCCATCCTGCGCTGGGTGTCGGGATCCGGATCCGGCACCGAGTGGTTCGTGGATGCGGACGGCGTCGTCTTCTCGTCGCTCGATCCGCGGGCGGCGCCGGATCTTCGCGTGACCGATGAGCAGAGCTCGCGCAAGGCTGGCGATCGGCTTGACCCCGCGCTGGTCGCCGCGGCGACAAAGCTCGCGCGGCTCGGACCGCAGGAGCTGCGGCCCGACGCGACGTCGCCACGCGTCGTGCTCACGGCGGGGGGAAGCGGCCTCGTACTTCGCGTCGCAGCGGGGTGGGAGATCCGATTCGGCGGCGCGGAGCGTATCGACGACAAGATCGCGCTGGCGCGACGCTATCTCCGGGACAATCCGCAGCGAAAGCTAGACTACGTCGACGTGCGGACCCCGGATTCGATAGTCGTCAGCCCCGCCTGAGGTGCTGCTTCCGCTCCTCGGGCTCGTCGCCGGGGTGCTTTTGGGTCTCGCGCTCCGCTTCAACCTCCCGATCGAATGGGCTCGCTACACGGCCGTTGGCATCCTCGCGGCGCTCGACTCCCTGCTCGGCGCGGGGCGCGCGGAGCTCGAGGGACACTTCGACACCCGGATATTCCTCTCGGGCTTCTACACCAACGCGCTCCTCGCCGCGGCGCTGACGTTCCTCGGCGACCGCCTGGGGATAGACCTCTACCTCGTGGCGCTTTTCGCGTTCGGATGGCGGATCTTCCAGAACGTGGCGGTCATCCGCCGCCACTTCCTCTAGTGCGGTGGCACAATCCGCTACGGGGTGTCGGTGAGGAGAGGTCCGCGTCCGGAGTGAGTCATGGCTGAGCAGACCGTGCTCGTCGCCATCGACATCGGCACTACGAAGGTCTGCGCGCTCATCGGAGAGGTCGCGGCTCGTGGGGGCGTGGACGTCATCGGTATCGGCCAGGCCGCCTCCGATGGCCTCCGCAAAGGCGTCGTCATCGATATCGACCGCACGGTGCAGTCGGTCGCGGCCGCCGTCGAGGCGGCCGAGCGCATCTCTGGGCTGAAAGTGAGGTCCGCCTTCGTCGGCATCTCCGGCAGCCACATCGCCTCGCAGAACTCCCGCGGCATGGTGGCCGTCTCCGGCTCGTCGCGGCACGACGTGGACCGCGGCGACACGGTGCGCGCGATCGAGGCGGCACGGGCCGTCTCCATTCCGAACACGAGAGAAATCCTCCACGTGGTCCCGCGCGGCTACGTCGTCGACGGTCAGGAGGGCGTGCGCGACCCGATCGGCATGACCGCGGTCCGGCTCGAGGTGGAGACGCACATCGTCACGGCGTCGTCGACGAGCATCCAGAACCTCACGAAGTGCGTCCAGCGAGCGGGGGTCGAGATCGACGAGCTCGTCCTGGCGCCCCTGGCAACTGCGGAGGCGACCCTGAACGACGAGGATCGCGAGCTGGGTGTGTGCCTGGCTGACATCGGAGGAGACACCACTGACGTGGCGATCTTCCAGGACGGCTCGATCTCTCACTGCGCGACGATCCCCATGGGCGGACGGAGCGTCACCGCGGATCTGGGCATCGTGCTCCGGGTGACCCCCGATGTGGCCGAGAGCGTCAAGTTCCGGTACGGGTCCGCTGTGCCAATGGACGTCGACCCCGACGAGGTTCTGCAGGTCACCTCGATCGGCGAGGATGCCTCGCATGGCGTGACCCGCCGTCATATCGCGGAGATCGTGGAGTCGCGAGTCACCGAGATCTTCAAGTTCATCGGGGCCGAGATCGAGGCCGCGGGCGCCACGAACCGGCTCCAGGCGGGCCTGGTGCTCACCGGCGGCGGGTCCCTTCTGAACGGCGTGACCCGGGCCGCCCGCGACCAGCTGGGCATGAGCGCACGCGTGGTCGGGCCGACCGGCCTCGGCGGTCTGACCGACCAGATCGCGACGCCGCCCTACTCCGCGGCGAGCGGGCTGCTCCTCTGGGGCGCCCACAACTGGAGCTCGAGCGACGACAGAGGCAACGGGCACGGGCCCCGGACGCCCTTCGACGGCGTCAGCTCGCGCATCGGAAAGATCTTCAAAGGACTCATGCCCTAGCGATTTCTCCTTTCGAGAGCCGCTGACTAGGGAAAGCACACGTGGGGCTGAGCGCGCATTGGATTGAGGTGGGGACGGGGCGGATCGGCGGCGCAACGGGTGCGGAACATGAGAACGCGCGCGTCACGGGAGAACAGGGCCCCGTGAGCACGCCGACCGCCCCGGCCCCACGAGGAAGTGATGAGGTAGTTTCAGATTCCGCTCGCCAAACGTTGAAGTAGCGGTCTATAGTCAGCGCGCGAACTGAATACTCCATGAGCGCACCGCTAGGGGAGGGGCAGCGGCATGGAACATGGAGGCTACCCATGCCCCTCCGAAGCGACATCGAGAATTTCGCGCTCATTAAGGTCGTCGGCATCGGCGGCGGCGGTTCGAACGCCGTCAATCGGATGATTCGCGCCGAGCTCCTCGGCGTCGAGTTCATCGCGGTGAACACCGACGCGCAGGCACTCCTCCTCTCTGACGCCCCGCACAAGCTCCGCATTGGCGACAAGGTCACGAAGGGCCTTGGCTCGGGCGCAGATCCTGTGGTCGGGCGCAAGTCCGCCGAGGACGACAGCGAGAAGCTCTATGAGGCCCTGAAGGAAGCGGACATGGTGTTCGTGACCGCCGGCATGGGTGGCGGGACCGGCACGGGTGCCGCCCCGATCATCGCCGAGATCGCCAAGGACGTCGGGGCGCTCACCGTCGCCGTCGTGACGAAGCCGTTCAGCTTCGAGGGCGCGAAGCGCCGACTTCTCGCCGAACAGGGAATCGCCGAGCTCGTCGACAAGGTCGACACGCTCATAACGATCCCGAACGATCGCTTGCTCCAGGTCGTCGAGAAGAAGACGAGCATGGTCGACGCGTTCCGCATCGTCGACGACGTCCTCCGCCAGGGCGTCCAGGGAATCAGCGACCTCATCACGGTGCCGGGGCTCATCAACCTCGACTTCGCCGATGTGAAGACGATCATGACGAACGCCGGGTCCGCGCTCATGGGAATCGGACATGGTTCGGGCGAGTCGCGTGCCGCGGACGCAGCGCGCCAGGCGATCATGTCGCCGCTCCTCGAGCAGTCGATCGACGGCGCGCGCGGCGTGCTCTTCACGATCACCGGCGGTCCGGACCTGACGCTCTTCGAGGTCAACGAGGCCGCGGAGATCATCCACGCGGCGGCCGATCCCGAGGCGAACATCATCTTCGGCGCGGTCATCGACGAGCGCATGGGCGGCGAGGTGAAGATCTCGGTCATCGCGACAGCCTTCGAGCAGGCTCGCGCCATCCGACGGCTCGAGGGCCCGACCTACAAGCGGCAGGCACCCTCGGTCGAGCAGCGAACGGCTTCAGCAACCGCTGCGACGACACCAGCTTCGGTCGCGCCGCGTCCGGAAGAGCAGAAGAGGTACGACGCGAACGATCTCGAGGTCCCCAGCTTCCTGAGACGCCGGTGACCTAAGCAGCGACCGCCCACCGCGTTTTGCTGACGACGGCCCCGGTGGTCGCCCTTCGGCCCGCCGGGGTCCCTCTTTTTCGCCCGGACACTAGATTTGGGCAACTATCCCCTTGACGGCGGTACTGCCTTCTGGTACACATAACGCATGTCGCAGGTAAACCGGAATCAGCCACGCCGGGGCACGGCCTCGGAGTCCCGTTACACGCTGTTTGAGTTCGAGAAGCAGTTCCCCGACGACGCGGCCTGCCTCGATTACCTCATGGCCGAGCGGTACCCGTCTGGGGTGCTCTGCCCGAAGTGCCAGAAGGTCACGAAGCACTACCGGGAGAAGGCGCGCCCGTCGTGGTCCTGCGAGTTCTGCGGACACCGCGTCCACCCGATGGTCGGAACGATCTTCGAGGATTCGGCCACGTCGCTGCGCCTTTGGTTCTACGCGATCTACCTCATGGCGAGCACGCGATGCGGCATCTCCGCGAAGCAGCTCGAACGGGAACTCGGCGTCACCTACAAGACGGCGTGGCGCATGTTCCACCAGATTCGCTCGCTGCTTGTGCAGGGCGATGCGCCCATCGGGGGCGAGGGCGAGATTATCGAGGCCGACGAAGCCTTTATCGGTGGCCTCTCCAAGTGGCGCAACCACGGCAAGCCGAAGGGCAAGGGCGGCGGATGGGTCGGCAAGCAGCCGGTCCACGGTTTCGTCCAGCGCGGCCACGACGGGAAGATCGGGAAGATTCGCGCCCGTGTCCTGCCGCAGTCCGCGACCGACACCTTCACGGCGCAGGTCACCGAGTCCGTCCACGTCCGAGTCCTGCCGAAGTCGTCCCTGTTCACGGACACGTACGTTGCCTACGACCACATGGGCGAGCGCGGGTACAAGCACAAGCGCATCAACCACACCCGCCGCGTCTACGTGGACGGCATCGTTCACACGAACAC
>JBOGTG010000143.1:0-7630 GCA_050692175.1 Candidatus Limnocylindria bacterium | reverse complement strand
GCGAACGGGATCGACACGATCGTCTCCGCCGATGCGGACTTCGACCGCGTTCGGGTGCTTCGACGCGTCGACCCTCTCGACGACCGCGCAAGGTCGCGACTCCTCAGACGCTGAGCCACGAAAGGTGCCCGCTCGCCTGCCTAGACGACGTGCGATCGGTAGGCCACGCGTAGACTCGCGCCGTCGCGGCCGGTTCGACCGGCCGGGGGAGGGTCTCACTATGTTGAAGTACCTGTTCGTGCTCCAAGCGTTGGTCGACGTTCTCTTCGGTATCCCGCTCATCTTCGCCACAGCGACGATGCTTTCGCTCTACGGGCTCACTACTGACCGGACCGGCACGTATATCGCGCAGTTCCTGGGCGGGACGTTCATGGCTCTCGCGTGGATCAGTTGGTATGCGCGGACTTGGCCAGACGATGAGCCACGCCGAGTGCTCATCCGTGCGAGCTTCATCGCCTCGGCGATCGGGCTCGTGGTCTCGCTGATCTTCCAGCTCGGACCCGGATCGAACGCGTCGACCTGGGTGTTCGTCGTGCTCACCGCGATCTTCGCCGCCGGATGGGGCTACTACTCGTACGAGACGATGCGTTCCGTGACGAGACCGCAGCCCGCATAGCTCAGCAGACACGCGCCAAACCCAACGAATCGTGGGCCCTTTCCCTGAAAGGGTCTGGCATCGTGTTCGTCGCGAGCCGCGGCGCCGACATCCACGGGCCTTCACGACGTGGCGCGGGTGTCTACGCGTGGGACACGCGACATCTTTCGACATACGAGGTGCGGCCGCGCTCGGGACGGCTGCGTCTTCTCTCAGCTGAGATCCTTCCCGAAGGAGCGGTCTTGCGGTACGCGCTCGGTCCTCTGCGGATCGCGCGGCGTATCCGCGTGGACAACAGGGTCGCCGACCAGTGGTCGATCGAGAACCCCGGTGCCCGCGCCGTCACGTTCGAAGCCGACGTCACTGTCGATGCGGACTTCCGCGATCTTTTCGAGGTGCGGCAGCCCAAGCGCACCACGAAAGGACGCCGCGAGCCCGTGGCCGCGGACGGCCATCGCCTTCACTTTCGGTACACCGCGGTCGACGGGGTGAAGCAGTCGACGGAAGTCGTCGCGCCAGTCGACGCGTGGCGGACGGCAGAAGGCCCGGCTCAGGGCCGGATCGCGGCGCGGGTCGCGCCCGGCGAGAAGCGCGCCGTAGAGATCGACATCCGCGTGCGTTCGACCCTCCCCTCCCCCGTCGTCGCCGATCGCGACTGGGTCGCCTGGCAGCGGACCTCGACGCGATTCGCGAGCGATTCGCCCGACCTCGACGCGTGGATCGAACGCAGCTCTCTCGACCTCTTTTTGCTCTCGGACCAGACCACCGACGGCTACTTCCCCGCCGCCGGCATCCCGTGGTTCGTCGCGGCGTTCGGGCGCGACTCGATCACGACATCGCTCATGACGCTGCCGCTGCGCCGCGACCTCGCGCCGGCGGTACTCCGCCTCCTCGCCGACAACCAGGGAACGCGCGAGGTACCGGAGCGCGACGAGGAGCCGGGACGCATCGCGCACGAGATCCGTCAGGGCGAGATCGTGCGGACCGGCGGCGCCTTCGGCTCGCCGTATTACGGATCGGTCGACGCGACACCGCTCTTCGTGTGTCTCGCGGCCGAGGCGGCGCGGTGGATGCCCGAGCGCGATCTCGTCGGCGAGTTCGAGGCGAACATCCGCGCCGCGCTCGAGTGGATGGAGAGGCGCGGCGATCTCGACGGCGACCTGTTCATCGAGTTCGAGCGCAAGCGGCCGACCGGGATCCTGAATCAGGTCTGGAAGGACTCGGGCGACAGCTACCTCGACTCGAAGGGCCAGCGACCACCGGGGCCGATCGCGGCGGTCGAGGTCCAGGCATACGCGTACGCGGCGATGCGCTCTCTCGCCGAGGTCGTCGCGAAGCGCGACGCGGCCTGGGCTGCCGAGCTCACGCATCGCGCGCACACCCTGCGCCAGAAGTTCGAGCGCGCCTTCTGGATGCCGGAGCGCTCCTTTTATGCGCAGGCGCTGGACGGCCTCAAGCGCCGGATGACGGACATCGTCTCGAACCCAGGGCACGTGCTCTGGGCCGGCGCCGCGATTCCCGCGCATGGCCGCGCCACCGCGCTGCGCCTCCGCCAGCCGGACCTCGCAAGCGGCTGGGGCATCCGCACGCGGAGCTCGCGCTCCAAGCACTACGACCCGGTGAGCTATCAGAACGGCGCGGTGTGGCCACACGACACCGCGATCGCGGCCGCGGGCATGGCCCTCTACGGGGACAAGGCGGGCGCCGCGAGGACGATCGCCGAGATGGTCGCGACCGCCAAGGCGTTCCCCGACTGGCGCATCCCCGAGCTCTTCGGCGGCCAGCCCAAGCGCCGGGGTGTCGCGCCCACGACATATCCAGTGGCGTGCGTGCCGCAAGCGTGGTCGGCGGCGGCGACCTTTCTCTGCATCCGGACGATGCTCGGTCTGGCGGTCGGATCGGACGGACGCGAGGTGACGCTCGATCCGTTACTTCCCGAGGGCGTCGATCGCTTCGAGGCCACCCGCCTGCGCGTCGGCACCGGAACGATCGACGTCCGCATCGAGCGAAAGCGTGGCCGCGTGCGTCTGACAGACGTGCAAGCGAGCGGAGTCGTAGTCACCGCTGTCTAACTTCCCCGCAGTACAGTCCATAGACACGCACGCACGGGGAGGAGGAACCCAATGAAAAACAGCAAGTCAGTTCTAGCCGTCTTGGCGCTCGTTGCGCTCTTGGTGGCCGCATGCGGCGGCACTCCGGGCACGACGACGCCGAGCGGCACACTCGGCGCACTCTCGGGCGACATCCGGATCTCCGGATGGTCTTCGTCACCGACCGAGGACGCGCTGCTCACGGAATCGATCAACGCGTTCATGACAGCGAACCCCAGCGTCAAGGTGAAGTGGGAGCCGATCGCGAAGGACTACGAAACCGTGCTCAAGACCAACCTCGCGGCCGGCACCGAAGCCGACGTCTTCTACGCGGACATCTTCTGGATCGACAGCCTCATGAAGACGGGCAAGCTGCTCGCGCTCGACGACTACATGGCGAAGACCGGTACCAAAACGACCGACTTCGTCCCGTCGCTCATCAACGCGTTCACGTACCAGGGCAAGACCTACGGCATCCCGAAGGACTTCAACACGCTCGGCCTTGTCTACAACAAGGACATGTTCAAGGCCGCCAACGTCGCGGAGCCCACGAACGACTGGACGTGGGATCAGCTGAAGGACGCCGCGAAGAAGCTCACCAAAGCTGACGGCAGCGTCGTCGGGCTGAGCCTTCCCGCGGACGCGGCGCGCTTCATGCCGTTCCTCTGGCAGGCCGGCGGTGACCTGAACAACATCAACAACGCCGCGGGCCAGGCCGCCGTCGACTTCTACACGGGCTTTGAGGCCAAGGACAACACGTCCAAGCTTCCGTCCGAGCTCGGCATGGGCTGGGCCGGCGAGGCGTTCGAGAAGCAGAAGGCCGCGATGGTCTTCGAGGGCGGCTGGCTCCCAGCTGACCTCAACAACAACTTCAAGAACGTGAACTACGGCGTCGTGCAGATGCCGAAGGGCACGGCCGCGAAGTCGAACCTCATCTTCACGGTGTCGTACTCGATCTCCGCGAAGACAAAGAACCCGAACGCCGCCTGGGCGCTCGCGAACTACCTCACCGGTTCTGACAACCAGGCTAAGGTCCTGAAGGCCGGGTTCGCGCTGCCGACACGGCAGGCGCTCTCGAGCCAGATCACGAACGTGAACTCCAAGGCGATCTTCGACGGCGCCCCGTATGGCAAGCCGTTCAACTACGCCAGCGCGAACACGGGCAAGGTGAACGACGAGATCAACAAGGCGCTCGAGTCGGTGATCCTCAAGAAGTCGAGCGTCAAGGACGCGCTCGACAAGCTCGCGACCACGATCAAGCCGCTTCTGACCCCGTAACACATGGCGGTCTTAGCGGGAGGGGCGGTTCGCCGCCCCTCCCGTTTCCGTTACTGGCGCCAGTGGCTGACCGCATATCTCTTCCTCTCGCCGTTCCTCTTTTTCCTGCTCGTCTTCATCGCGGGAGCGGTAGTGCTCGCCCTCTACTTCTCGTTCACCGATTACGACCTGCTTTCCGATCCGGTGTTCGTCGGACTCCAGAATTACGAGAACGCGCTCAAAGACGAGAGCTTCCTTCACGCGGTACGCAACGTCGCGACCTATACCGCGGTCGTCGTTCCGTCGCAGACGTTCATCGCGCTGGTGATGGCCGCGGTGCTCGATCAGAAGCTGCCGTTCCGCCGCTTCTTCCGCATCGCCTGGTACCTGCCGTGCGTCGCGTCGAGCGTGGTCACAACGCTCATCTTCATGTGGCTCTTCCTGCCCGATGGATTCATCAACGCCGCGCTGAACGTCGTCGGCATCAACGTCCGCATCAACTGGCTCGGTGACGAGGCCACGGCGCTGCCATCGATCATGTTCATGAACATCTGGGCGACGGCGGCGACGATGATGCTCATCTTCCTCGCGGCGATCCAGGACGTGCCGGGTCCGATTTACGAGGCTGCGCACCTCGACGGCGCAGGGCCCATCCGGCAGTTCTTCCAGATCACGGTGCCGCTCCTGCGTCCCGCGATCTTCCTCGTCGTTTTGCTCGGCACGATCGGCTGCTTCCAGCTCTACGACCAGGTGAAGATCGCGACAAACGGGGGACCCAACGAGTCGACGCTCACGGTGACGTACCTGATCTGGAAGGAAGGGTTCCGCGATCTCAACATGGGCTACGCCAGCGCGCTCGGCGTGATTCTCTTCGCCGGCATCTTCGTCATCTCGCTCGTGCAGCGGCGCTTCCTCGATGTGAGGCCGGACTACTGATGGGCGCTGCGAAGCGAGCCCAGAAAGCCGGAGCCGGAGGCGGAGGTCACTAATGGCCACCCGCACCGCCGCCGTTACCGGCGTCTCCGTCCAGCGTCCGCGCTTCCCCTCCCGGATCTCGCGCGTTCTGTTCCTCACGATCGCGGTGATCTTCACGATCCTCGCGCTCGCGCCGTTCATCCTGACGGTCTCGGGTTCGTTCAAGACTAAGAGCGAGATCCTGGACTGGCCGCCGACGATCATTCCCCAGGTCTTCCAGTGGATGAACTATGTCGAGGTCTGGACCAACTCCCGCTTCTTCCCGCAATGGATCGTGAACAGCCTCTTCCTCGCGGCGTTCCATCTCGTCGCGTACATCGCGATGTGCTCGCTCGCCGGGTACGCCTTCGCGCGCCTGCACTTCCCCGGCGCGACGGTGCTCTTCCTCGCGATCCTCGGCAGCATCATGGTCCCGGGCCAGGTGCTCTGGGTGCCGAAGTTCCTGATCCTCAATCAGGTCGGGCTCGTCGATAACTTGATGGGCGTCGCCTTCCCGAATCTCGCCGAGGTGTTCGGCGTGTTCTTCATGACGCAGTTCTTCAAGTCGTTGCCGAAGGAGCTGGAGGAGGCCGCGTCGATCGACGGCGCTAGCACGTTTCGCACGTTCCGGCAGATCATCCTGCCGAACGCCTACCCTGCCCTGGCCGCCCTCGCGATTTTGAGATTCCAGGGGTCATGGAACGAGTTCCAGTGGCCGCTCATTGTGCTGCGCTCGCCGGAGCACCTGACGCTCCCGCTCGGGCTCGCGTCGTTCCAGGGATTGTTCGGAGTGAACTGGAACTGGGTGCTCGCCGGCGCGATGTTCAACGCCGTGCCGATCATCCTGCTCGTGATCTTCTTCCAGAAGTACTTCATACGGAGCGCCGCGAGCAGCGCGGTCAAAGGCTAGCGGACCACTCCACGACCGCCGCGCCCCAGGTCATACCGCCGCCGAACGCGGCGAACACGAGCGTGTCGCCCTGTCGCACACGCCCCTGGGCGACGGCATCGCACAGTGCGATGGGGATCGATGCCGCCGAGGTATTGCCGAAGCGGTCGATGTCGACGAAGACCTTCGAGCGGTCGAGCCCCAGGCGCTTCGCGACCGCCTCGATGATGCGGGCGTTCGCCTGGTGCGGAACGAAGAGGTCGACGTCCGCGAGGCCCAGCCCTGCTTGTGCGAGCGCCTCCTTTGCGGCATCAGCCATCGCGGGCACGGCGAGCTTGAACACCTCGGGCCCATCCATCTGGATGTAATCGGAGACGCCATCGCCGCTCCGGCGAGCCGCCGGATGGAGCGCACCGCCGCCCTCTAGACGCAGGTGCTCTTTTTGGCGCCCATCGCCGTGGAGCGCTGTGCTGCGGATCCCTGGGCCGGCCGTGGAGGCTTCGATGACCACGGCGCCGGCCCCGTCCCCGAAGAGCACGCACGTCGAGCGGTCCGTCCAATCGAGAAATCGCGAGATCGTCTCGGCGCCGACGAGCAGGATCTTCCGCGCCGTCCCCGACAGCACCAGGCCGCGCGCGACCGCGAGCCCGTAGACAAAGCCGGCACACGCGGCCCCGAGGTCGAACACCGCCGCCTTGCGCGCGCCGAGGCTCTCTTGCACGAGACAGGCCGCCGTCGGCAGGAAGTAATCCGGCGACGTGGTCGCGATGATGATCGCGTCGAGGTCCTCGGCGCGCACCTTCGCTCGCGCAAGGGCCTCTTTCGCCGCCTTCGTGGCCATCCCGGAGGTGACCTCGTCGCCCTCGACGATGTGCCGTTCGCGGATCCCGGTCCGCTCATAGATCCAGGCATCGCTCGTGTTGACCATCGCCTCGAGATCTGCGTTCGCGACCACCTTTGGCGGGACGTAGTAGCCCCAGCCCGTGATCAGAGCGTTCATGGCCATGGCGCCCGCAGTCTAGGAGGCGAGGCTCAGGGATTGCGTTCGAGGTAACGTTCGTCGAGGACATGGGAGCGGCGTCGACGATCCGCGAGCGTCTTTCGTGGGATGTGACCCCAGAGGTCTACTCGCGAATCCGGCATCTCTGGATCGCGCACTCGAAGGCGGAGGATGGCCGCGACCTCGACGGTCTCGTCGCGACGCTCTCCGAGGACTGCATGTACGAGATCGTGCCCACCGGGGAGCGGTGGGAGGGGCACGCCGGCGCGCGCTCCTTCTATACGAGCTTCCTCAGCGCCTTCCCGGACGTGCGGTTCGACCTAAAGGACATCGTCATCGGCCCGCAGGGCGTCATCGAGATCGCGACAATGCGCGGCACGCAGCGCGGCGCGTGGCAGGGTCAGGCGGCGACTGGCAGGACGGCCGAGCTCGACATCGTCATCCACTTTCCCTGGGATCCGCGTACCGACCGGTTCGCGGGCGAGCGCATCTACTACGACTCCGGCGCTCTCACGCGCCAACTCGCCGGCGGCGGAGGCGAGACGCCTCTTCGTAGATAGTTGCGCGCGGCCCGCCGAGCACGACATCAAGGCGACTGCGCGACCAGCGATAGATGACGCGGTGGCGACCGACCCGCCTTGCGCCGCTGGTCCGGATGGGCGCCTCGGATGACAGCCACGGCCTCGAGGCTGAACGCTACTTTGCGCGAGGCGCCGATCGCTTCTTCCCAGGCCGCCTCTGGCCGAAGACCTCCTCATAGGTGAGGGTCTGGCCCCCGCTCCATCTGACCGAGGGGCCTCCTGACCAGATTTCTGGTCAGATGATGGCGCGATTCTCGCGCAGGT
>JBOGTG010000142.1:0-2940 GCA_050692175.1 Candidatus Limnocylindria bacterium | reverse complement strand
AACATCCACGAGGCCGGCGAGCACTTGCTCGATCTCATCAACGACATCCTCGATCTGTCAAAGGTCGAAGCGGGCAAGCTCGAGCTGCGGCCCGAGATCCTCACGCTCGAGGTGCTCCTGGAGCCTGTCTCCGCCGCCGGGCGCACCGCGGCGCAGGCGAGGGGCGTGCTCTTCACGATGGAGACGGCGGCCGCCGGGCCAATCTTCCTCGATCCGACCCGCGTCCGACAGGTGCTCTTCAACCTCGTCTCGAACGCGGTGAAGTTCACACCGAGCGGCGGTCACGTCACCCTGCGCGGATTCATCGAGGGCCGGGAGCTGCGTTTCGAGGTCGCCGATACGGGCGTCGGGATCCCGACCGCGGCGCGCGACCGGATGTTCGGCATGTTCGAGCGTTTCCACGAGGGCCGCGCCGAGGTAGCCGGGACCGGACTCGGTCTCGCCCTGACGAAGCGTCTCGTCGAGCAGATGAGGGGCTCGATCAGTTTCGAGAGCGAAGAGGGAAAAGGGACGACGTTCCGCGTGCAGATCCCCGACGTCGCGACCGAGCCGGTCGTCGGCGAGCGCATTCTTGTGGTCGAAGACGAACGCCACGACGCGGACCTCATCGTCGCAGTCGCCTCGTCGGTGGAGTTGCGCGCCGAGGTCGTCCGCGGGCTCGCGGGCACAGAGGAAGCCCTCTCGAGGGGCCGTCCGCTCGGAGTCGTGCTCGATCTCCGCCTGCCCGATGGCCGCGGCGAGCAGTTCCTCGGACGGCTCAAGACCGATCCCACGTACGCCGACGTACCGGTGATTGTCATGACCGTCGAGGCGGAGCCGGCCACCGCTCTCGCGCTGGGTGCGGACGACTACCTCACCAAACCGATCGACCGCGCGCGCCTCGGGAGCTGGCTGCGCCGGCTGGCTCAACGAAGGATCGATCAGGCGGGGCGGAGGGCAGTTGCGCATTCTTCTCGTTGAGGACGACCAGATGAACGTGGAGCTCTTCGAGTCGGCGCTCGAGAGCGAAGGCCACGAGATCGTGACCGAGCGGGACGGCGTGGCGGGCGAGCGCCGCGCATCCGACCGGTTCGATCTGATCCTGCTCGACATCGGGCTTCCGAAAAAGAACGGTCTCGATGTCTGCCGAAGCCTCCGCGCGCGCGGGCTGCGCATTCCGATCGTTGCCCTCAGCGCGTCCGTCCTGCCGGAGGAGGTCGCGCGCACCAAGGAAGCCGGTTTCGATGTCTTCCTTTCGAAGCCGATCTCGCCACGCGATCTGCGCGATGCGGTGCGGCGCTTGGGGCCGACACCCCGCGCGGCGGCCGGAGGATGAACCAACCGTGAGCCGATATCAGGACTTTGCTGCCCCGTCTAGGAAGGTTTACCGGCGGCACAACTCGCGTGTGTAGCTGATACGGACTTGGACCACGAAGAGGTCGACGCGCCCTCAGATTTTCACAAGATGACTCTGTGCGAGGGGCGGCAAGGAGTGCGGCTAACGTGATCCCAGCTCGACTAGGATCAGCGCCGGCGGTCGGCGGAACGGCCGTCCTGCGGACCCCCGCACGTTTCCTAGGCCGTCTGAGCACTGCCGCCTTATCGATCTTCCTCCGGCCATGGCTGGCCCTCGCGCTTGTGACGCTCGTCCTCGTGGTGCCCTCGTACTTGATCACCGATGTCGTGTTCAACGACACCAATGCGCGTCTCGAGAGCTCGCGCCGCGCCGAGCAAGCCCGAGCCGCCGAAACCGGAGCGAAGATCGTCGCCGATCGCGTGGGTGGGCTCCAGACCGACCTCGTCGCGGTCGCGAGCAGCCGCTTCACCAAAGATGCCATCGCGACCCGGAATGCCGCGATCCTCGCCATCCTGGTGACCGAGTTCCGCCCGGTCGTCGGGATCGCCCGCGATACCCTCACCGTCTTCATCGAGGACGCGCGCGGCTCCTTGCTCGCCCTCGACCCGCCCGATCAAACGTTGATCGGCCGTGACTTCTCGCAGCGCGACTACTTCATCGGCGTGTCGCGAGACTGGAAGCCATTTGTATCGGAAGCGTTCCAGGGCGCCATTCGCGGCAATCCCTCGACCACGGTCGTCGCGGTTCCCATTTTCGATGCCGGTGGCAGTCCAGCGGGCGTCTTGGGCGCCGCGGTCGACCTGTCCCGCGCCGCAGAGTGGTTCGCACCTCTCTCGGCGTACCAGGACGTGTACCTGCTCGATCGGAAGGGACGGCTGATCACACACGCGCGAGACCCGCTCGGCGACTCGCTGAAGGATTTGAGCGCAGACCCCACTGTGGCCGCGGTCATCTCAGGTACGCAGGTGCAAGGTCATGCACCGGATCCGCTCAGCGGTCGAACAACGTTCATCGCGAGCGCTCGGGTACCCGGCGTTGACTGGCAGATCATCGTCGTCGACACGCCCGACAAGTTCAGCGCCGAGCTCAGTCCGCTGCTGCAAACGATCCTCTCGATCCGCGTCGTGATGATCCTTGTCGTTCTCGTGCTCACGCTGATCCTGTCGCGCGCCGTGCGTGGGCTCGTCGCGCAGCGCGTTCAGTTGGCGACGTCGGAGCAGGCCGCGCGCGCGGCCCATCAGCAGGCCGACGCGGCGAACCGCCACAAGTCCGAGTTCCTCGCGAACATGAGCCATGAGCTACGGACGCCGCTCAACGCGATCATCGGGTTCTCGGAGCTTCTCCAGGAGCAGCTCGCGACCGCGATCAACGATCGCCAGAAGCGCTACCTCGGGAACATCCGGGAGGCCGGAGGCCACCTCCTCGCGCTGATCAACGACGTCCTCGACCTGTCGAAGGTCGAGGCAGGCCGCGTCGAGCTGCGGCCGGAGACGATCGTTGTCGAGGCGCTCCTCGCGCCGGTCCTTGCTGCCACACGGCCGGCGGCCAAGGCGCAGAACGTGGAGTTCAGTACGGCAAGCGACCTCGATCGCACGGTATACGTC
>JBOGTG010000141.1:0-4128 GCA_050692175.1 Candidatus Limnocylindria bacterium | reverse complement strand
GCACCATCACCTAACTCAGCCCTTCGGAGGGAGTTCGTGCCCTCAGAGCCCTCGCGCGACGAAGTCGACGATCGCCGCGATCGCGTCGTCGCCGTACGGCGCCGCGAACATCCCGCGCGCGTGCTCTTTCCCACCGAACACAAGGAGGGTCTTTGGAGGCGCGGCGACCGCGAAGGCGCGCAGCACGTTCGGCATGATGTTGCCGCCGGCGTCCTGGTCCGCGAACACAAACAGCTTCCGTCCGCTGATCCTCCGCGAGAGCTCCTCCGGTATCTTCACGACCGGAGCGGAGATCGAGACCACGCACTCGACGTCGGCCTCGACGCTCGACAGGAGTACGGCATGCCCACCCATCGAAGCGCCGACAAGCGCGATTTCGCCGGCGCCCTGTTCACGTAGCGCGCGCTTGGCCGCGCGCAGATCGGCAAGCGGCGACCACGATGCCGGGGGCACCCAGGTGGGGATGGTCATTGGCTCCGTCGTCCCGCTCGAGCCGTCGTAGCCGCGGAGGTTGAGCGCGAGCGCGGGGACGGCGCGCGCGGCGAAGCGCGGCGCAACGTCGCACCATCCGCTTCCGTCCCAGCCTGCCCCGTGCACGAGGATCGCAGCGCGCCGCGCGGGCAGCTCGCCGTACAGGTCAGCGCGAAGCGTCTCGCCATCGCTGGCAATGAGTAGTGTCCGCATCACGGCACAGGGCCAAAGAGCCGCTCCCGGTCTAGTGCGACGAGACGTGCGGTAGCCCGGATACGACGTGTATTCAACCGCTCTGGCACCCTTCCTGTGCAGCAATGATGCGGGTT
Source organism: Candidatus Limnocylindria bacterium (assembly GCA_050692175.1). GTDB lineage: Bacteria > Chloroflexota > Limnocylindria > P2-11E > P2-11E > 3-1-20CM-2-70-9. Next base: position 3,328 of record JBOGTG010000141.1, on the reverse strand, counting down.
TCGTCGCGATCCGACCATCCCTCGATGGCTCTCCAGTAGACGTTTCTGGCAACGCGGCTCGCGACGAGTTCGAGTTTCTTCGGAAGCGTCGTCATTTCGAAGATGGGGTTCAAACCGGGCGCCCACACCCGGATGGTTTTCGCCGTGGATGACATCGTCGGCACTCTGCGCGAGCTGACGTCGAAGGGAGTCGTGTTCGAGGAATCCGACTACCCAAGCGTGAAGACAGTGGACGAGGTCTTCGAACCCGCGATCTCGAGGCCGCGTGGTTCAAAGGTAGTGAGGGCAACGTGATCGGCATCATGGAGCCCGTCGAGGGATCGGTGCTGGTGTTTGCGGCGGCGGGAGGCCAGGCCACCTAGCCTCCCGAACGCGACACGCGTATGCTCCCCGCGGCCCGGGGGAGGGACGCGCGCTTCCAGAAGTCGCACCCGGACCTTCCCACGTCGGTGTGAGCGTGGCGGAGGAGGGACTGCATGGCAGCACGAACGGCCGCGATGGGCGGCAGCGCTGACTGGATCGAGCGGCAATTCAAGGTCCGCGCATCCGGGTCCACGATCGGCACCGAGATTCGCGGGGGAATCACGAACTATCTCGTCATGTCCTACATCCTTGTGGTCAACGCCGTCATCCTTTCGCAAGCGGGAATCCCCTTCCCGGCGATCGTCGCGGCGACGGCGCTCATGGCCGCGCTCTTCACCGGCGCGATGGCGCTCTACGCGAACTATCCGTACGCCGGTGCAGCAGGCCTTGGCATCAATGCAGTCGTGGCGTTCGGTCTCGTCAAAGGTGCCGGTCTCTCGTGGCAGGGCGCAATGGGCGTCGTTGCTTTGGAAGGTCTCGCGATCTGCATCGCGATGGCGCTCGGCGTCCGCCGCACTCTCCTCGACGCGGTCCCAGTCCCGATCAAGCTCGGGATCGGCGCCGGCATCGGCGCGTTCATCTTCGCGATCGGATTCTTCAATGGGGGGTTGGCCGTCGCGACTGGCAGCCCATCGAATCCCATTGGCCTTGGCAACCTCGCCAGCGGGACCGCTATCGTCACCATCGGCGGCCTTCTTCTCACCACGTTCCTCTACGCGAGAGGCGTAAAGGGTGCGCTCATCCTTGGCATCATCGGCGCCACCGTCATCGGCGTTCTCGTCAACGCCGCGACCAGCGGCGCCACCTATAGCTCTCTCCCAGGAGTCGCCGTAATGCCGCAGTCGCCGGTTTCGACGCCGGACTTCTCCACAATCGGCGCTGTCTTCACGACCGTGAACGGGCAGTTCGGCCTGATCGAGGTCTTCAAGCTCGGGTTCTTCGTCGCGATCCTCACCATCTTCTCCCTGATGCTGTCCGACTTCTTCGATACGGCCGGCACCGTCGTGTCCGTCGCATCGGAAGGCGGCTGGCTGAAGAAGGACGGAACCATCGAACGCGCGGACCGCGTGTTCTGGGTCGACTCGCTCGGTGCGCTCTTCGGCGGGATTTTCGGCACGTCGAGCAACACGACGTATATCGAGTCGGGCGCCGGAGTTGCGGAGGGCGCGAGGACCGGGCTCGCGAGCCTGGTCACGGCGTTCCTGTTCTTAGTGTCGATCTTCCTCGCGCCGCTCGCGGGAATCGTTCCACCTCAGGCAACCGCTCCAGCGCTGATGCTCGTGGGCTGGTTCATGTTCCGGCCGATCCTCGACCTCAACAAGATCGGCAACATCGACTTCGCAGTCGGCTTCGCCGTGCTCCTCACATTATTCGTGATGCCGCTCACCTATTCGATCACGAATGGCGTAGGCGCAGGCTTCATCGCGTACAGCGCGCTCAAGGTCGCAAGCGGAAAAGCCAAGGACGTCGGCATCCCCATGTGGGTGGCAACGATCGCATTCGCCATCTACTTCGCCGACCCCTGGCTCCGTCAGTTCCTTCCGAAATAGCTCCCGGTCCGGTACCAATAATGGAGGCCCTGCCGACGACGGCAGGGCCTCTTTCTATCCTCAACGTATGGAGCCGAGAGCGGCGGTACGCGAAGCCCTTGAGCGGGGGGAGCGTGCCGCCCTCGTCACCGTCACCGGACTCGAGGGCAGCCCGCCGTCGCGCGAGGGCATGGCGCTCGGTGTCCTCGAGAGCGGCGCGCGCTTCGGCACACTGGGATGTGACGGGTTCGACGAGTCTGGCGAGCACGACGCGATGCGCGCTCTGCGCGAGCGCGTCCGCCTTGAGCGCAGCTACGACTGGGACGAAACGTCGCGAGTCCGCGTGGAGGTCCGGCCCTTCGCACCCGGCGAATCCGTCCCTGGCTCGACCGCGCGACCGGAGCTGATCGTGATCGGCACCGGTCCCGTCGCGCGGGCGCTCGCCGCCATCGGCAAGGTTCTCGGCTTCACCGTCCGGGCGGTCTCGCTGGGCCCGCCCGACGCGCAGGATGCGGACGAGCGCGTCGTCGTGCCGGGCGTGAAGGAGCTCACGAAGCTGCGCGTGGGTCCAGAGAGCTATGTCGTGATCGCCGGGCACGACCGCGAGTTCTCGCAGGAGGCGCTCCGCATGCTTCTCCTGTCGGATGCGCCGTACCTCGGGATGATGGGAAGCCGTCGCCACACCGGGAATCTGCTCGAGGAACTGCGCGCCGCGGGCGTCGCTGACCGTTCGCTCGCGCGCGTGCACACTCCGGTCGGTCTCGATCTCGGAGCACAGACGCCGGAGGAGATCGCGCTCTCGGCGATCGCGCACATCGTCGCGGTCCGAAGGGGGAGGAGCGGATCGCCTCTCGCCTGAGAGGGCCGGCGCGGGTAGACTCGATCCTCGGCGTTGGTGACCTCCGGGGAGGTCGCATAGTGGTCGAGTGCAGAGCGGTGCTAACGCTCCAGGTCTCGTAAGGGGCCTCGAGGGTTCGAATCCCTCCCTCCCCGCACTTCGCACGCAAGGCGATGCCGATATCTCGTTAGATGGACAACCCCGGCGGCGACCCACGCCTCATCGCTTGGGCTGCCGGACTTTATGACGGCGAAGGTTCATGTTCCGCGTACCTGCCTCGGCGACGAAAAACCTACCGCCGCCAGATGGCGGTTAGCCAGGGCGGGGATCCAGGTAGACCGCCTCTAGTCCTGCTTGGCTTCCAGTCGGCGGTTCGTGGCGTAGGAAATATCACGGGTCCGTATCGGGGATACCTCTTCTATTGGAAGACGACGCGCATCGGCACGATCGATCCGGTTCCAGGTCGTCGTCGGAGCTGGTTCGATCACCGGTCCGCATCCGCCTCGGAACCCGTGGGCACGTCTTCCGAGCTATCGCGGAACTCGGCGGTCATCGCAGAGTAGAGATGGTTAGTGGGCTGCTCTGGCCGTGGCTTGGC
>JBOGTG010000140.1:0-25549 GCA_050692175.1 Candidatus Limnocylindria bacterium | reverse complement strand
ACCTTGTCGAACGTGACCCTCGCGCGCACCTCGAGCCGATTTGGAGGCGTACCCGCACGGGCGAGGCCGCCAGATAGGGCCATCGCGAAACACGACGCGTGCGCCGCGGCGAGCAGCTCCTCGGGGCTCGACTTTCCGCCGGGCGCTTCGGTGCGAGCGCTCCATGAGACGGGCAGATCGTTGAACTTCCCGCTCGACACCGCGCTCACCGCGCCCGTCCCACTCATCAGATCGCCGTTCCACACGGCACGCGCTTCCCTCGTCGCCGCCATCTCACACCTCCCGATCGCCCACAGGGTACGGATGTGGCGGCTCCTTGGGCAGGAGCCATGGAAGCGCCTCGTCCATTGGTCGCGCGAGTGTTGCGAACTGATCGCCGGTGATGCGGTCGCGCGCGAACAAGGCAAGAGCCGCCCCGAATGCCGCCCGTTCGGCCTTGTGACCGATCTCGCCGTGCTCGTACTGCCACGCAACGAGCGCGCGCCCACCCTCGGTCATGTCGAAGATCGATCGGCGGAACTCATCCCACTTCGAGCCACGGTCGGCCTTCTCGATCGCGTGGAGCGCGGCACGTTCCGCATCCCGGTACGAGTCGAGGTCATCCGCAACGTACCGATCCCAGCCCCAGGCCGCGCGTTCGATCCCCGCCGCGGAGAAGGCGCCGAACTCGGTGAGCAATCGCTCGCGCTCCTTCTGGCTCACGGGTCAGGCCGCCGCGGATTCGGATTTTTGGGCGCGGACCGTATCGAGATCCTTGATGACCGCTCGCCGAGCGATCTCGTCGCCGTGGATGGCTGCGATGCGTTCACGCGCCTCATCGGGTGACGCCGCTCGCAGGTGATGCCGCACGTTCTGGTCGACATGCCAGAGGTAGGCGTTCACGAACGATGCAACAGCCCGTGCCGGCCACGCATTCCCCGGCTGGGGGCCGCCGCCGAGTCCGGTCAGACCCGGGAGGTGTCGCAGCGATCCGGATTACCCGTCGCGTATCCCGTGCGGAACCACTCCTGACGCTGCTGGGACGATCCGTGGGTCCACGCCTCGGGGGTCTCGTAACCCTGCGTCTGCTTCTGGATGCGGTCGTCGCCCACGGCCGCGGCGGCATCGAGCGCCTGCGCGATCTCTGCGTCGGTCGGCTGCTCGAGGAAGCCGGTGTCGGCCGCATTCCGCGCCCACACGCCCGCATAGCAGTCTGCCTGGAGCTCCGTACGAACCGAGGCGGTGTTCGACCCCTGCTGCAACCCGCCGAGCAGGTTTTGGACGTGGTGCCCGTACTCGTGTGCGACGACATACGCCTCCGCGAACGGACCACCCGTCGCGCCGAAGCGCTGACGCAGCTCCTGGAAGAAGGTGAGATCGAGGTAGACCCTCTCGTCGGACGGGCAATAGAAGGGACCGGTCGCCGAGCTTGCCGTGCCGCAGGCCGCCTGCACGTAGTCGCTGAAGATTACGGTCTTCGCCTGCCGGTAGGTCAAGCCGCTGCGCGAAAACTCGTCGGTCCAATACTTCTGGATGCTCCCGACGAACCCGACGATGCGGCAGTCGTCGCGACGGTTCGCATCCGCGCCGGTCCTGCACTCCTCGGTAGAGGGGGCGCCTTCGATCGGGCCCGCGCTCCCGGTACCGGTGAGCAACGCCGCGGGATCGGCGCCGAGCAGAATCGCGACGACGAGGACGATGATCCCGATCGTGCCGCCGCCCGCGAGCACGGGTCCGCCAACGCCCCCACGACCGCGCCGATCCTCGACCTGCGATGGGTCGAGTGGCGCGTCCGGCCTGAATGTCATGCTCGTACCGAGCGCAATTCATGGGCCAGCGGCGTAGGCTCGCCGCAATATGAAAAAAAGGCCCGAGCCGACTGAGGGCGTATGGCAGATCCACGCGGGTGTCCCGCACGCGAAGAAGGCCGTCCGCAAGATCGGTTCCGTCGAGGATCTTCACTACAACAACCCGTACGGATACAAGATCGAGCGCGTCTGGTTCGACGGACGCGTCATCTTCGCCACCGAGCAGGGCGAGGTCGACGTCGACCCGAAGAGGGTCAAGGTCGCGCAGGAATATCAGATCGTGTACTCGGTGAAGCTGAACGCGAAACTTACGCTCGCCCGCGAGCCCGATCGCGTTCCGGGACAGCTCAACATCTATGACTCGATCCCCGGTATGAAGAAGTACAGCCCGATCTGGCAGTTCAACTACGTGATCGTTCCGCGCGATTACGTACTTAATGCGCTCCGCTCGGAGCGCGACTGCCTCGCGAGCGGCTACGAGATCCGACAGAGCCGCGTCTTCGAGAACTGACCGGTCCTCTAGAGACCTGCGGTCGCAGGCTTCGCGGTTTCAAGCCAGGCCGCGGCTTCTTCCGCGCGGCGGAATCGGTGGACAACAAGATGGGCGTGCTCGGGGCGCGCCAGGATCGGCGGGAGCTCGCGGCGGCGACGCCGGTGGGTTTTCAGCGCCCACCAGAAGAGCGAGTCGCGAGAGAGAAACTGGTTCCGCAGCGTCTCGCGGTTGCCCGTCCCGGGCCAGAGCTCTTCGCCGCTTCGGCTGCGCCGCACGGCGCGTTGGAAGAGTCGGATGAAAACCTCTCCGAGCGGCGGGTCGAGCCAGATCACCGTGTCGGCACGAGGCCAGACCAGATCGCGCGCGCCACGTCCCGCGTAGTTGCCATCGATGACCCACCTGTCGCCTTCCACCGCGCGAGCGACGCGCTCCCTGAAGACTTCCACGGGCACGAGTTTCCAGTTCGGACCCCATGCGAGCGCGTCGAGCTCGACAAAAGGAATGCCAAGTCGACGCGCTAACTCACGCGCGAATGTGGTCTTGCCCGAACCGGTCGATCCGACGACGGAGATGCGACGCGGCGGCTGACGGTCTACGGCGATCAGTTGCTCAGCTGTTTCTTGACCTTCAGGTTCTCGACCTTTATTTCGTACGTGCCGCCGACAGGAACGTTCCCGAGTCTGCCCTTGATGGTTTGGGCAAGGCTCTGCTCAGTCGGATCCTGGCCGTTCGGTACCGATGTTGGAGCTTCGATGACTGCGTCGACGGTGATCTTGAAACGATGATGTCCCACGTTCCTCCCCCTCTCGCCGGTCAGGGGCCTTACCCCTGAAGGCCTGTAACACGGAGATACTCCTCAGGCAGTCAAGTCGGCTAGCAAGCCGCTCCTAAACTCGGCCCGTGCCGCAGGAACGGAAAGTCGTGACCGTCCTATTCGCCGATATCGTCGATTCGAGCGCCACGACGCGTTCGTACGACGCCGAGGTGCTCCGCGCCGCACTCGCCCGTATGTTCGCCAGGACGCGCGAAATCCTCGTCGCCCACGGTGCGACCGTCGAGAAGTTCATCGGCGACGCGGTGATGGCCGTTTTCGGGGTCCCGGTCGCTCACGAGGACGATGCCGAGCGAGCCGTGCGCGCCGCCCTGGCGCTGCGGGCGGACGTGTCCCCGAACCGTGAGGACGGTCGACCCGGCTTCACGCTGCGCATCGGCATCAACACCGGGGAGGTCGTCACGGGAGACGGCGAAGGGGCCGAGTTCCTCGTCACCGGAGAGCCGGTCATCGTCGCGGCGCGACTCGAGCAGATGGCGGGACACGGGGAAATACTCGTCGGTCCCCTGACACGCGAGATCACGCGTGGCCGCGTGAACTACGGACCGGTCCGCACGATCGAGACGAAGGGCATGGGAGCGATCGAGGTTGCGGCGGCCGAGAGTCTCGCTGGACCGGGCGCCGCAACCGGACACACCGTGGGGCCGTTCGTCGGGCGCGAAGCGGAGTTGCGGCTCCTCGACGACGTTCACAGGCGAGTCGCAGCGACGGGCCGACCGCATCTTGTGACGGTCTACGGCGATGCGGGCATGGGCAAGACGCGGATCGCGCTCGAGTTCCTCCAGCGCCTGGATCCGGCCGAGCCGACCGCGCGCGCCGCATCTTTGCCGTACGGACACGCGATCACGTACTGGCCGCTGCAGGAGCTGATCCGCGGGGAGGCCGCGATCACTCCGACCGATGGTCGCGAGGCGGCACGCGCGAAGATCGAGGCTCGCGTCTCCGGCATGGAGGGCCTCGACGAACAGGAGTCGCGAGCAATCGCGCGCGAGCTCGCGGCCCTCGCTCTCGCCGATGCCGATACGCCGCAGTCGGAGCTGACGTCCGACGCGCGCCGGCGTGAGCTCGCCCTGGGGATGACGCGGTACCTCGAAGCTCGGCTGGGCTCCACTCCGGGAACGATCGTGCTCGAGGACCTCCACTGGGCGGAAGAGCCCTTCCTGGCTCTGCTCGAGGAGCTCCTCGAGCACCTGCACGCGCCGCTCCTGCTTCTCTGCCTCGCTCGGCCCGACCTACTCGAGCGACGACCCAGCTGGGGGTCGGGACGCACGAACGCGATGGCGATCGCGCTCGAGCCGCTGGACGTGCCCGAGACCGAGCGCCTGGTGCGCGCCCTCCTGGCAGAAGGTTCGGACCGCGCGGTGGACGAGATCGTGGCAACGACCGAGGGAAACCCGCTCTTCGTCGAGGAGTACGTCCACATGCTCGTCGATCAAGGGTCGCGCGCGCGCGTTCCCCCGACGCTGCACGGCGTCATCGCCGCGCGCATCGACGCGACGACGCCGACGGTCAAGCGACTGCTACACGAGGCGAGCGTGCTCGGACGCGACTTCTGGCTGGATGCGCTGCCAACGGCTCCAAATCCGAGCGACGTCTCCGAGGCCGAACGACGCGGTCTGATCTCGCGGCGCGCGCGGCGCGGTCCCTCGGGCAGTCCCACCTTTGTCTTCCGTCACGGCCTGATCCGCGACGTCGCGTATTCGTCGCTATCGAAGGCCGAGCGCACACGCGTCCACGATCACTACTCGCGCTGGCTCGAGACGGCGGCAGGCGAGCGCGCGCAGGAGTACGCCGAGATCGTCGCGTACCACGCGGAACGCGCGTTTGCCCTCGCGCACGAGCTCGATCCCGGTTCGGCTGCGGAGCTTGGCCGGCGCGCGTTCAATCTGCTGGCGCGCAGCGCGGCCGGAGCCTCCGCACGTGGCGAGTTCCGCGCGTCTCGCGACTTGGGCGACCGGGCGCTCGCGGTGGGGGCCGCGGCCGGGCTTCCCGCCGCCGAGCAGGCGCCGGCGCGAGCCCTTCGCGCGATCGTCACCCTTCGGCTCGACTCGGACCTTGCCGCGGTGAATGAGCTCGATCGCGCGATCGACGCCGCTCGCACCCTCGGACCGAGCGCCGAGCTCGTTCGTCTTCTGGTGTGGCGAGCGTCGTCGGTCACGATCCTCGAGGACATCGCCGCGTCGGAGCGCGAGTTCGAGGAGGCGATCGCGGTCGCGCGCCAAACGGGTGACGCAGAGATCCTTTCGTACGCGGTCTGGGCGTCGAGTGAGCCGCTCGGCCTTACCGGACGGCTGGATGAACAGTCCGTGCTCCTGGAAAAGGCGCTCGCTCAAGTGCGTGCGGTCGCGGCGCCCTACGAGGTTGCATGCCTGGAAGAGATCTGCGTGAACGCGGCCGCGCGCGGCGACCACGAGCGCGCCCGCAAGCTCGCCGCAGAAGCCATCGCCGTGGCTCAGGCGTCGGGCCGACGGATGGATCGGTGGCGCGCGGCATACGCCCTCGTCATCAGCTTGCTTGCGAACGACGATCCGGGGTCACTCGCCGCGGCGGAAGTGGCGCTTTCTCTCGCCAGAGAGATAGGCGGCCCGGGTGCCCTGGCCGAGGCGGCCCACGCCGCAAGCCGCGCGCGTCAGGCGAGCGGCGACCTCGATGGCGCGCGAGCGGTGCTCGATGAGGCCTTCGCGCAGCTCGACGCCGCCCGCATGACCGTCCAGCGGGACGTCATCGCCCGGCTCGAGACGCGCCGCGCAGACGTGGCTCTCGCGCGCGGCGACCTTGAGACCGCGCGGGTCTCGGCGATGTCGGCGGTGGGTCTCGCGCCAAAGCAGCACGTCGAGACAAGATCCGAGGCACTGCTGGCGATGGCTGCGGTCGCCCTCGTGGAAGAGCGGACCGAAGACGCTCAACGCCTCACCGCCGAAGCCACCGCGCTGATCGCGCCGACCGAGTACCGCGACCTTCGCGAGCGCGCGCAACGGATGGCCGGACTCGTGGCGGCGAGGTCACCAGCGCGCTGACCATCGGCGGTGCTATGTTCGGCGCCCCGTGAAACTCCACGAATACCAGGCGAAGCAGATCCTCGCGCGCGCGGGAATACCCATTCCGGACGGTCGCCTTGCGACGTCGCCGCAGGAGGCGGAGGCCGCGGCGAAGGCGATCGCGGCTCCGGTCGTGGTCAAGGCGCAGGTGCTCGTGGGCGGGCGCGGCAAGGCCGGCGGCATCAAGGTGGCGAAGTCCCCCGCGGAAGCGAAGACCGCGGCCGGAGCGATCCTCGGTATGGACATAAAAGGACTGCGGGTCGAGAAGGTGTACGTGGAGCGCGCGGCGGACGTCGCGAGTGAGCTCTACGTCGGAATCACCCTCGACCGCGATCGCCGCCGACCGGTCGTAATGCTCTCAACAGTCGGCGGCATGGATATCGAGGAGGTGGCCGCGTCGCGTCCGGAGGCGATCGCACGCGGCTGGCCGAGCCCTCTGCTCGGCCTCCTTCCGTTCGAGGCGCGTGCGCTCGTGTTCGCGGCGGGAGTCGCGCCCGCTCAACGCGAGGCCGTCGTAGACATCGCGCGGCGCCTCTACCGGGTGTACGGCGAGACCGACGCGACCCTGGTCGAGATCAACCCGCTGTTCGTCCAAAAGGACGGCTCGGTGCTCGCGGGCGACGCGAAGCTCGATATCGACGACAACGCGCTCTTTCGGCTGCCGGAGCTCGCGAAGCTCAAGGAGGTCGCGGCCGACGAAGAGGCGGAGGAGAAGGCGCGCGCGCTCGGGTTCAGCTACGTGCAGCTGGATGGAGACGTCGGGATCATCGGCAACGGCGCGGGGCTCGTGATGGCAACCCTCGACGCGGTGCGGAACGCCGGCGGTCGCGCCGCGAACTTCCTCGACGTTGGCGGCGGAGCGAAGGAAGCGGTCGTGAAAGCCGCGCTCGAGATCGTGCTTTCGAACCCCCGCGTGCGCAGCGTGCTGATAAACATCTTCGGCGGGATCACGCGCGGCGACGAGGTCGCGAAGGGGATCCTCGACGTTATCCAAGCGCACCCTCCGCGCGTCCCGCTCGTGGTGCGGCTTTCGGGGACCGAGGCAGAGGCAGGCCGCAAGCTCCTCGAGAGCGCGCCGCTCGAGTCGCGGGAGACGATGGACGAGGCCGCCGCGGAGGCGGTCCGCCTCGCGAAGGAACCAGCGAGAGCGTGAGCGTTCTTCTCGGCCGCGACACGCGCGTGATCGTTCAGGGCCTGGGCCGCGAGGGCCGCTTCCACGCCGAGCGGATGAAGGAGTACGGGACCAAGGTCGTCGGCGCGACGAAGCCTGGCGCCGGAGGTACGTCGATCGACGGGATTCCGATCTTCGACACGGTCGCGGTGGCCGTCGACGAGACGGGAGCGAACGCCTCCATCGTGTTCGTCCCCGCGCCGGCGGCGATGGACGCCCTCCTCGAAGCGATCGACGCTCAGATCGATCTGGTGATCGCGATCACCGAAGGCATCCCGATCGCCGACATGCTGAAGGTCGCGGCCGTACTCGAGACGGCGGGCACGACGCTCGTCGGACCGAACGGGCCGGGCGCGATCACGCCTGGGCAGAGCAAGATTGGCATCATGCCCGCCGAGAACTTCTCGCCCGGCGGCGTTGGCTTCGTCTCCCGCAGCGGCACCCTCACGTACGAGATCGCCGACCTCCTCACGCGCGCCGGACTCGGACAGTCCACGTGCATCGGCGTCGGCGGCGATCCTGTCGTCGGCCTGCCGACGCCGGACGCGGTCCGACTCCTTAATGAGGATCCCGAGACCGAGGCGATCGTGATCGTCGGCGAGATCGGCGGGGCTGCCGAGGAGCGCGCCGCCGAGTACATGCGCTCCGAAGGAAAGAAGCCCGCGGTCGCGTTCATCGCGGGGCGTTCCGCGCCGCCCGGCAAGCGGATGGGCCACGCCGGCGCGATCGTCTCGGGCAATCAGGGCACTGCGGAATCGAAGGTGCGCGCGTTCGACGAGGCCGGGATCCCCGTCGCGAACGCGCCGAGTGAAATACCGGGCTTGGTGAAAGAGGCGCTGCGCCGCTAGGCGTTACAGAACGGTCTACCGAGCGTTCCTAACTTCGCGTGAAGGGTCGGCAAGAGGGTTTTCGTCCGTTAGAGTGCTCGCGGATGAGATTTCGTCGCGTCGCGACTTTCTTTCTCACCCTCGTCATCTCCGCCGCATGGCTCATCCCTTCCGGCGCAACTCGGTCCGGCGGCGTCGCGTACGCGCAGACGCTCGGGCAGGGCTACTCGGTCGCGGGCGACTTCAAGGGCGCGGGTTATCAGCAGATCGCGACGCTTTACGACCCGAACGACGACCTCGGGCTGCGCATCGTCGTGCTCGACCGAACGACCGCCGACCCCAAGTTCGCGTCGACGCAGTGGTTCCTGGCAGGCGCGAACAGCTTCGACCTCGGGCGGATGAAGGTCGCGGCGCTCGATCTGAATGCGGACGGGAAGACCGACCTCGCGGTCCTCTACAACGACGGCAACCTTACGGTGCGTCTCATCGGCTGGCTCTCCACCGGGACCAGCTTCACCTATCAGGGCAACCCCGGGCTCTGGCGTCACAACAACTTCGACTGGCATCGCGCGCGCGATCTGTTGACCGGCACGTTCACGGGGACCGGACTCCCGGGAATACTCATCCCCTACGCGCAGGACAACTTCGCGATGAAGCTCCTCTACCTCGAGGCGGGCCCCTCATTCATTCGGTACCAGGGCGATCGCGGCCTCTACGATTCCGGTCCGGGTCAGATCGACCCCGCGCTCGCGCGCTTCGTCGCGGGCCGCTTCACGCGCACAGTGGGCCGCGACCAGATCGCGATGATCTACCAGTACGCGGATCTCTCGATCAAGGTCCACATCTTCGACCTCGATGCCGGCGGCAGCCTCGCGCCGCTGGCCGGATTCGCGGGCCGCTGGACCTCCGCGCCGGGGTTCTTCGAAATCGGCAGAGCGCGCTTCGTCGCTGGTGACTTCGACGGCGACAAACAGACCGACATCGTCGATCTGTATTCCTACCCGGACACGTCCTCGCGCGTCCACCTGCTGTTCGCGGCGGACGGCCACGCGCTCCGCGACGTGATCGGCGTCGCGTGGCCGATTGGCGCCGTGCCGTGGCCCTCGACGCAGATCGTCGCCGGCGACTGGAACAAGGACGGCAAGGCCGACGTCGCGACGCTGACCGTGGGCCGCGACGGCGTGACGCACGTGGGCCTGCTCACGAGCGTCGGCCGCGCGCTCTCGTACTCGGCGGACGCGTGGACGACTCCGGCCAACGAGGTACGGGCACTCGGATGCGCGACCTGCTGGCCCTTGAACGGCATGCCCCTCCTCGGGGGACAGCCGAACGTTCATCGCCGCACGCTCGCCGTGAAGATCGACAACGCGCCCGCGGGGCGACCGCACTACGGCCTCAGCCAGGCGGACATGGTCTGGGAGCTTCTCGTCGAGGGCTTCATCACACGGCTCGCCGCCTACTACCACTCGCAGGACCCGCAGACCATCGGCGCGGTGCGCAGCGTGCGCTTCTCGGACCGCTACACGACGCCGATGGTCCGCGGCTCGCTCATCTTCTCGGGCGCCTCGCAGCTCATGGAGAGCCTCGTGCGGCAGGACATCGCGGCGGGACTCTACGTCGGGGTCTCCCCGCAAATCGGCCAGGGCAACGCCTTCTACCGCTCGAACGTCGACGGCAAAGTGGCGCCGCACAACCTCTTCACCTCGTCGCAGGCGCTCCGCGCCGCGACGAGCGAGGTCGGCGGCGGTGGCTCGGTCGACGTCCCGGGCTGGGACTTCCTCGCGCTGGCCAACCATCCGGCAACGCTCGGTGGCTTTCTGGGGAGCGTCCCGGCGCGAACGCTCACCGTTCCGTACCGCGCCGACGCGCGCGTTCGCTACGACTACGACGCAGGCGCCAACATCTACCTTCGCTACCAATCGAACGGCGCGCGCTCCGTCCTCGAGGTCGACGCCGCGAACGGCGCGTGGATAATGGCGAAGACGATCGTGATCATCCGCACCGACATCTGGGCGACCGACGTGCGCGACGACGCCGGCGGTGCCGCGAGCCTCGACATGCGCATGACCGGCACCGGTCTGGCCTCGATCTTCCGGGATGGCCTGCGTCAGGACGGGTGGTGGTCCCGCGCGACTTTGCTCGACCCATTCGTCTTCACAAACTTCTACGGCCACAGGATCTATCTCTCCCCGGGACAGACCTGGGTGCACGTGGTCCCCGCGGACTGGCAGATCTACTCGAACTAGCGAGCGCGCAGTCCCCTCGCAATGAGCGCGATCTCCTGCGGCGAGACGCCGAGCCGGTGCAGCGCGTACCCGGTCATCTCGATCGCGAGCTCTTCCTCGCCGAGCACGACCTCGTTCGCTCCGGCCTTTCGCAGGTAGTCGGCCGCGTCACGGGTGTGCGCTCGCGCCACGATGCCGATGCGTTCGTTCTGCCGGCGCGCGAACTCGACGACGCGACGCGAGGTCTGCGGGTCGCGGAGCGCGACGACGAGCAGGATCGCGCGTTCCAGATGCGCCCGTTCGAGGACGAGCGCGTGGCCGGCGTCGCCGTAGATCGCGGCCGTCCCGGCCCCACGCAGGTCCTCGACGATCCGGCGGTCCTGGTCGACGACGAGGACCTCCATGTTCCGGCGCTGGAGCGCGCTCGTGACCAGCGATCCGACCCGGCCATGCCCCGCGACCACCGCGTGCCGCTGGAGCGTCTCCTCGAGGTCGCGCTCGAGATGAGCGAGCGTGCCGGCGCGCCGCTCGTCGAAGCCCCGGACCGCCGGCACGTCGCGCAGCCGCTCGGCGATCGGCTCCACGGAGCGGAAGAGGATCGGGTTCAGCGTGATCGTGATCAGGGCCGCGGCGATGATGAGGTCGTGTGCGTCCGCGGGGAGAATGCCGAGCTGCCGGTCGACCTCGGAGAGGACGAACGAGAACTCGCCGATCTGGGCGAGCCCGGCGCCGACGATGAGCGCCGTCCGGATCGGGTAGCCCAGCACGAGGACGATGGCCGACGACACGAGCCACTTGCGAAGCACGATGAGCGCGACGACGGCCGCGACGAGGAGCGGCTCGCGCACGATGAAGCTCGGATCGAAGAGCATGCCGACCGAGACGAAGAAGAGCACGGCGAACGCGTCGCGCAGGGGCAGCGCCTCGGCCGCGGCCTGATGGCTCAGGTCTGATTCACTGATCGCGACACCCGCGAGGAACGCGCCCAGGGCGAGTGACACCTCGAATGCGAACGCGGCCACGACGGCGACGCCGAGCGCCACGACGAGGACCGCGAGGGTGAAGAGCTCCCGATGACCGGTTCGCGCAACCTGCCCGAGAAGCCATGGGATCACACGCGTGCCCACCGCGACCATGAGGACGCCGAACAGCACGACCTTCCCGAGCGTCACCACGAGACGGAACGGGAGGTCCTCCCCGACGCCGCCTCCGAAGACCGACGCGAGCGGCGGCAGTAGCACGAGCGCGATCACGATCGCGAGGTCCTCGACCACCACCCAGCCGATGGCTATCTTCCCGTGCGCCGATTCCAGCAGGCCGACGTCGGTGAGCGTCCGGATGAGCACGACCGTGCTCGAGATCGAGATCGCGAGACCGAACACGATCCCCTGCGCGTAGGTCCAGCCCCAGAGCGGAACGACGAGCGTGGTCACGGCCACCGCGATGACTATCTGGCCGACAGCACCAGGTATCGCGACCCAGCGGACGGCCCAAAGATCGTCGAGGGAGAAGTGGACGCCGACGCCGAACATGAGGAGGATCACGCCGACCTCGGCGAGCTCGGTGGCGATCGCCGGGTCCGCGCTGAGCCCCGGCGTGAACGGGCCGACGGCGATGCCGGCAGCGAGATAGCCGACGATCGGGGGAAGCCGCAATTTGGCGGCGAGGAAGCCGCCCAGGAAGGCCACGCCCAGCGCGATCGTGATCGTGAGGATCAGGCCGTGCGGCGCCATGGACGGCAGCCTCCCGGTCGGATTCGGTCCCCGCGCGACTGAGCCTAGGCGGAGTTCACCTACGGCGCGTCCGTTGCCTCGCGCCACAACGCCGCCCAGAACGCCCGACGTTCGGCGTCGGTGAGCTCTCGGCCGAGCCGCGCACGCAGCGCCGCGACCCCGTGGCCGGCGAGCGCCCCCCACGTCCTTGGCCGCGCGGTACGCGTTCCGAGCGCCAGGTCAGGCCAAGTCCGCACCGTCTCGCGCGCGACCTCCAGGATCAGATCGTCCACGGGCATACGCTATCGACGGTGCGCGTCGTCTCGCTCGTCCCCGCCGCCACAGAAATGGTCTGGGCGCTCGGCGCGATCGATGAGCTCGTCGCGGTTACCCACGACGACGACTTCCCGCCCAGCGCCCTTGCACTCCCACGGGTGACGCGATCCACGATCCCAGCCGACGCGAGCGCGCGCGAGATCGATACGCATGTCCGCGAGGCGGGCGCCCGCGGCGAGAGCACGTTCCATCTCGACGAGCGTGCGCTGCGCGAAGCGCGGCCCGACGTGATCCTCGGCCAGACCCTCTGCGCGGTGTGTGCCGTCACGCTGGAGGGCCTACCCACGGACCTCGAACACGAGCCTCTGGTGGTGCCGCTCGACGCATCGACGATCGAGGGCATGTTTAGGGATCTCCGCCGCGTCGCGGCCGCGCTCGGCCGAATGGAATCCGCCGTTCGCGTGATGAAGGGTCTCCGTGAGCGGCTCGCTTTGGTCTCCCAAAGCGTCGCCGACCTTCCGCGACCACGCGTGGCGTGTCTCGAATGGCTCGACCCCTTGTTCAACGCGGGTCACTGGGTCCCGGAGCAGGTGCGCATCGCGGGTGGCGAGGACCTGCTTGGGATCGCCGGCGCGCGCTCGCGTGAGATCACCTGGGACGACGTGCGCGCGGCGCGCCCCGAGATCGTCATCGCGATGCCGTGCGGCTGGGACGCGGAGCGTGCCGCGACCGAAGCGGAGGCGCTCGGCGATCTCGCCGGCGCGCGCGTGTTCGGCGTCGATGGCGCCGCGTACTTCAGCCGACCAGGCCCGAGACTGGTCGACGGCGCCGAGCTGCTGGCGTCGATCCTGCACCCCGGTCTCGTCGCGCCGCCCGACGGCGCGATCGCGATCCAGGGGCGTTCAGGCGTCTAGCTGAGTCTCCCGCCGCCAAGGAATCCGATGATCGCTCCCAAGACGATCGCCTGGAAGACTTGATAGCCCGCGTCGATCGCGTACAGGCGGGGGGGACGGCCCGCGAAGAGCACCTGCGAGAAGAACGCGGTCGCGATGAACCCGAGCCCGGCATAGAGGCCGATGAGCGCGCCACCTGCCCCGGTCGTCCAGCCGGTCTCGTTGATGAACCAGTTGAGCGCGACGGCTTCGACGGCTGCCGCGAGCGCGGTGAGCGCGTACAGCGGTCCGGCCGACTGTCCTTCACCCATGCCCCGACCGGACAGTGTCATCCATGACTTGCCGAAAACGGGCCCGTACCAGATGTAGCCGATGACCATTGCGGCGGCGGTTGCGACGATGATCGCTACCCAGTTCACGTGTCCCTCCTCCAACGCGAGTTGCTAGTGCCGCGCACAGGCTAAAGCAAGGGCACAAGCATTCCGACCTCGCGGGCGTACTGGTCGTACGCCGCGCCGAAGCGCTCGTGGAGGAGACGCTCCTCCGCTCGCGCGCGGAGATAGAACGCCGGAACGGTCACAAACAGAGTTCCCGCGATGAGCAGAAGGTTCCCCGTCGCCAGGCACGCGCCGGCGAAGTGGAGCGCGAGGCCCGTGTAAACAGGGTGGCGAACGAACCGGTACGGGCCGGCACGAACGAGCTCGTGATCCTGGTGCACTTCGGGCTCGAGGTCGTAATGACGACCCAGCGTCACCACGGCCCAGAGCGCGAGGGCGACGCCAAGCCAGATAAGAAGGAGTCCGATCCATCGCAGCGGCTCTGGCACGTCGAGCTCGGGACCGGGGCGGGCGACGATGACGATGTACGGAACGAAGACGAGGTATGCGATGTATCGGGCGAGTCCGCCGGCGCGAGCCACCGTCGCGCCGCGCCGCGCGACCGCGCGGTACCGAGAGATCTGCGCGACGACCATGAAGGTAGCGATGCTGGCGAGGCTCATGACGCTGACGAGGACCGGGCTCACGACTCAATACTCGTCGTCCTCGACCTGGCGGTCTGCGGTCTGCTGCTGCGCACTAGACTCGCCCGCCAATGCAGGTGGCGTGGCTGGGAGAGCCCGCGTCTTTGGACGCGACGACCGTCGGCGCGAAGACCGCGAACCTTGGGCGGCTCGCGACGTCGTTCCGCGTGCCGCCCGGGTTCTGTCTCGAGGTGTCAGCCTTCGACGAGCTGCGCCCGGCGCTCGATGGCGACCCCCGCGCCCGCGCACGGCTGCGCGAGCTGGTTGCCGCTTCCTACGCCGATCTCGCTCGTCGCGTCGACCAGCCCAGGCCGCGGGTGGCGGTGCGCTCCTCGGCCATCGGCGAAGATGCCGGCGACGCTTCCTTCGCCGGCCAGCACGAGACCGTGCTCGATGTCGGCGGTGTTGACGCCATCGTCGACGCGCTGCTCGAATGCTGGCGCTCAGTGTCGTCCGAGCGCGCCGCGGCGTACCGCAAGCAGCGCGGGATTGCGGGCCCGCCGCGCATGGCGGTTCTCGTGCAGCTCATGGTCCCCGCCGACGCCTCGGCCATCGCCTTCAGCGCCGACCCGGTGAGCGGGCGCCGTGACGTCGTCGTCGTCAACGCGGCGCTCGGGCTTGGCGACGCGATCGCCTCCGGCACGATCACGCCCGACAGCTACACGGTGCGCAAGAGCGACCTGGCGATCGCATCGCGAAGCACAGACAACGGTGCGCTTGACGACACCGACATCGCGGCGATCGCGCGGCTTGCGATCCAGCTCGAAACGGTGATGGGTGGACCGGTGGACATCGAGTGCGCGCTGCGCGCGGGCGAGCTTCACCTCCTGCAGTGCCGTCCGATCACGACGCTCGCCGACGAATTCCCGGTCACTTGGGACGACCCCGAGGACGCGAGCCTGACGTGGGAACGTGAGGACGCGCATTTCGACCGGGTCTTCGCTCCGCTCTCGACCGAATTCATCACCTACGGTCCCGATTACGGCATCCGGAAACGACTGGGCTCGATCGGCTTCCCCCTGCTCGTCCGCCATAAGGCCTTCAACGGCCGCTTCTACGCGAGCGAGAAACTGCTGGTAGCGGAGGATCGCCTCCCCGCGGAGCTGACGCGAATGGCGACGCTGCGGCGCGCCCTCGGGCGCACGCTCCGGCGTCAGTGGGACGACGAATTCCTCCCCGAGATCCTCAGGCACTACGCGTGGATGCGCGCCATCGCTTTCGAGCGGATGGAGGGCGGCCCGGCGGTCGAAGCCTGGCTCGAGATGTGGCGGCGTGTGAACCGCATCTGGACGATCCATTTCATCGTGACCGGCTCGGCCTATCCCGTCATGGAAGAGCTCGCGCAGACGTACGAGAAGCTGGTCGGGAAGGGCGGCGGAGAGGCGCTCGCGTGCACGCAAGGTCAAGCGCCGACGTTGCAGCTCCTCGAGCGCGACCTGCACGGACTCACCGAGACCGTTCGGCGGTACACCGCCATCGCGACGGCGATCGTGGACGGTGAGCGCTCGGCGACGAACCTCGCTCGCCTCGAAGGCGGGGCCGTATTCGCACGCGAGCTCGAGAGCTTCCTCGATGTGCACGGGGACATCGGCCAGGAGAACCTCGACCTCGAGTCGGCCGCCTGGCGCGACGACCCGGCAAAGCTCCTCACGGTGCTTGCGCAACGCCTGCGATCGAATGGCGAGCATCCGGAGGCGCGTGTTGCGCGGGTCCGCGCGCGCGCGACCGAGATCACGGAGGGGGCGCGAGCGCACCTGGCCGATCGCTCGGAGGAACTTGCCCGCTTCGAGGAAGTCCTCGCAGCGGCGACCACCGCCGGCCCGCTGACCGAAGAGCACAACTACTGGATCGACCGGCTCTGTCATGCGCACGTCCGGCGCGCGGTCCAAGCTGTCGGCGCGCGCCTCGTCGCCGACGGGGTCCTCGCTTCCGTCGATGAAATTTTCCTTCTTTACGTCCCCGAGATCGCTCTTGCCCTGCGGTCGCCGAAGCCGCTCGGCGACCTCGTCTCGCGCCGGCGTCACGAGCTCGCGCGCTGGAGGCAGCTTCGAGCTCCAAAGACGGTCGGCGCGCCACCGAACGCGCCGGGCCCCGCAACACCGGGCGTCGCGCTCGAGCGGGTGGACTTCGCCTACGCGGTCGCGCAAGACGACCCGTACGCACTCAAAGGGGTCGCGGCATCGGCAGGCACCGCGCGCGGACGCGCCCGGCTCATCACCGGCGACGAGGACTTCTCGAAGATGAATGCGGGGGATGTCCTCGTGTGCCGGCAGACGACCGTCTCGTGGGCACCGCTCTTCACGATGGCCGCCGCTGTGGTCACCGAGATCGGCGGGTCCCTCTGCCATGCGGCGGTCGTGGCGCGCGAATTCGGCGTTCCCTGCGTCGTGGCGACCGGCGGGGTGCTCTCGACGCTCGCCGACGGCGAACCGCTCGAGGTCGATGGCTCAGCGGGAACGGTGCGACGGCTCTTTCCGGTGACCTGGAAGGATCCGCAGGACGCGAGGCTCCTGTGGCGCCGCGATGACGCGCACAACACTCAGGTCGTCCCGCCGCTCGCGATCGACTACACGACGCACGGCGCGTCCTATGGAATTAGGCGCCGCGACGAAGAGCTGGGGCCGCCGATGCTCACGCGACTCTCGGGCTTCAACGGACGGAGCTACACGAGTACGAAGCTGCTCCGTCCGCCGGAGGAGATGGCCACTCACCAGAAGGAGGCGGTCGAGCGTCGCAGGCGGCTCGCGCGACGCATGCGGCGCGACTGGGACGAGCGCTATCTGCCCGAGCTGGATGAGCACTACGCGTGGATGCGCGTGCTGTCGCTGGATGCGCTCAGCCCCGACGAAGCCGCGGCGGCGTGGGACGACCTGTGGCGACGGCATCGCCGCGCATGGCGGATCCACATGCTGGTCACCGCCGCCTCCTACACCGTCATGGATGAGCTCACCGAGACCTATCAAACGCTCGTCGGCGGAACGCAGGCGGACGCGCTCGCGCTCACACAGGGACTCGCCGCGACGCTGCAGCGGCTCGAGCGCGATCTGCACAATCTCGCCGCGGCGGCGGGGCGGTCGCCCGCGGTCGCGGAGGCGATCGGACGCGGAGCGTCGCACGACGACGTGCGCTCGCTCGACGAAGCGTTCGCGAACGCGTTCGATGCGTTCCTCGGCATGCACGGCGAGGCCGGGGCCTCCGGAGACCATTTCGGTTCTGTCGCCTGGCGCGACGACCCGACCCTTCTTCTTGACGCCATCGGGCGTCGCCTGACGAGTCCGGTCGAGGATCCGGACGAACGACGTGGCCGGCTGCGTCGGCGCGCCAACGAGGTCGCCGCGCATTCCCGGACGACCCTGAAGGACCGGCCGGAGGACCTGGCGCGCTTCGAGGAAGTGCTCGCCACGGCGTGCGCGACCGGGCCACTCACCGAGGAGCACAACTACTGGCTCGACCGGCGCAACCACGCAAGTATGGGGAGGGCCGCGCGGACATTCGGTGCGCGCCTCGTGCGAGACGGCGCTCTGCGTGACCGCGAGCAGATCTTCCTCCTCTATCTCGGCGAGGTCCGTGATGCGCTACGCGCGCCGCGCGACCTCGCAGACCTCATCGCTGAACGTGAAGCCGAGCAGGCTCGGTGGAGGCGGCTCGAATCGCCGGAGACGATCGGCCAGCAGGACACAAGTCAGGGCGCGGGCGCCAAAGGCGGGCCTCTTTGGCACTTGCTGTATCGAGCCGATCAGTACGATCCCTCCAAGGCGCTTCGCGGCGCTCCTGCGTCGGCTGGGGTGGCACGCGGCCCGGCGCGCCTCGTGCGCAACCTCGAGGAGTTCGCGAAGTTCCAGCGCGGCGACGTGCTGGTGTGCCAGTCGTCGAACGTGTCGTGGATCCCGCTCTTCACCAGCGCCGCCGCGGTCGTCACCGAGGTGGGCGGTCCCCTTTCGCACGCCGCGGTCGTAGCGCGCGAGTTCGGGATCCCGGCTGTGGTGGGAACGTCGGTCGCGCTCTCGACGCTCGTCGATGGCGAGCCGCTCGAGGTCGACGGGACCGCCGGGATCGTGCGTCGCCTCTCCGCCTAGCCCGCAACCTCTTCCGCGATCGGCGGGCCGTGAGCGACGGGCCGTCCGGGCAGCGCCAGGCTCGGGATCGCGGCAGCGAACGCGGCCGCCGTGAATAGCCAGAAGAGAAACCGCACGGAGTCCGTCGAGGCCGAGCCGGCGAGCGCGATCGCGATCGCGACCGATCCCAGCATTCCGCCGAAGTAGCGGCTCGTCGAGAACACACCGGACGCGAGTGCCGCGTACCGCTCGGGCACCACCTCGACCGCAGCGAGTCTCATGGATGGGAAGGTGAGCGCGAGCCCGATGCCGGCGAACGCGAGCGTCGCGGCAAGCAGCTCGAGCGGAAGCTGTCCGGCGGACAGCGCGAGCGGCACGAGCCCAACACCAAGGAACAGTGCGCCCGCGAAGGTCGGTAGGCGCGGTCCGTACCGATCGGCGGCGCGACCGCCGAGCGGCGCGAGGATGATCGACCCGCCGGAAAACGCGGCGAGGGCGACGCCGCTGCGCACGCTCGCGCCGGCCAGCGCCACCGGGAGGGCGAGGAACGTCCCGTACATCGCGAGGTTTTGGAACGCGACCGTCGCGCACGCCGCGGCGAACGGACGGATGCGGAAGAGCGAGGGCGGGAGCGCGGGATCGGGCTGACGCGATTCATACCGCAGGAGCGCCACGGCCGCGGGCGGCACGGCGACGCCGATCGCGACCGTCACGGGGTCGAGGCCGCGCCCAAGCGACACCAGCACCCACGCAGCCGCGAGGAGAACGACGCCAAGTCCCACCGCGCCGGCCAGGTCGAACCGCGTCGTCTCGCGCGGCGCTCGAGAAGGTAAGACGCGCCACGAGAGCGCCAGACCGGCCCCGCAGATCGGCACGTTGACGAGAAAGATCCAGCGCCAGTCGATCACCGCGAGGAAACCGCCGACGAGCGGCCCGGCCGTCGCGCCCACCGCCGTGGCCGCGCTCACGATCCCGAACTCCGCGCCGCGGCGGCCGCTCGGGATCGCCTCGCGCAGGAGCCCGAGACCGTTTGGGACAAGGGCGGCCGCGGCGATCGCCTGGTTGAGGCGGAACACGGTCAGCAGCAGGAGGGAGCTCGACGCGGCTGCGCCGGCGGACGCGACCGCGAAGTAGACGAGCGCCACGAGCATCACGTTCCGGCGGCCGAGTCGATCCCCGACGCGTCCGGCGATCGGCTGCAGCGCGGCCATCGCGATGAGATACGAGGTGACGAGCCACGACGTGTCCGCGACGTCGACACCGAGATCGCGCGCGACCTGCGGAAGCGCGACGACGATCATCGTCGAGTTCAGCGGGACCAGCAGATTGCCGAGCGCGACGGAGGTCGCGAGCCATCGGCCGTTCACGAGGAGATGCTAGGCCGCGAGCAGATCGCGCAGCCGCTCGGCGGAGAGTGCGTTCGCGCCGGTGTCGTCGTGCCGGAAGTAGGCATAGACGTCCTTGCCCGCATCGAGCATCGGACGGAGGCGCCCTGCCCACGCACCGACCTCGTCCTCGGTGTAGCCCTCGCGCTTACGGAGGCGCGCGTACGCGAACGGCGATGTCCTTCCAAGCGTCGCGATCGGAGACGGCGCTTTCTCTCCCTCGGCGTGCACGAGGGCGACGCCGGCGGTGCGCAGGAGCTCGTAGACATCGTCGACGTACCACGACGGATCGCGGACCTCGAGCGCACATCGCGCGTCGCGCGGGAGCGACGCCAGAAAGCCGGCAAGACGATCGTCGTCGCGCTTGAGCCATGGTGGCGTCTGAAAAAGCACCGGGCCGAGCCGATCGCCGAGCGGCCGCGCGCGCTCGAAGAAGAGGGGAAGCGTATCGGCGGGGTCCTGCAGCTGGCGGTAGTGCGTGATCTGCCGGGAGGCTTTGAGGGCGAAGAGGAACTCGGGCGGGGTCGCCTCGCGCCACCCGGCGATGTTCTTCTCGGTCGGGAGGTGGTTGAAGGTGTAATTCACCTCCAGGGTCGAGAAACGGGTCGCGTAGTAGCGGAGGAAGTCCTTCGACTTTACGTCCGTCGGATAGAAGACCGGCTTCCACGTCGTGTACGCCCAGCCCGACGTGCCGACAAAGGGGCGCCCGCTAGGCATTGTGCTGGCCGAGCACCGCATACGCGATACCCGTGACGAGCGAGTTCGCGCGTTTGAGCGACGCGAGAAGGTCGAGATGGATGCTCGACGTGTCGATCGATTCGCGGAGGCCCTCGTGCAGCCGCTGGATGTGCGCGGCGCGGAGCTGGCGCTCCATCGTGTTGACGATGGACTTGTGGCGGATGACCTTTTCGGCGACCTCGCGGTCGCCGGACGCGAGCGCGCCGATCGCGAGCTCGAGGTTCTCTACGACTTTCGCGTGCAAATCGGCGATCTCGCGCCAGCCTTGCGCCGAGAAGACGTGGTTCCCGCGGATCTTCTTCTCGGCGAGCTCCATGAGGTTCTTGTCGATCACGTCGCCGATCTCCTCGAGGTTCACGATGACGAAGATGAGTGCGGTCTCGCGCTCGGCCTGCTCCTCCGTCAGGGAGTGCTCGCGAAGCTTGACGAGGTATTGCTTGATCTCCTCCTCAAGGCGGTCGATGAGATCGTCACGCGCGATGATCTCGCGCATCAGCCCTGCGTCGTCGCGCTCGAGGACGACGCGCGTCTCGCGCAGTGACCGAAGGACGACGTCGCCCATGCGAAGGACCTCGCGAAGCGCCTGCCCGAGCGCGACCGCGGGCGTGTCCAGGACCGCTGGATTGAGGTACATCGGGCCGGTTTCGGTGCGTCTCGACTCGGGGATCATTCGGGTGATGAGGTCCGCCGCGAGTCCGGCGAACGGGAGGAAGACGAGCGCGAGCGCCACGTTGAAGATCGTGTGCGCGTTCGCGATCTGGCGCTGAACGTCCGGCGCGGTCAGGCGCACGAGATCGGCGAACGGGACGATGAACGGGAAGAAGATGACCGCCCCGACGATCTTGAACGCGGCGTGCGCCGCCGCAACGCGGCGTGCTTCCGCGTTCTGCCCGACCGCGGCAAGCACAGCGGTCGCCGCGGTGCCGACATTCGCGCCGACGATGATGGGAATCGCACCAAGGAGCGGCATGAGACCGGCCGACGCAAGTGAGAGCGCGAGGCCGATGACGGCGGCGCTCGACCGCACCAGCGCGGTGAACGCAGCGGAGATCAGGACGAGCACGAGTGGCTGGTCGGTCAGCGCGCGAAGCAGGTCCGCGAAGAGCGCGTTCGTGGCAAGCGGCGCGGTGCCGTCGTGGATGATCATCATCCCCAGGAAGAGGAAGCCGAACCCGAGGATCGCCTGCCCGATGTAGCGCACCGTCCCACGGCCGCTGACGTAGAGGACCCAGCCGATGAAAACGACGAGCGGCGAGAGCTCGAGCAGGTCGAACGCGAGGAGCTGCACTGTGACCGTCGTGCCGACGTCGGCACCCAGGATCACGCCGATCGTCTGCCGCAGGCTGAGGAGGCCGGCGGACGCGAAGCCCACAAGCATGACCGTCGTCGCACTCGAGGACTGCAATACCGCCGTGACTCCGGCGCCGACCAGGAGCGATTTGAGGCGATTGCCGGTGAGCGTGGAGAGGATGTGGCGGAGGCGTGTGCCCGCCGCGCGCTGGAGGCCCTCGCCGACGAATCGCACTCCATAGAGAAGGAGCGCGGTGCCGCCGAGCAAAGAGAATAGGACGAGGTTGGCGTCGCTCACGTTCGCGCGAGTATCGGCCTCAGCGCGCGGATACGGTCAGTGAGGCCCTTCCCGATGAGCCGGCGGCGAGCACGACGACGCTCGCATCGCCTTCGGTAGGTGGGGCGGCGAAGCCGATCCGCGCGGTGCCCGTTCCGTCCGTCACGGCCGTCCCGATCGGGACGATCCCGACCGACAGAGTGATCGGGACGCCGGCGCGCGGTCCGGTGACTCCGACCACGTAGATGGTCGCGAGCACGCCCTGACCGGGCCGTACGGTCGACTTGTCAAGCGTGACCGTCACGGTCACGCCCGTCGTCTGGGTCACCTGCTGTGCGACGACCGTGAGCTTCTGCGTCGTTTCGTTCCCCGCGCGGTCGCGGGCGACAACGGTGATCGGCACGGATCCTGGTGACGCAGAGAAGGAATCGGTGAATCCGCCCTCCGGCGTGGTAACGACGATCCGTCCGTTCACCGTGATGCTCGATCCCGGCTCTGTCGTTCCGGCGACGACGATGTTCTGCGCATCGACCGTGGCGCCAGACGCGGGCCTCGCGACGGTCACGGTCGGAGGCATGCGGTCGAGCACGACCGTGTACGACGACGCGGCGACGACGTCTCGGTCCGCGATGAGCGTGACGCTGATCGAGTTCGCGCCATCCTTGAGCGCGAGCGCCGCACTGAATGCCCCGCTCGGGTCGAGTGGCTTCGTAGCGACGACGGCGCCATTGAGGACGATCTGCAGGCTGCGGCCTTCCTGCACCGCGAAGGATGGAACCTTGCCCGTGAGCTGGAGCTGCGGCTCGCGCGTATAGGCCGGAAGTGAATCGGCCACGGGTGCGGCGCCGACGCTCGAGCTACCGCCCGCCGGGAGGTCGATCGATCCCCGACCCTGCAGGAGCGGGATCGCCGACTGGATCGATGTGACGACGTGATCGAACGCGGCTCCGGCGGCGGAAGCAGCGCGTGGAAGTGCGATGAGAGCGCTCAGTGCGAGCGCGACGACAAGCGCCGCGTCGACCCAGCGGGGTCGCGCCGGGCCCCGGACGCCGGCGCCCCGAGCGATCGCGCGGTAGCGATCACGCGAGACGGGGTCTCGGCGGCGCGGGCCCATGCGCATGCGTGTGATCAGCGGTGCAACCTTCCTAGCCTCAAAACTAAGGCCCGAAACCATAGCGAAAGGGCGCCGGCCTTACGGCCGCCGCCCTCCGCTGGTGGGTGGGATGAGGGGCTAACTGCTTGAGCGCGCGTTACCGAGAGAACGCGCGGGCCTGACCGATGTTTCGTCCTCCCCGGACGGTATAGCCTGCCTGACCGTCCCGCCGGGACTGTACCCCTGGCAGTTTGGGGTCGCAAGTCCCATGGCTTGTGACCTTCGGCACAACAGGCCCATCGACACGGCTGTGCGACACTCGGTCCGTGGCGGTCGAAAGCGAAAAGGTGGCTCCGAGGGGTCTCGAGGGGGTTGTCGCCACCACCACCGCGATCTCCTCGGTCAGCGACAACTTCCTTCAGTACCGCGGCTACCGGATCGAGGAGCTGGTCGGCAAGGCCGAGTACGAAGAGGTCGCTTATCTCCTGCTCAATGGCGATCTTCCGAACAAAGACGAGCTTCGCGACTTCAAGGCCGAGCTCACCAAGCACCGGGCGCTCTCGCCGTTCCTGCGGGAGATCCTTCGGCAGATGTCCGAGAGCGGAACGCCGATGGATGTCCTCCGAACGGTCATCTCGGCATCGGCGGTGGAGGATCCGGCCGAGGGCGACAACTCGCGCGAGGCCGAGTACCGCAAGGCGATCCGGCTCACCGCGAAGCTGCCGACGATCCTCGCGACATACATCCGGCGGCGGCGCGGCGAGCAGCCGGTCACGCCGGATCCGACACTCGGGCACGCCGCGAATTTCGCGCGGATGGCCGGGCTCGACGAGGGACATCCGCGCGCGACCGAGATCCTGAACGCGTGCTTCATCCTTCAAGCCGAGCACGGCCTCAACGCCTCGACGTTCGCGGCCCGCATCACGGCGGCCACGCTCGCGGACATGCACGCCGCCGTGACCGCCGGACTCGGCGCTCTCAAGGGACCGCTGCACGGCGGCGCGACCGACGGGACGATGAAGATGCTCGACGAGATCGGGACACCCGAGCACGTCGACGCCTGGGTCGCGAAAGCGATCGCGTCGAAGTACAAGTTCTCAGGGTTCGGTCACCGCGTGTACCGGACCGAGGACCCGCGCGCAAAGTTCCTCCGAAAGTTCGCGCAGGACCTCGCGAAGGACTCGAAGGGACCGAAGTACTTCGACATCCAGGAGGGTCTCGTCGCAGCCATCGCGAAGGCCCGGCCGAGCATGTCGCCGGCGGCCGCCGAAAAAGTGAACATCGTGAACGTCGACTACTACGCGGCCACGACGTACACGTTCCTCGGGATTCCCGCCGACCTCGGCACGTCCATCTTCGCGGTGGGACGCATGGCCGGCTGGTGCGCGCACATCATGGAGCAGCACGGCGACAACCGGCTCATCCGCCCCGAATCCGAGTACACCGGCCCGACCGGGAAGCGCTGGGTGCCACTCGCCGAGCGGTGACCTTTAAGGGTCGTAGCTAGCGAGAATCGCGTCCCACATCGCATCTGACGCGAGCTCGCCGAGCGTGACCTCGTCCAGCTCGGCGTTCGCGACCTCCTGCGTGGACACCATGTAGTTCACGTCGCCATCCCAGCGGGCGTGGAACGGCTGTATCCCGCGGGCCATCGACGCGTGCACTTGCCGACCGATGGACTGCAGCTGCGGACGGTCCAGCTTCTGGTTCGTCACGACGAGCGACAGCGTCGTGTTCGCGGAGCGAGGCACGCGCCCCGGCGCTGGGCCGGTCGGCTTACCGCGGACGATTTTCCCGGTGCGGTCGACGATGCACCCATACGCGTTCACGACCACGAACGCGAGCACCTTCGTCGGGCCCGACTCTCGGTACGCGCCGCCCTGTCCGGCGAGCTCCGCGCCGGTGCCGTGGCTCGCGGTTGCCGATCGGCCGGCACCTCGGGCACCCATGGGAAACCGACCCGGCCGCGTCGCGCGGACGGCGGCGCGCCCGAGCGCCTTGTCCGGATAGATCGCGTTCGAGCGGGGCCCGTAGTCGAAGAGGATGGCGCCGGATACGAGCGCGATGTCGATCCACTTCGTCGAGTAACCGCGCTTCGCAAAAAACTCCGCGGCAACTCCGGCCGAGGCCTCAAGTCCATACAGAGACCCGCCGGCGAAACAGACCACCTCGATGACCTCACGGTGCCCGGCGCTCACGTCGGGCGATCCGCCGCGCACATCGATCGAGACGGAGGCGCGTGTGCCGAATGAGAAGATCGTGCAGCCGGTCGGGCCCTCCTCGTACTCGGCCACGCCGATCTCGAGTCCGGGGAATTCGAACTCGAGGACACGAGCGTCCGGGAAGTCAGTGCGCGGGACGAGTTTCGACTGGTCGTTACTGCGCGGTCGATCGCTCAACGTGTTCGGTGTAGCGAATCATCCGACGCCGGTCCAA
>JBOGTG010000139.1:0-43965 GCA_050692175.1 Candidatus Limnocylindria bacterium | reverse complement strand
GTGAAGAACGTGGCCGGCTACGACCTGGACAAGCTGCTCGTGGGCTCGTTTGGAACGCTGGGTGTGATCGTCGAGGCGACCGTCAAGGTCCTCCCGGTCCCGGCCGCGAGCGAGGGGCTTCTCGCCGGATTCGCTCGCTCCGCCGACGCGTTCACCGCCGCGCACGCGATCGTCCGTGGGGCCTCTCGGGTCGAGGCATGCGTCGTCGAACGCGGTGAGTTCGGTTGGCGACTCGCGGTGCACGCGCGAGGCACCGGACCGACCGTGAAGCGCGCCATGGAGGACGCGCGCCGCGAGGCCGCGACACGCCAGGGCAAGGTCGGCGAGCTCGATCGCGAGCTCGGCCGGATGCGCGAGCTGCCGGCGCGAGGGGTCGACGGCGCACTCGTGCGGGTCTCGCTTCCGCTGGCCGCGGCGGCCGCCTTCGCGGAGAGCGCCGCGCGGCTCGGAACCCTCGCCACGCTCGTCGCCGATGCGGCGAGCGGAGTCGCCCGCGCGCACGTCGTAGGCGACGACGACGCCGTCATCCGCGACGCCGAAGCGCTTCTGCTGGCCGCGCGCGTGGTCGGCGGCGCGGGTCGGATCGAGCGCCGAGCCGAGCACCTCCGCTCGCGTCTTCTGACCTGGCCGACTCGCCCGAACGGCGACTTCCTGATGCGGCGCATCAAGGAGGCCTTCGATCCGGCGGGCATCCTCGAGCCCGGCCGATCGGCCTTCATGTGAGCGGGCCGGTGCCGCTTCCCTACCCCAACGCCGACGCGCCGTCGCAGGATCTGATCGCCGCGTGCGTCCATTGCGGTTTTTGCCTCCCGACCTGCCCGACGTTCGCGGTGCTCGGGGTCGAGATGGATTCGCCCCGCGGGCGCATCCGGCTCATGAAGACCGTGTGGGAGCACCGCCTCGGCGCCGACGCGCCGGGCCTCGAGGATCACATCTCCAAATGCCTCGACTGCCGCGCGTGCGAGACCGCGTGCCCTTCTGGCGTGGAATACGGCAAGCTCGTCGAAGGGGCGCGGTCGCAGATCGTCGTTGCCCGGCCGAGGTCCGCTATCGAGCGGCTCATCCGCACCGCGGCGTTCGAGTGGCTCCTTCCGCACCGGCGCGTGCTGAACGCGTTCGCGATATTGTCGATCGCGGCGAAGCGGCTCGGGATGGGATCACTTCTACATGCGACGCGACTCGGCGTCGCGCGGCGCACGGCGGACCTGCTCGTGCTGCTGCCCGACCGCGCGACCGCAACTCCGCTCGTTGCGGCGCCCTTGCAGGGCGAGCCGCGCGTCCGCGTCGCGATGCTCGAGGGCTGCGTCATGGGAAGCGTATTCGGTGACACGAACGCGGCGACGGCACGGGTCCTCGCTCGGAATCGCGTCGAGGTCATCACGACGGTCGGTCAGACCTGCTGCGGCGCGCTGCACGCACACGCCGGCGAGCGCGAGCTCGCGCGAGATCTCGCGCGACGCAACATCGCGGCGTTCGAGCGAGACCCGGTCGACGCGGTGATCGTCAACGCGGCGGGCTGCGGTGCCGCGATGAAGGAGTACGGCTGGCTCCTGAAGGACGACCCGGCCTGGTCGGCGCGGGCCTCGGCCTTCGCCGCGAAGGTCAAGGACGCGACCCAATTCCTCGGCGACCTCGGCATGAGTGAGCGGCCGGGCCCGCTTCACGGACGGGTGACCTGGGACGATCCGTGTCATCTGCTTCACGGTCAGAAGATCCGCGAGCAGCCGCGCGCCCTGCTCGCCGCGATTCCGGGCCTTGACGTGGTCCCGCTCGAGGAAGCGGACTGGTGCTGCGGCAGCGCGGGCACTTACAACGTCACGCAGCCGGACCTCGCGCGCGCGATCCTCGAACGAAAGATCGCGAACATCGTCCGCACCGGCGCGGACACGGTCCTGACCGCGAACCCGGGTTGCCTCATGCAGATCCAGGCCGGCCTGCGCGCGGCGCGGTCTCCGGCCAGAGTCGTCCACCTTATGGACCTCCTCGATCGGGCGTACGGCGGTGCGGCCGGATGAGCGGCGAGGCGCTGCTCGCCTAGGATTCACGCCGGCGGTCGGTGTGCCGGGAAGGTCTGGTCGGCGGAGGTGTCGGCATGATCCCGGCCCAGATCCTCTCTGCCGCGGTCTTCCTCGCGATCTACGCGCTCATCGTCACCGACAAGCTGCACCGGACGGTGGCCGCGCTGCTGGGCGCGGTAATGGTCATAGGCCTGGGGCTCGTCACTCAACACGAGGCGTTCTCGCCCGAGATCGTCGACTTCAACGTGATCTTCCTGCTCGCCGGAATGATGATCATCGCGAGCATCCTGGGGCGTACTGGCATCTTCCAGTGGCTCGCGGTCGAAGCGGTCCGGCGCGCGAGCGGCCGCCCGTATCGCCTCCTCGTGCTGATCTCGATCATCACCGCGATAGCCAGCGCGCTCCTCGACAACGTCACGACCGTCGTTCTCATGACGCCCGTGACCTTCTTCATCGCCCAGCGCCTGGGCGCGAGCCCGGTACCCTTCCTGATCTCGGAGATCCTCGCCTCGAACATCGGGGGCACCGCCACGCTCATCGGGGACCCACCGAACATCATCGTCGGCAGCCGGCTCGGCAAGGACTTCAACGACTTTCTCGTTCATGCGGCGCCCGCCGCCCTGGCGGCGCTGATCGCCTATCTCGCGTTCGCGAGGTGGCTGTTCCGGCGCGAGCTCGCGGAGGCCACGACGGCGCTCGAGCCGGAGGACATCGAGCGCCTCGTCCGCGAGGAGCGGCGTATCGAGGATCCACGACTGATGCGGCTAGGCCTCGGCGTTCTCGGCCTGACGATCGTCGGCTTCCTCTTCGCGCGGCAGCTTGGCCTGGAGGGCGCCACGATCGCGCTCGCCGGCGCGGTCGTGCTGATCATCCTCGCGAAGGAGGACGTGCACGAGATCCTGAAGACGGTCGAGTGGTCGACGCTGCTCTTCTTCGTCGGCCTGTTCATCGTCGTCGGCGCCGTGGTGAAGTCCGGGCTCATCTCCGACCTCGCCGGCCACGCGCTTTCGGTCACCGGAGGACGCTCCGAGATCGCGGCCCTGCTGATCCTCTGGATGAGCGCGCTGCTCTCGGCGATTGTCGACAACATTCCCTACACGATCACGATGGTGCCCCTCGTTAGCGAGCTCGGCCAGAGCATGGACATCGAGCCGCTCATCTGGGCGCTCGTTCTGGGCGCGGACATGGGCGGCAACGCCACGATCGTGGGCGCCTCAGCGAACGTCGTCGTGAGCAGCATGAGCGAGGCGCGCGGGTACCCGATCAGCTTCGTCCGCTACCTTCGCTACGGCGTGCCGGCGACGCTCCTGACCATGCTCGTCTGCACGGCGGACATCGTGATCAGGTACATCCTCCTCAGGTAGAGTGCGGCGCGACGAACGCTGGGCCTGAGACCTCCGCCCCGATCTGCGCTACGGTCTGCCCGGGGGAGGCTGAGCCGCAACTGACCGCTTCGAAGACCGAGTTCAAACGGCGCCTCGATCGCGCCCTGGGATCCGATCGACTTCGCACCGCACTCCGTCGTGCGCTGCCCGAGCTGAAGGAGCGCCGCGACGCCCGGATGCGCGAGATCGATTGGGACGGCCTGCGCGCGGACCTCACGCTGCGCAAAGCGAAAGCGATCGACGACATGCCCGCGCTGGTCGAACGGTTCACGCGCGAGGCCGAGGCGGTCGGCGCGAAGGTCTACCGTGCCGTCGACGCCGAAGAGGCGCGCCGGATCGTCACGGCGATCTGCCGCGCGAAGAAGGCGAAGCTCGTCGTGAAGTCGAAGTCGATGGCGACTGAGGAGATCGGCCTGACCGACCACCTCGAGTCCCAGGGCATCCACGCTGTCGAGACCGATCTCGGCGAGTGGATCATCCAGCTCGCCGGCGAGCGGCCGTCACACATCATCGCCCCCGCGATCCACAAGACCCGCGAGGAGGTCGCGCAACTCTTCAGCAAGGTCGTCGGTCGTCCAGTTCCCGACGACATCGCATCGCTGGTCGCCGTCGCGCGAAAGGAGCTGCGGCAGAGCTTCATCGATGCGGACATCGGGATCACGGGCGGCAACGCCCTCATCGCCGACACCGGCACCCTCATGCTCGTCACCAACGAAGGAAACGCCGACCTCGCGACGACGTTGCCGGCGGTGCACATCGCCGTCGTGGGGATCGAGAAGATCGTCCCGACGATCGATGACGCGATCGCGATCGTGAAACTGCTCGCGCGAAGCGGGACAGGGCAGAAGATCACTTCGTACACGCAGTTCATCACGGGACCGTCGCGAACGGCCGACATCGAGCTCAAGGCCCAGATCGGGGTGCACGGTCCCAAGGAGCTCCACTTCGTCCTCCTCGACAACGGCCGAACGGCGATGCGCGACGACCCGTTCGCCCGCGATGCGCTGCGGTGCATCCGATGCGGCGCGTGCAGCAACGTGTGCCCGAGCTACCAGGAAGTGGGCGGGCACGTGTTCGGCCACATCTACACGGGGCCCATCGGGCTCGTCGTCTCGCCGTGGCATCACGGCATCGACAGCGTCGCGCACGAGCAGGCCCTCTGCATGGGCTGCAACGCGTGCGACACGGTCTGCCCGGTGGCCATCCCGCTCGCGTCGCTCATCGGTGACGTCCGCGTGAAGGCCGTCGAGCGGACCGGAATGTCCTGGGCGAAACGGCTCTTCATGCGCCAGTGGTCGACCCCCGATCGCATCGACCGGATCACCGGCTGGCTTGCGACCTTCCAGAACCCGCTCCGTCGCAACGGGAGCGTGCGCCTGCCGTTCGGCTCCCTCGCGCAGGAGAAGAGCCTGCCCGCGGTGGCCGACAACCCGCTCCACTACCGGGCTCGCGAGATCACGCAGAGCAATCCCGCCTCGCCGACGATTCGAGTCGCGATATTCCCGTCGTGCATCGTCGACCACTTTCTGCCCGGCGCCGGATACGCCGCGGCGCGTGTCCTTCAGTCGATGGGCGCCGAGGTCCACGTCGTCGAGGGCCGTCGCTGCTGCGGGCTGCCGCAGCTGAACAGCGGGGATCGCGCGACCGCGATCGCCATGGCGAAGGCGGCGATCGAGTCGCTCGAGCGAATCAGCGCCGACCGCATCGTGATCCCATCGTCGTCCTGCGCGATCACGGTCGCTCAGGATTACCCCCGCATCCTCTCCGAAGAGCCCGTGTGGGCGGAGCGGGCACGGAAGCTCGGGGAACGGGTGACCGCGTTCACGCCATTCGTGGCCTCGCTGCTCCGCGAGCGTCCGCTCCGCGGGCGGCGCCTCGGGCTACGCGCGACCTATCATGACGCGTGTCAATCCGCGAATGTCCTCGGCATCCATCAGGATCCGCGGACGCTGCTCCGCGAGATCGCCGGCGTGGAGATCGTCGAGATGGCCGAGTCCTCGGTGTGCTGCGGGTTCGGCGGCTCGTTCAGCTTCGAGTACCCGGAGGTCGCGAACCGGGTGCTCGAGCGCAAGCTCGCGAACATCGACGCGACCGGTGTCGACTGCGTGATCGCCGACAACCCGGGATGCCTCACGCATCTGCGGGGCGCCATGGACGCGCGCGAGAAGGCCACGCGGGTCCGGCACATCGCGGAGGTGCTGTGGGAGTCGCTGTCTAATGCGAGTTAGCTAGCCTCCGCAGGCGCAGCCGCCGCCGAGCGACGGGTTGCGCACTAGGAAACCGGTGCCCTCGGGGCCGTCGACCCACTCCACCTGCGCGCCATCGCAGTACGGGAGGCTCTGCGCGTCGATCGCGATGCGTAGGCCCGCTGCTTCCGTCACCGCATCGGTCGCCTCAGGGGTCTCATCGAACGCCAGGCCGTACGTGAACGAGCAACACGAACGGCCGGCGACGTAGACCCGCAGGTAGGCGCGTTTCGGGTCGTCGGCCCGTAGCTCGAGGAGCTTGCTCGCGGCTTGAGGGGTGACTTCGATCGCCGCCGCCCTGTCTGTGACCATCCCACTCAGTCTACGGTCTGACGGCATGCTGCCGTATGCTGCATCACCATGGCCCGTAGGGCGGGTGAACGCGACAGTCGGAGGACCGCTCAACGACAGCCCCGGTCCAAGGATGACGGCCTTCCCAGCAGCGAACGCGTCTTCAGGCAGCTCCGGGCCATGATCATCGACGGCGAGATGGGGCCGGGCACGCGGCTCGTTGAGCTCACCCTTGCTACGCAATTCGGCGTGAGCCGCACGCCGGTGCGCGAAGCCCTGAAGCGGCTCGTCGACGGCAACCTTCTGCTCGCGGATCCGCTGCGCGGTCTGGTGGTCCGAACGCCGGAGGCGGCCGAGGTCGAGGAGGTCTACCTGGTACGCGAGGTGCTCGACGGCCTCGCCGCCCGGCTGGCGGCGCAGCGGGTTACGACCGATGACCTCGCGCGGCTGCGCATGATCAACGACACCATGCGCGAAGGCATTCGCGAGGGCCAGACCGACGTGATCGTGAACGCGAACATCGCGTTCCACGACCTCATCTACAACGTCGCGGGGAATCGCACGCTCGCGCGCCACGGTATGGAGCTCCGCAATTTCGTGCGCCGCTTCTCGAGCGAGGCCTTCGTGAGCCCATCCCGTGTCGATGCCGTCTTGCGCGACCACGAGCGGCTGCTCGAGGCCCTGGAGCGCGGCGACCCCGAGGCGGCGGAGCGCGCGTCGAGCGAGCATCTGCGCCAGGCGCGCGGCTATGCCGCCGAGCTTCATCTCCGCAGAGCCGTGGGCGCGCAAGCGGACGCCGTCCCGCGACGGTGACCGCCGCGCCCGAGGCCGTTCGCGTCGCCGAAGCCTGGCCCGCCGCGCGGGTCGTCGGCGACCAGCTCGCGATACGCGGCGTCTTCATGCGCGGCGGGACAAGCCGCGGGGCATTCATCCGCCGCGAGGACCTTCCCGCCGAGGCGGCGATGCGTGACCGCGCGATCCTCGCGATCTACGGCAGCCCGGACGCGCGCCAGATCGACGGCCTCGGCGGCGCCGATCCTTTAACTAGCAAGGTCGCGATCGTCGGAGCGCCGACCGTGCCGGGAGCCGACGTCGACTACCTCTTTGGCCAGGTCCGGATCGCCGAACCAGTTGTCGATTACCGCGGCAACTGCGGAAACATGCTCGCCGGCGTCGGCCCGTTTGCGATCGACGAGGGACTCGTGCCCGGGAGCGAGCCCGTTACCCGAGTACGCATCCATCAGGTGAACACGCGCACGCTGGTCATCGCGGAGGTGCCGACGCGCGACGGGCGCGCGCTAGCGGCAGGAAACGCGACGACGCCCGGGGTGCCCGGGACCGGTGCCGCGATCAAGCTGGACTTCGCGCTGGCTGCCGACACGCTCGGGCGGGGCCTCTTGCCGACGGGCCGGCCCGTGGACGAGCTCACCGATGGCGAGGGACGAACGTATCGGGTCTCGCTCGTGGACGCGGGAAACCCCACGGTCTTCGTCCGAGCCGCGGACCTCGGGCTCGACGCGCAGTCCCTCGTCGCCTCGACCTATCCGCCCGAGCTCATGCACCGGCTCGAGGCGATCCGCGGCGCGGCCACCGAGCGGCTCGGACTCGTCGCTGACCGCCGCCGCTCCGCCGCCGACAGCCCAACGGTGCCGAAGATGTACCTGGTCCACCCGCCCGCGGACTACGTGACCAGTGCCAACGCTCGGGTGGCCGCGAACGCCGTGGATCTGGTCGCGCGCGGCTTGGTCACGCAGCGGCTGCACCCGGCCTACGCGGCGACCGTCGCGATCGCCACCGGGACCGCGGCCCGGCTGCCGGGCACGGTCGTGGCCGAGGTAGCGGCGCATCGCGGGACTGACGTCGTCCGGATCGGTCATCCCGGTGGCGTGCTCGCGCTCGAGGTCGCGGTCGAGCTCGGTGGGCACGGCGGACCACGCCTGGTGCGCGCCGTGATCGAGCGCACCGCGCGGCGGGTCATGGCCGGCGAGATGTACGTCCCGATGCGCGCGCTGTTGGCGACATAGGCCTTCGCGACGACACGGGGAGGAAGAGATGAGCTTCTACGAGCAGTGGCTATCAACGAGCAAGCGGCTCGAGGACACCCTCCGCAAGCCGCCGGTTGTAGCGCGCGGCGGCAATCTGCGGTGGATCGAGACGCCGCAGGACGCGCGGGTCGCGATGATCATCGGCGAGGCCGTCGGTTTTCCGACCCAGGGGACCTCACTCCTGAAGGCGGAGATCCCGGCGCGCTCGCACAGCGGGAAGCACGCGCACGGTGAAGAGGCGATCCACATCCTCAGCGGGCGCGGATTCAGCGTGATCGACGGAACGCGCTACGACTGGAAGCCGGGGACAACCGTGCACGTCCCCTACCGCGCAGCTCACCAGCACTTCAACATCAGCGATGAGTCGGCGCTATATCTCTCCGCCTCGACGATCGACCTCGACAACGCCGCCAAGATGGGCGGGCTCGTGCAGCTAGAGGAGAAGGGCCCGAACGAGGCGGACACCGGATCGTCCTATCCGCCATCAGACTCGCAGTTCGGGCCCGATGGCCGGCGGATCGCTCTGCACCTCGAGGACGCCATCGACGAGAACGCCCGGCGGAAGGGTGGTCACGCGGGTCACGGGCACGGTCAGCAGGCGCATCGCCACGCCGGCATCTGGATCCTGATGGGCGGCAGCGAGAGCCAGAGCGACGAGACGAATGGCTTCCGCGCGAAGGGCGCGGCGATGACGAACATCTTCGAAGAGACGGCGCACAGCTCGAGCCACAAACACGCGCACACCGAGGCGATGCTTTACGTGCTCGAGGGCAAGGGGTACTCGGAGGTCGACGGGGAGCGCTACGACTGGGAAGCGGGAGATGCCGTGCATGTGCCGCCGCGCATGACCGTGCACGAGCACTTCAACGATTCCGACGCTCGCACGCGCACGCTCCGCATCGAGTTCGGGATCCGCTATTTCTACGAGTCGCTCTGGTCGGGGTTCGCAAAGATCGAGCACCGCGCGGAGGCTGTGGCGCGCTGAAGGACGTCGCCGAGTTCCAGCGTCTCTTCGACGACGGCCTGATCGACGGGGTCGCGGTCGTCGCCGCCGACGCGAACGCCTGCACGACGTGTGCGTCGCTCGCCGATCGCGTCTATGCGCCGTCGAAGCTGCCAGCGCTCCCGGTAGCGCGCTGTGTCACCGTGGGCGGCTGCCGCTGTCGCTACGAGGCCTCCGTCACCGTCGTCGAGTGAACCTCGCACATCGCATCCAC
Source organism: Candidatus Limnocylindria bacterium (assembly GCA_050692175.1). GTDB lineage: Bacteria > Chloroflexota > Limnocylindria > P2-11E > P2-11E > 3-1-20CM-2-70-9. The sequence continues at coordinate 34,763 of JBOGTG010000139.1, read as the reverse complement.
GGCCGTGGACCAGCCCTGCTGCTCGTCGCGGGGACCGGTTTTCCGGGCGCGACCTGGCCACCGGAGACGACAGAGCGGCTCTCGCGCGACCTCACGGTCATCACCTTCGACCAGCGCGGGACTGGCGACACATCTGGCACCCCGGGGCCGTACGGTACCCGGACCTTCGCCGCAGACGCCGCAGCACTGCTCCGGAGGTTGGGAGCGGGGCCCGCGCACGTCCTCGGCCACTCGATGGGCGGGCGGGTCGCGCAGTGGATCGCGCTCGACGCGCCGGATCTGGTCGCCAGCTTGGTCCTCGCCGCCTCCGGACCCGGCGCCTTTCGTCCCGATCAGCCGAGGTCCTCCGGCGTCCCGCCGAGCACGCGCGAGCGTCTCGCCAAGCTCGGCTACGAGCGCTTCATGGCGGCGCATATCCGCCAGACCTTCTTCACCGCAGAGTTCGCGGAGGCGCGGCCCGAGCGGGTCTCGTGGTTGGTGTCGGCGTTCTGGAGCCATCGCCCGTCCCTCGGGAACTACCTGAAGCACGTTGCCGCCCGCCAGCGGCACCGCACGACGCACCTGCTCGAGCGCATCGGTGTCCCCACGCTGGTGGTGGTCGGCGACCGCGACACGCACGTCGGCGGGACCGGCTCGCACCTCGCGCAGTCTCAGTACCTCGCCGCGCACCTGCCCGCGGCGGAGCTCCGAACGATCAGTGGGGCATCGCATGGTCTCTTCTGGGAGGAGCCGGACGAGACAGTCGCCGTCATCAGCGAGTGGTTGCGTAAGGTGCCCGCTCGTCCTCCTGCTACGCGCCCCGCGAGGTCGACGGCAGCCAGCCCGTCAACCGCCCGTCGATGATCTGCACGAGCTTCACGGCCCCCATTGCAACGATGACGATGACGATGAGCACCGCGAGGACGCTTTCGGCGTCAAAGCGGCGGCCGGCGTCCATCACGATCCGTCCTAGTCCAACCACAGCGATGAACATCTCGCCGTTGATCATTCCCTTTACGGCGCGGCCCATCCCGAGGCGCACCCCCGCCATGATGAGAGGTGTCGCGGCGGGCAGGATGATGCGGCGCAGCAGCGCGCTGCGCGGGGCGCAGTAGGACCGGCCCATCTCGATCAGCTCCACCGGTGCGACCTTCATCGCGGCGGTGGTCTGCACGATGATGATGAAGATCGAGTACATGACGATCACGGCGACGATCGTCGCGCGGCCCAGGCCGAACATAGAGAAGAACACCGGAGCGAACACGAGCGATGGCGCCGTGAGGAACGCGTTCACGTAGATGCCGAGCGCGGCTTCGACCTTGGAGTAGGCGCCCATGAGTACGCCGATCGCGATACCGAACACGACGGAGATCGCGAACCCTACGCCGAGGTCGGACAGGCTCTGAGCGAGGTTGCCGAGGATCATGCCCTCGCCGATCATCGCGACCAGCCGCGCGAGCACGGCGCTGAGCGGCGGGAAGAACGGCACCTGCCAGAGCCAGGCCACGCCCTCCCAAGCTATGGCACCGACGAGGAGCGCCGCGGTGCCGGCGGGAAGCGCGGGCGGCCGGAACCATCCGCTCGCGGGGATGCGAACGCGTCTCGCCGCGACCGTCACGATGCTTTCCGCGCGGCGGGTGAGGGGCGTCGCAGGTCTGGCTGCATCTCGCGCAGGCGTTCCCAGAGCCGGGCCCGGATCGCGACGAACTCCGCTGAGCGCTCGATGGAGCCGACGTCGCGGGAGCGCGGCCGCGGCAACGGGACGCGTACGATCTCGTCCACGGTGCCGGGACGAGCGGTGATGAGCGCGATTCGGTCGCCGAGGAGGACGGCCTCGTCCATCGAATGGGTGACGAAGACGACGGTGGTCCGCGTGCGCTCCCAGATGCGAAGGAGCTCCTCCTGAAGAATGCGTCGGGTCTGCTCGTCCAGAGCCCCGAACGGTTCGTCCATCAGCAGCACCTTCGGCTCCACTGCGAGAGCGCGCGCGAGGCCCACCCTTTGCTGCATGCCGCCGGAGAGCTCCCGCGGCATGCGGCGCTCGAAGCCGGACAGCCCCACCAGATCTATGAGCTCCATGGCTTTGCGCTCGCGCTCGGCCCTGCCGACGCCGCGGAGCTCGAGACCGAAGGCGACGTTGGAGATCACCGTGTCCCACGGAAGGAGCGCGACGTTCTGGAAGACCATCGCTCGCTCGGGCCCTGGCCCGCGGATCGGTTTGCCGTCGATGTGGATCTCGCCGGCGTCCCAACTCAAAAGACCGCCGATCGCCCGGAGCAGGGTCGTCTTTCCGCACCCGCTCGGCCCCAGCACGGTGAGGAACTCGTTGTCCTCGATGCGCAGGTTGATGTCCCGCAGCGCCTCGACGCTGCCGCCGCCTCGCGCGCTTCCATCGAAGCTCATGTGGAGGCCGGCGACCTCGATCACGCGCGCTCCATCGCGCCACGCTGCTGTGCCCAGGGCGTGACGCGGCGCTCGACCCAGCGTGCGAGTGAAATCAGCGCGAGCGCTTCCAGGACGACCATCACCACCGTGCCATAAAGCAGGTCCGCCTTGAAGAACCCACGGTAGTCGAGGATGAGCCCGCCGATCCCGACGGCGATCATGAGCAGCTCGACGATCACCATGCCGGTGACCGCGCGCCCGAGGCCGATGCGGACGCCGGTCATGACCGCCGGCAGCGAACCGGGGAGCAAGACGCGCGACCAGATCTGCCGCTCTGATGCACCGAAGGACCGCGCCATCTCGATGAGCGACGGATCGACCTGTCGCACACCGGCGCGGCTGTTCACGATGACCATCACGATGGAGAAGAGCACGACCAACACGACCCGGGACGCGAGGGTCAGGCCGAGCGACATGAGCAGGATCGGGATGAGCGCCGCCATCGGCATGACCAGAAGGATGTTCAGGTAGACATCGATTGCGCGCTCCGCGACGCGGAAGCGTCCCATGGCGAGCCCGAGCGGAATGCCCAGACCGACGGCGATCGCAAAACCGAGCACCAAAGACTGATTGCTGACGGCGAGCGCTTCCCAGAAATGCCGGTCGGAGAGGAGCGTGAAGAGCCCAAAGAAGGTTTCGCTGAACTTTGGGATGAGGAGGCTCCGGGCCTGGGAGGCGTACGCCTCCCAGGCCGCGGCGAAGAGCGCGAGGGTGAGGAGGCGGTACGTCGCCGGTGACGCCGCGATCCTCTGCCAGATCCCGTTACTGGCGACCGAGCTCACCCAAGACCGCCTGCAGGAACGAGAGGTCCGCCGCCGTACCGACGGTCATGCCCGGCTTGATCGATCCCGCGCTTGCAAAGAAATCGATCGTGCCGGCGAAGTTCGCCTCGGTGAGACCGCCGTTCGCATCGAAGATCTTGAGATCGACGTACTGCTTGGCCGCGTCGTCGATCGTCGTCTTGTCCGCGCTCGGGTAGTACTTGAGGGTGATCGTCTTGAGATAGCCGGAGTCCTTCCCGATCTTACGGTGCTCCGTGAGCAGTGCCTTCAGGAGCGCCTTCACGCTGTCCGGGTTCTTCGACATGAAGTCCGAGTTCGCATAGACGGTCGTGGGGTGTACGTTGGGGAGGGTCTGCGCGAAGCTCGTCACGAGCTGGTAGTTGTCGCCGCCTTTCGCCTTGAGGGTGATGGCGTCCGACAGCTCAAGCGGGCTCGCGTCGATCTGGTTCGCGAGGAGCGCAGCGAGGCGGTTCGGCGAACCGGGGACCACGATGTAGTCCGGCGTGCCCTTGCAGCTGGTGTTGACCCAGTTCTTGAGCATCGCCGTGCTGACGGCGCCGGCGCTGTGGATCGCGACTTTCTTTCCGTTGAGGTCGGCGCACGTGCCCAGGCCTTTCTTTGCGAAGACCGTCCACTCGTTCGCCGCCCGGTCGGCGATGATCTTGAGCTTGCCGCCCTTCTCGATCGCGATGAGGACGGCGCTGGTCGTGCCGGATGAGAAGGCGAAGTCGCCTTTCGCCGTTCCTTCGACGGAGAGCTCCGACTCCGCGATCTCCGGCGTGGTGATGGTGAAGCCCTGGCCGCGGAGCGCGTCGATGGCCGCGAGGAGCGGAACGCTCGAGAGACCGATCGACGTGAACGACACGGCGAACGTCTTGCTGCCCTGGAATGGTTTCTCCGAGGGCGCCGTGGACGCCGCCGGCGAGGCCGCCGGTGTGCCGCCGCCACACGCGCCTGCGAGAAGCGCTGTCGCTACCGCGAGAACGAGCCACGTGCGAGAGATTCGCTGCATCGCTTTCTTTTCCCCCTCTGGCTTCTTCTACGTCGACGTGGTGAGCACGGGCGCGCCTTTTGGCGCCTCCCGCGTGGGCCCTTCGGTTCGATGCCGGATGGGCCGGATCATCCTGCCGCCCGCCGTACCGGCGAGCTCGCCGTCGCGCATGACGATGTGACCCCGCACGATCGTGGCGACCGGCTCACCCTTCGTCCGGTGACCGTCGAACGGCCCGAGATTGTTCTTCCCGTGGAGGCGTGCTTCTTCGATCACGCCGGTCCGCTCGAGGTCGACAATGGTGAGGTCGGCGTCAGAACCGATACGGATCGCGCCTTTCTTCGGATACATGTCCCAAAGCTTCGCCGGACCCTCCGAGCTGGCCCGAACGTACTGCTGGAGCGTCAGCCTCCCAGTGTTCACCCCGTAGGTAAGGAAGAGTCGGACGCTCACCTCGACGCCGGCGAAACCCGAAATCGCCTTCCAAATGTCGTCGTTCAGTTTCTCCTGCTTGGTGTGGGGCGAGTGGTCGGTCGCGATCGCGTTCACGCGGCCCGACGCCAACCCCTCCACGAGCGCGTCGCCGTGGCCTGGCTCGCGGACGGGCGGATTCATTCGAAGGAGTGACTTGAGCGTACGCATGTCGTCCGCCGTCAAAAAGCAGTAGTGCGCGCCCGTCTCGGTCGTGACGTCGACACCCTTGGCCCGCCACTCGTCGATCATGTCCAGCCCGTCCTGCGACGACAAGTGGAAGATGTGGATCTTGGTCCCGGTGTGCTGTGCGAAGAGTCCCATCCGCTGGATCGACTCGACCTCCGCGAGCGCCGGCCGGGTGTCGACGTGCGCGCGCGCGTCCGTGCGTCCCGACGCCTTCGCCTGGCGGATCAGGTGCTGCATGATCTCGTTGTTCTCGGCGTGAAAGCCGATTCGCAAGCCGGTCCGAGCGACCGCGCGGAGACCGTCGAGGAGCATCCCGTCGTCCGGCGCGGGGATGTTGCCGATCGTCTCGCCGAGGAAGCACTTGTATCCGACGACTCCGGCCTCGGCCATGGGCTCGATCTGGTCGATGTTCTCCTGCACGACCACGCCGATGATCCCGAAGTCGCAGTACGACTTCTCTTCGGCCAGACGCTGCTTGAGCCGTACGTTCTCGGGGCGGTCCGTCGGCGGCTTGGTGTTCGGCATGTCGACGACGGTCGTCACCCCACCCATCACCGCGGCGAGCGAGCCCGTGCCGAAGTCCTCCTTGTACTCGAGGCCCGGCTCGCGGAAGTGGACGTGCCCGTCGATCACGCCGGGGAGGACATGCTTCCCCCGCGCGTCGTAGACGTCGTCGCTCTTCACCTTGAGGGTTCCCGGGTCCGCGATGGCCACGAACTTCTCGTCCGCGATGGCAATGTCCGCGGGGAACGTCGCGTCCCCCGTCACCACCGTGCCATTCGTGACGAGAAGGTCAACTCTTTCTGCCATGTCCGCTCCTTCCCTTGCTTTGGTTGCCGCGCTCGCGCGCCCCGCGCTCGATCATGGCCTCACTCCTCGTGGATCAGGCTCGCCGCGCAGGATCCAACCCCAGCGCTGACGCGTCGCACGGGCCTGCTCCGAGGTGACGACGGGCTCCGCGAAACGGTCCTTCCACTCCCACGGCTTCGTCGCGTCGATGATGCAGCGCGAGTTGAACCCTCGATGGTCCGGGTGGATCGCCGGGTCCAGCGGGCCGCTCCATGCGCGCGTCGTCGTACTGATGTCGCGCTCGGGGTCGCAACGGGTCGTGATCGCCCACAGCACGTCGTCCATGTCATAAATGTCGATGTCCTCATCCACCACGATCACGAACCGGCCGCCGTAAGCAGCCGCGCCGACCTGGCCTGCCACGAGCGCGGCCTGCGTCGCGTGCCCGGCGAACGCCTGCTCGATGGCGACGATCGTCATCAGCCGGTTCCCCGCCTGTGGCGGCGCCCACACGCCGCGAACCTTTGGGACACCGGCGGCGCGCATCTGTTTCTCGATGAGCGCCGAGCGCAGGTACGCGAGGAAACGGTTGTCCTCGTGCGGAGGCTTGCCCTGGGGGCACCCCAGGATGATCGGATCGTTCCGGTGGTAGATGGCTTTCACGCGGATGACCGGCGTGACCGTCTCGCCACTCGCGTAGTACCCCATCCACTCCCCGTACGGCCCTTCGGCGTGCCGCTCCTTCGGGTCAATGAAGCCCTCGATCGCGATCTCCGCGCGCGCTGGGATGGGAAGGCCGGTGTGCCGGCCGCGAACCACGTCCACCGCCTCGCCGCGCACTCCGCCCGCCCAGGCCAGCTCCGCCTGTCCGTAGGCGAGGCCCTCCGCGCACGCCGACATGAATAGGAGCGGATCGGAGCCCACGACGACGACGACCGGACATGGCATCCCGCGGTCGAAATACTTCTCGCGAATGAAGCGCCCGTGCTTTCCCGGACTGATCCAGATCCCGAGCGTGTCCTTGCCGAAGATCTGATTTCGGTACGAAGCTACGTTCACCCAATCCGAGTCCGGGTCGCGCAGGATGTTGAGACTCGCGGTGCCGATGAAGCGGCCGCCATCATTCGCGTGCCATACCGGGGCCGGGAACGACTCGAGATCGATGCGGTCGCCCTCCACGACGTTCTCGAAGACCGGCCCATCCGCGACCTCGCGCGGCGGGACCGGCCGGAGCTCGTCCAACGTCGTCCGCCAGAACCGGAAGAGTCCGTCGTGAGTTCCTTGCTCCAGCGGAAGGCCGAGCGTCACGGCCTGCCGCGTGGGCGTGCCGTTGCAGTTCACGATGACGCGGCGCCCTGATGGATAGCCGGGGATGTCATCGAAGACCACCGTCGGCGAGCCTTCCTCGTGGTCGAGCATCTCGGTGATCGCGCCGATGTCCGCCTGCCACGACGCTCCGCGGATCACCCGCAGCTCCCCCAGCGCGTCGACTCTCTCCATCCAGTCGCGGAGGTCGCGCCACCGCGCCGGCGCCACGACAGGGGGCGCCTTCTGCGTCAGCGTTGCGCGCTCCCTTTCCGGACGCGGTCCTTCGCGTCCATGACGGCGTCGAGGATCTTCACGTAGCTCCCGCACCGGCAGATGTTCCCCGCCAGGTACTCCTGCGCCTCTCGCTCGGTCGGGTCGGGATTCTCTTCGAGCAGTGCTTTCGTGGTCAGGAGAAACCCGGGCGTGCAGTAAGAGCACTGGAAGGCGGTGTGATCGACGAAGACCTGCTGGATGGGGTGCAGCGTGCCGTCCGGGGCCTCGAGCCCCTCGACGGTGAGGATCTCCTTCCCCTCCGCCATCGGCGCCAGGATCAGGCACGAGCTCACCGGCTTTCCGTCGGCGAGCACCGTGCACGCCCCGCATTGCCCGACCGCGCAGGCCTCGCGCACGCCGAAGAGCTTCAGCTCGGAACGCAGCACCTCGAGGAGCGTGTGGTGCGTCCGCGCCCGGACGTGGTGCTCCCGGCCATTCACGCGCAGGACGAGGTCGAGCTTGCCCTCGGCGTCGAGCGCCCTTATCGCCGGTGACTCGGTCAGCGTCATCGCACCGGCTCCGCGGCGGAGGGCCTCTGTTCCGACCGCTCGCGCGCCTCGCGCTCGCGCAACCCGCGCAGCACCTTCTCGGGAGTGATCGGAAGGTCTTTTACGCGGACGCCGGTCGCGTGGAACACAGCATTCCCGATCGCCACCATGACCGGTGGAAGCGAGGTCTCGCCTATGCCGTGGATGTCGCCGCGCTCGGGGTTCTCGAGGATGTGGACGACGAGCTCCTCCGGCATGTCGAGCGTGCTCGTGACCATGTAGTCGGCGAGCGTCGCGTTCTGAAGCTGGCCGTTGTCGAAGACCATCTCCTCAAAGAGCGCCTGACTTACACCAAAGCCGACGTTGCCCTCGAGCTGCATCTCGGCCTGCACTCGATTGACCACGCGCCCGGGATAGCTCGCCCCGTGGTAGCGAAGGAGCCGCACCTTTCCTGTCTCGACGTCGACCTCGACCTCCGCCGCGGCCGCCGCCTGATTCCAGTGCGCGCTCGCGATCCCTTGTCCGGTCTCGGGGTCGAGGTTGCCCTTCGTCTGGAACGTCCCTCGCCCAACCAGGGTGCCGCTCCGGCTCTTTCGCACGATCTCGGCGAAATCGAGGCCCCGGTGCGGTGCCGCCTTCGTGCGCACACGCCCGTCGGCGATCTCGACCGCATCTTCCGGCACGCCGAGCAGCCCCGCGCCGATCCGCACGAGCTGCGCACGGACATCGTCGACGGCGAGCTGCACAGCGGCGCCGCCCGCGTATGTTGTCCGGCTCGAGGACGACTGCTGGTCGTATGGGGTGACGTCGGTATCGGGCGATACGACGACGACCTTCTCGAGCGGGATGCCCAACCGTTCGGCGGCGAGGATCGCGTGCGCCGTCTTCTGGCCCTGTCCCATCTCGACCGAGCTGGTCAGCACGTTGAGGCTGCCGGTGTCGTTGAGGTTCACGACCGCGATGGACGTCGACGGCGTCACAGTGCTCTTGATCGTGCAGGACAGTCCCTTTCCGCGGACGATGGGCCCCGTCTGCGTGCGTTTGGTCGTCGCATCCCAGCCGATGCCCTTGGCCACCATCGTGAGCAGCTCGCGGAAGTGGCAGTCCTCGACCGGCTCGCCGGTCGCGAACGTCTGACCCTCGGTGAGAAGGTTCTTCATCCGGAACTCGTATGGGTCGAGCCCGAGCCGATCGGCGATGACGTCCATCTGGCTCTCGTACGCCCACGCCGCCTGGTTGATCCCGTAGCCGCGGAAGGCGCCGGCCGGAGGGATGTTCGTGTAGATCGCATAGGAGTCGACCCACACGTGCGGGATGTTGTGCGGCCCGGCGGTCCCGTAGCCGCCGTTCTTGATGAGACGCGGACCGATGTCCGCGTAGGCACCGGTGTTGAAGTGGCACAGGCTCTTGCGAGCGACGATCCGGCCGTCCTTCGTGACGCCGGTGGTCAGCGTGATGCGCCCGCCGTGTTTGGTGACGGTGACGAACTCCTCGTCACGGGTGAGGTGCAGCTTCACCGGCCGCTTCGCCAGGAGCGCGAGAACCGCCGCGATCGGTTCGATCGCGGGATAGCACTTCGCGCCGTAGGCGCCGCCCAGCGTCGGGACGATCACTCGCACGCGGGAGCTCGGCAGCTTGAACACCTCGGCGAGATTCCCCCTGAGCATGTGCGGGATCTGACTGGTCGCCCACACCGTGACTCGCCCATCGGTGACCGTGGCCACGCAGCAGTGTGTTTCGAGCGGGACCTGCTGAAGCGGCGGGCTGTAGAACGTGTCCTCGAATACTTCGTCCGCCTCGGCGAACCCTCGCTCGATGTCGCCCTTGCGGAGCTTGAACTGATTGCAGATGTTCGTCCCGGGATGCCCGTGCAGGATGATGTCGGCGAACGTGTGTCCGGCCTTTGGAGGCTCCTCGTGGACGAGCTGGGCGCCAGGGGCGAGCGCGTCGTCGATGCCGAACACGGCGGGTAGCTCGTCGTACTCGACGACCACGAAGTCGAGCGCCTCTTGGGCGGCATCCGCATCGACGGCGGCCACGGCGACGACAGGCTCTCCCACGTAGCGCACCTTGCCGATGGCAAGGATCGGCCGGTCTCGGAAGACAGGGCCGAAATACGGGTAGATGTCGGAGCGCTCGAGGAGATCCGCGCCGGTCAGGACCGCGTAGACCCCCGGAACCTGTCGCGCGCGCGATACGTCGAGGCGCGCGATCCGTGCGTGGGGCACGGTGCTGCGCAGCACCTTCGCGATCGCCATTCCTGGTAGCTCGATGTTGATCGTGTAGGGGATTCGGCCCGTGACGCGCTCGTACGCGTCGATCATCCCTGAGAAGGGTTTCGAGTCCACGCTCGTCACTTGGGCGCCGTGGCGGCGGCGCGCTCGATCGCGCGTCGCACCCACACCTCGATGACCCTCTTGCGATACCACGATGAGCCGCGCATGTCGTCCAGTGCGTCGATGGCGCTCGCGTACCCGGCGGCGATGGTCGGTACGACGTCGCCGCGTAGAGTCGTGCCCCGCCCGAGGTGCTCGATCTCGGGGTGGCGGCGCGGCGTCTCCGATGCCGCCCCGACCGCGACGCGAAGGTCCGCGCAGCGCTGACCGTCGAACCGCGCGAGCGCGACCACGCCGACGCACGGCCGATCCTCGGACGATCGCGTCACGAACTTCTCGTAGGTGCCAGACGTCCCGGCCGGTGGGATCGGAACGCGCACCGCGGTGACGACCTCGTCCGCTGACAGCGCCGTCTCGTAGAAGCCGCGGAAGAAGTCCGCGACCGGGATGCGGCGCTCGCCACCCGGGCCGCGAGCCTCGATCTGCGCGTCGAGAGCCAGGAGCACGGCCGGCGGATCGGACGCATAGTCAGCCTCCGCAACGACGCCACCGACCGTCGCGACATTCCGAACACGCACGTTTGCGACCGTTCCGAAGGTCTCGGCGAGCACGGGGATGCGCTCGCGGACGAGCGCGCTTCGCTCGACCTCGCGGTGGGTGACGAGGGCACCGAGGATGAGCGCACCGTCCTCCTCGCGAATGGTGCGGAGTCCGTCCCGGATCCGTCCAAGGCTCACCAGCGCGCGCGGCGCGATGAGCCGGTTACGGAGCATGATCGTCACGGCGGTCGAGCCAGCCACGACCTTGGCCTCGCCCCCGTACTGCGCGAGCAGGCCGACCGCGTCATCGACGGACGTGGGCTCATGGAACGCGAGCGACTCGGGCATCCCCCGACCCTCCGTCAACGAGGACCGCCACCTTGAGCGACCGCTCGTATACCGTTGCATCCTACGCGCGACTCGGAGGGCGTCAACGCTGGCCTGGCTGGTCCCTAGGCGACTGGGGCGACGGACTCCGCCGGCATCGGCGCCTCCGGCCTCGTCGGGAGCGGGGCCCGCTCCACCTGGCGGATGAGCCGCTGGATCGCGAGCCCCTTGAGCGGCCCGAAAGCGTAGCCCCAGAGTGGCGCGAGCCAGACCTCGCTCCCCAGGCTGACGGCGTCCGCGCCGGCCCAGAAGAACTCGCGGCAGTCGTCGAAGGTGCGGATCCCGGCGGTCGCGATGATCGGCAAGCGGATGCCCGCGTCGCGCAACTCCGCGACCACGCGGAGGCCGATCGGCTTGATCGCTCGCCCCGAGAGACCGCCGTACCGGTTCCGGAGCAGTGGCTCCCCCGTCTCGGGGTCCAGCCGCAGCGCCTTCACCGTGTTCATCGCCGTCAGCGCCGCCACACCGTAGCGCTCGGCGAGCCGCGCGTGCGCGACGTAGTCGTAGTCCGGCGAGAGCTTGAGGATCACGGGATGACGGCTTCGCCGCACCGCTTGCGCGAGCACGTCCTCGAGGATCGTCTCGAGGGGGAAATTCACGTTTTGGCAGGAGACGTTGAACTCGACGGCGGCGAGCTCGCCTGGCGCCGCGCGCTCGTTCACGTAGTCGACAAGTCGGCAGAACTCCTCGGCCGAGAAGCCGCCGAGCGAGACGATCCGGTTGAGGTGGGCGGTCCTCGAGTAGTAGTCGCGGAAGTACGCCTCGATGCCGATGTTGCACCAGCCGAACGCGTTGATCCAACCTGAATCCACGCGCCGCAGCGCCCCCGCGTAGAGGCGGAGCATCGCGGGGAACTCGGTCAGCCGCCAGTCGTCGCGCAGGGAGAAGTGCCCTTCGCGCGGCTCGTAGGTCAGAGTGCGGGTCGTCACCGCGCCAAAGCGCTCGAGCGGAACCCACTGCGCGATCGGGCTGAGCCCGTAGAGGATGAGCTTGCTTTTCGCGGCGCCGTATCCGAGGAGGCTCGCCGAGGTGAGCACGCGGTTGCGGAGCCGAATGCCATTCAGATCGATCACGGCACCGATCCCGCGGGCGACGCGAGGGCGCGAGAAACGTTGCGCCCGAACTCCGCCAGCATCTGGTCGGCCTGCCGTTTGATGATCGCCTGCCCGAACTGACCGAGCTTGCCGAGGACCGAGGCATCGGTGTGGACCGCGATATCCGTACGGCCGTCGGTGCGGGGCTCGAGCCGCATCGTCATCTTCGCGGTGACGGCGCCCCCGACACGACGATCGGACCCCTGCGCGTCCATGCGCGCCCGCCAGGCTTCGCGATCGCGCTCGGCGAGGGTCATCGTGCCCTCCAGTCGCGCGCTGATCGGCCCGATCTTCACGCGCAGAACGCCGGTGTAGCGGTCATCCGCCTGGGGCGTGACGCTCTCGACGCCGGGCACGCACTTTCCGACGGCGGGCACGTCCATCAGGAAGTCCCATACCCGTTCACGTGGCGCGTCGACGGTGATGCGCTGCTCGATGATCACGCGCTAATACTCGTCGAACATTCGCTGGATTTCCGTCGGGTCCTTTGTGTGCACGAGCGCCAGCGACAGGAGCGCCCGCGCCTTCCAAGGGACGAGGTTGTCTGCGGCGACAAACCCTCGGCGCACCAGCGCCGGTGCGCGCACGACTCGTCCAGAGCCGACCCGGGTGCTCTGGCAAACCAGCACACCGGCTTCGTGCGCGCGGGTGAGGGCCTTGTCCTCGAGCGGGGTCGGGCGGCCAGCGCCGGTCCCGGCGCTGACGATCCCCTTGGCGCCGGCGGCGACCGCGGCGTCGATCATCGTTCCGTCGGCGCCCACGTACGAGACGACGACGTCGACGCGCGGGAGGGCATCGAGCCCGCGCACGTCGAACTCCGTGTCGACGGTGTGGCGCCGCTCGGTGCGGTGATAGAAGACCACTCGGCCGTCTGCGTCGGCAAAGCCCAGGGGGCCGAGGTCGCCCCCCCCGAAGGTCTGCACACGGTAGGTGGCGGTCTTTTTGACGTCGCGCCCGGCGTGAATGGTGTCGTTGAGGACGACCAGCACACCGCGCCCACGGGAGGAGGGAGCCGCCGCGACCCGGACGGCGTTCAGAAGATTGAGTGGCCCGTCAGCGGAGAGGCCCGAGGCCGGCCGCATCGACCCCGCGAGAACGACCGGACGGTCCGTCTTCAGAACGAGATTGAGGAAGTAGGCGGTCTCCTCGAGCGTGTTGGTGCCGTGCGTGATCACCAGCCCGTCGGCGCGATCGGCGTCGAAGATCTCGTGGATGAGGCGGACCAGATCGAGCCAGTCCTTCACCACGAGACCGTGGCTCGGGAGTCGGCGGAACGCGACCTCCTCGACTCGCGCGATCTGGTCGAGCTCTGGGATCTGCGCGCGCATGTCGCCAGGAGGCAGACGCTTGTCCGCCTCGATGTACCACGCGAGATCGAGACGGTCCACGCCGACCGAATCGATCGTCCCTCCGGTGAGGATGAGCGCCACGCGGCGCCGCTCGTCCGTCATGGCTGCAGTCCTCGCTCGCGCCTTTAGAATGCGCGCGGAATGCTACCGTATACAACCGCCTCGTTGCGCTGATTCGCTGAGTGGAGGGGAAGATCCTCGCGCTTGCCTGTGCTGTTTGCTTTGGCCTCAACCCCGTTATGTTGCGCGTCGGATTCACGCGCGCGGGAAGCGTCGACGCCGCGGTCATCATCGGCCTCGTGGTGGCGGTCCCGCTGTACGCAGCACTGCTGCCCCTGGCCGGCGGACCGAGATGGGAGGAGGTCAGCACGGCCGCCCTCGTGGCGTTTGCCCTCGCCGGCCTGTTCGGGGCGGGTATCGGCCGGCGGTGGCTGTACACCGCGATCGACAAGATCGGCGCCGCGCCGGCGACGGCCCTCAAGAACACCGCACCGTTGTTCACCACGGCGCTCGCCATACCGCTCCTCGGCGAGCACGTCGGGCTCGTGCAATGGGCCGCGGTGCTCAGCATCATCGGCGGAATCACGCTCGTCTCGTGGCGCGGCGGTCAGGGAGCAAAACAGCTCGTCAACATCGGCGTCATCGCCGCGCTCGGATCGGCCCTCTCGTATGGCATCCGACCGCTCATTCTCAAATTCGGACTGATCGAGGCGAATCTGCCGATGACCGCAGTCCTCGTCGGCGCGGTGTCCGCGCTGGCCTACGCGGTGGTCATGTCGCGACCGTGGCGCACACGGGCGACGCCGGAGGGATCCGGCGCGATCGCGAGCGGGCTTGCCATGGCGACCAAGCGCCCGGCCGCGTTTTGGTTCTTCGTCGGCGCCGGCATCGCGCAATCGATTGGGTTCCTCGCGCTGACCCTCGGGCTCGCGACAGACGACGTCAGTCTCGTCTACCCCGTCACCTCGACGGCGCCGCTCTTCACGCTCGTCTTCGCCTGGCTGTTCCTTCGCGGGACTGAGGCGGTGACCTGGCGTCTCGCGCTCGGTGTCGTCGCCGTCACCGCGGGCGTCATCGTGCTGTAGTCGAACGTGCTCCGTTCGCAAAGGAAGTGAGAACCATCGCTCTGTCTCGAAAAGAAAGGGGAGGCTACATGGCACAGGATCTCCGCACCTACCTCGACACGCTGGTGAAGACGCACCCCGAGCAGCTCAAGATCGTCGACGCGGAGGTCGATCCGGTCTTCGAGGCTGCGGCGATCGTTCACAAGACCCAGAACGACAGCCGCTATCCCGGCTTCCCCGCCGTGCTTTACAAGAACATCAAGGGCGCGAACATGCCCTGCCTGCTGAATCTCCACGGAACGTACGAGCGCCTTGCGCTCTCGATCGGCACCGACGTCCACGGCATGGTCGCCGAGTACTCGACGCGCGAGGGGAACGCGATCCCCACGAAGAGCGTCCCCTCGGACAGGGCGCCTGTACATGAGGTCGTCCTCACTGGGGACGACATCGACCTCACGAAGTTCCCGCTCCTCGTGCATCAGGAGCTGGACGCCGGCAAGTACATCACCTCCGCCGCCACGATCTGCCGCGATCCCGAGAGCGGCCGACTCAATGCGGGCATCTTCCGCCATCAGCTGCAGGGACCGAAGGAGGTGGGCTTCATGACGAATCCCGCGCACCACACCTCGTACGTCCTTCGGGCGCTACGCGAGATGAAGAAGCCAATGGAGGTCGCCCTCGTTCTCGGCCACCATCCGGCGATGCTCATGGGCGCGGTCTCGAAGCTCGCCGGCATCGGCGGCGAGCTCGAGGTGATGGGCGGGCTCCTCGGCGAACCGCTCGAAGTCACCAAGGCAAAGACCGTCGATCTCGACGTACCCGCGCGCGCGGAGATCGTCATCGAGGGCATCGTCGATACCGACCCGGAGGCGCAGCGGAGCGAGGGGCCGTTCGGCGAGTACCCGCGCTACTACACGCGGATCGGGCCGATGCCGTGGGTGAAGGTCACCGCGATCACGATGCGCCACGACCCCATCTACGTCGACGTCTTCAATGCCCACGCGGAGCACAGCATGCTCGGCGGCTTGCCGCGGATGGGCAGCATCCTCCGACGCGTGAAGGAGGCGATGCCGACGGTGACGGCGATCAACCTCCCGCTCTCGGGCATGGCACGCAGCCACCTCTACATCAGCATGAAGAAGCGCGTGGACGGCGAGCCCAAGATCGCCGCCTGCGCGGCCTTCGCGGTCGACCCGCTCCTCAAACACATCTTCGTGGTCGACGACGATGTCGATGTCTTCAACGAGGTCGACGTTCTGTGGATGCTCGCCACGCGCTTCCAGGCCGACCGTGACCTGGCCATCCTGCCGAACTTCCTCGGGGGCCACCTCAATCCGGTCACCTACGGGTTCCATCGCGAGGAGAAGGGGCCGATGGAGACGAAGATGATTTTCGACTGCACCAAGCCCGCGGCGCCGGCCACGTTCCCGCCCATCTGCCGGGTGCCACCCGAGGTTGTCAAGCGCGTCGAGCCGCACAAGGTGTTGAAGGACTACGTGCCTGGGACACCTCTGTCGAGCGACGGCGCGCGGCCTCGAGCCAAGCAGCCGGTTACTACCAGCTAGGCGCGCGTGAGGCGGCGCAGTCGCGGTCGACTGTTGCGCCAGGGGTGACCGCGGCCATGCTCACCCGATAGAGACGCGGTCGCGGCGAGCGACGAGCTCGCGGTACGCGCTCATCGCGGTAAGACGTCCGGTCCGCGGGTTCTCGTCGCTCGGCACGTTGCTGACCTCGATGCGCAGCTCGCCAAAAGCGCCCTGCACCTCGACGACGTGGCGGTTTCGTTCAAGCGCGGGGTCGGCGACCACGCGCAGCTCGGTGCGGTCGAGCCCGAGCCCGGCGAGGCTGATCGCGGCGACGACGTTCGCGCTTTCGGGGAACCGGCGCACGCCATCGCGGGCAGGCCCTTCGTAGAGGACCCGCGGCTCTCGGAGATCCGCGCCCGCGGCGCCGAGCAGGGTCCGGGCGGGCTTGGAGAGCGTGTGGCGTACTCGGGTGAGACCGCCCACCGCCGCGCTCGCAATGGCGTCGAGACCGGCGATCGCCCCGGACGCGATGCGCAGTCGCGAGCCGCCGTCGCGCGCGGCGGCCTCGATATGCGCCAGCAGCTCTGGGTCGGCAAGCGCCCCGACGCTGAGCGCGATGAGATCGCAGCCCGACCTCAGGATCGGAGGGCCGAATTCGCGGAGCGCTGCATGACCGGCACATTCCACGATGACCTCCGGCCGGCGGGCCAAGAGCTCGCCCAGCGAGATGACGATGGGCGGCGCCTCCGGGCCGCGGTCGCGTGAGGGCTCGCGGACGAGAGCGCCGGCGATCTCGACCCGCCCCGACGATCGCGCGAGCCGCACGATGCCCCTGCCGATGGCCCCGAGGCCGATGAGGGCGGCGCGCACCGGGCCGTCGTGAAGGCGTGGCGTTCTAATCCTCGGTCGACCGAAGCTGCGGGACTCGCGCAAGGATCCCGCCAAGGCCGAGAAGGACGACGCTCGCGGCCGCGGCCACTGCGACGGGCGCGCCCAGAAGCACGGCCGCCCCGCCGAGAAGCGGACCGTTGACCACGCGAAGACCCTGGGTCCCGAACGAGTACGCGCCCATGACGCGCCCGCGCAGACGGTCGGGTGCGGAGAGCTGCAGCGTGGTGTTGGTGAGGGCCTGCGTCAGCACAGCCGCGGCGCCGATGAGAAACATCAACCCGAGCGAGAAGGCGGGATCCCGTGAGAGCGCGAACGCCAGTATGGCGGCGATCTCCACCGCCGCGGCACCGAGGATGAACAGGCCCACCTGCGCTGCGGGGCGACGGTACGCCAAGTACACCGCCGCAGCGACCGCGCCAAAGCCGCTCGCGACAAGGAGCGCCGTGTAGCCGAGCTCTCCGACCCCGAGCACGCCGATGGCGAAGACGGGTACGAGCGACATGAACGTGTGCCCGAGGAAGACGACCGGCAGGATCTCGACCGATATCAGCGCCGCCAGGCGCGGCCGTCGGCGGAGGAAGTCGATGCCCTCGCGGAGCGACTCGATCACCGGCTGCGGCGACCAGTTGTGGAGCCGCGGTACTCGCAGGAAGGTCAGGACGATGAGAAGCGGCAGGAACGTCAGCGCATTGACCAAGAAGCCCCAACCTGGGCCGAAGGCGAGGTACACGAACCCGGCGACCGCGGGCCCGACCACCTGCGAGAACTGGCGCGCCGTGGAGTTCAGGCTCACCGCGGAAAGCAGCCGCTCTCGTCCGACGATCGCGTGGATGAGTGTCTGCTGCGCCGGATTGCCGATCGCCCCCGCGAAGCCATGCAGCAGCAGCATGCCGAACAACCACCACACCGTCACTAAACCTCCGAGCGTCGCGACCGCGGTCCCCACGGCCGCGACCATCAGGAGGAGCTGCGTGACGATCTGGATCTTTCGGTTGTCATACCGATCGGCGAGCGTGCCCCCATAAAGGGAGAACACGGTGAAGGGCACCCAATGCGCGAAGACCATCATCCCGAGCCAGAACGCCGCGGCATCCCTCCCAACGAGCTGGAGAATGAGAAGGTTCCGGATGACGTTCTCCATCCCATCGCCGGTGCCGGAGATCCAGCTCGCGATCCAGTATTTCCGGAAGGTGGGGACCGAGAGTGCGGCGAAGTGGAGCCGTCCACCGACCGGAACACCAGAGCCGTGCACATCATCCGGTTCCGTATCGCGCTGCTGGATCATGTCGCGAAGACTAGGGCGTGAGAAAGAGCTGCGTGACGATCTTCCCGTACGCACCGGCGGAGATGACGCCGATGCCGATGCGCCTGAACTCAGGACGCAGGATGTTCTCGCGGTGTCCAGGGGAGTCGACGAGAGCGCGATGGGCGACAGCGACGGACTGCGCGTAGGCCAGATTCTCCCCGGCTCGCGTGTAGCCGATCCGCGCCGCCCTGAGGCGATCGAACAGCGAGCCGGTCACCGGTGAATCGTGGCTGAAGTACCTGAGCTTGAACATCTCTTCGGAGTGCGCGCGTGCGACCGGGACCAGGCGCTCGTCCCGCGTGAACGGCCCGAGCGCGTGTTGCGTGCGCTCCTCGTTCACGAGATCGAAGAGCTGTCGTTCGGCAACTGGGTCCGCCACGAGCTGGATGCCTTCGGGAAGACCGAGCCGCTCGGTCTGGTCTTCTCCGATCCTGGTGACAAGGAGCGGCGAGCCCCCGAGCTGGCTGGTGAGGGCCGTGATCTCGGGCTCGAGAGCCGCGAGTTGCGCACTCACGACGCGTCCTGTGCGACTCGTCTCGACTGCGGCCTTGACCTCGCTCGCCACCGGAAGGGCTTCCATCGCGAGGATCGCGACCGCGACGATGAACAAGGAGCGCATCGCGGCCGGAACGGTCCCGAGGATGCGATCGGCGTGGCTGAACCTGTTCCGCCGGACGACAGCGACGATCGGCCGTATCGCGAGGTGGCCGCCCACCGAGAGGACCGCCTCCGCCCCGACGACAACCGCAAAGAAACCGATGGCCGCCGCGAGTGGGTTGGGCAGGGGCACGATGACATCGACGACCGCGGCGGCCGGCCCTTGGAAGGCGAACGCGGCGGCGACCGCGAGGATCCACGAGGCAAGGCTGTACATCGTCGCAACGAATCCGGCCTGGAACCCGAACCAGGCGGCACCGCCGACGAGCGCGAGGACCGCGGCGTCGACGGGCTGAAAGCCAGGTCGGTCACGCGTTCTCGATGCTACCGACGCGGGCTACGCGATGCCGCGCACCTCGCCGGTCGCAAGGAGATCTCTCAAGTAGCGCCCGGTAAACGACCGCCGGACACGCGCCACCGCCTCGGGCGTGCCTTCCGCGATCACTTCGCCGCCGGCTTTTCCACCTTCGGGACCGAGATCGATCACGTGGTCCGCGGTCTTGACCACGTCGAGGTTGTGCTCGATCACGACCACGGTGTTCCCCGCGTCGACGAGCCGGTGCAGCACCTCGAGCAAACGCTCGACGTCCGCGAAGTGAAGGCCCGTCGTCGGCTCGTCCAGGATGTAGAGCGTCCGCCCCGTCGCGCGCCGGCTCAGCTCGGTGGATAGCTTGACGCGCTGCGCTTCGCCTCCGGAGAGCGTGGTCGCGGCCTGGCCGAGGTGGATGTAGCCGAGACCGACGTCATTCAAGGTCCGCAGCTTCGACTCGGCGATCGGGACGTTCTTGAAGAACTCGAATCCTTCCTCGACGGTCATCTCGAGGACATCGGCGATCGACTTCCCCTTGTAGTGGATCTCGAGGGCCTCGCGGTTGTACCGCTTTCCTCCGCAGACCTCGCACGGCACGTACACGTCGGGAAGGAACTGCATCTCGATCTTGATGATCCCGTCGCCCGCGCACGCCTCGCAGCGTCCGCCCTTGACGTTGAACGAGAAGCGCCCCGCGGTGTATCCGCGCAATCGCGATTCCGGGACGGCCGCGAAGAGCTCGCGGATCGGCGTAAAGAGCCCGGTGTAGGTGGCAGGGTTGGAGCGCGGCGTGCGGCCGATCGGCGACTGGTCGATTTCGATGACCTTGTCGATGAACTCGACGCCCTCGATGCGGTCGTGGGCTCCGGGCCGGTCCTTGGCGCGCGAGATGATCTGGGCGAGGCGGCGGTACAGGACCTCGTTGACTAGGGTGCTCTTGCCCGAGCCGGAAACGCCAGTGATGGCAACGAACTGCCCGAGCGGGATCCGTACGTCGATGTCCTTGAGGTTGTGCTCGCGCGCTCCGCGGACGACGATCGCCTCGGGCTTCGGCTTGCGCCTGCGCGTCGGTACCGGGATGCGCCTGCGTCCCGAGAGATACGCGCCGGTGATCGACCGCGGCTCCTTGAGGATGTCCTCGATCGTTCCCTCGGCCACGACCTCGCCGCCGTGCTCGCCCGCCCCCGGCCCGATGTCCACGATCCAGTCCGCGGTGCGGATGGTCTCCTCGTCGTGCTCCACGATGAGGATCGTGTTGCCGAGGTCGCGCATGCCGAGCAGCGTGCGGATGAGGCGCGCATTGTCCCGCTGATGGAGGCCGATCGACGGCTCGTCGAGGATGTAGAGGACGCCCATGAGGCCTGATCCGATCTGCGTCGCGAGCCGGATGCGCTGCGCCTCGCCACCCGAGAGGGTCGTGGCCGACCGGTCGACGGTGAGGTAGTCGAGCCCGACGTCCATCAGGAACCCGAGACGCGTGCGGATCTCCTTCAGCACCTGCTTTGCGATCTTGCGCTCGCGGACGCCGAGTCCCCCACGATCCTTCTCGAGCGACGTGATCCACTCGAGGGACTCGCTCACAGTCAGCGCGGTGACCTCGGCGACGTTGCGGCCCCCGATCGTGACTGCGAGCGCCTCGGGCTTCAGACGCTTGCCCTTGCACACCGGGCAGGGTCGCTCGCTCATGTAGCGCTCGATGTCCGCGCGGATGTATTCGGAGGTCGTCTCGCGATACTGGCGATCGAGCCAGGGCAGCACCCCCTCCCACTCGTACTCGTACGAACGTCGCTGGCCGCTCCGGTTCTCATAGGTGAGCTTCAGCGCGTCCTCCGTCCCGTTGAGGATCGCCTCGATCGCCTTCTTGGGAAGCGATTTGACCGGCGTATCGAGCGAGAACTTGAACTTGCGCGCGAGGCCTTCGAGGATGGCCACGCGGTACTGCGCCGTGCCGCTCGATTTCTGCCACGGCAGCACTGCGCCACTCTTCAGCGACAGGTCCGGGTTGCCAAGTACAAGCTCGGGGTCGGGCTCGAGCTTCGTACCGAGACCCGTGCACGCCGGGCACGCGCCGTGCGGCGAGTTGAACGAGAACGTGCGCGGCTCGATCTCGCCGATCGAGAAGTCGCCTTCGGGGCACGCCAGGCGCTCGGAGAAGAGTCGTTCGGTACCCTTCCCATCGGCATCGGCAACCAGCGCGAGGCCCTCGCCAAGCCGCAGCGCGGTCTCCACCGAATCGGTCAGCCGCGAGCGCTCGGCCTCCGCCTCGGCGCCGCGTCGCACGATGAGCCGATCTACGACCACCTCGACGGAGTGCTTCTTCATCTTGTCGAGGGTGATGTCCTCCGAGAGGTCCCTCACGAAGCCGTCGACGCGAACGCGCGCGAATCCGCCGCGCCTGGCGGTGGCGAACAATTGCTGGTGCTCGCCCTTGCGATCGCGCACGAGCGGGCCGAGCACGAGGATGCGCGAGCCCTCGGGCATCGCGCTGATCTGATCGACGATCTCCTGGACGGTCTGCGCGACGATCGGGATCCCGTGGTTCGGGCAGTGCGGCACACCGACACGCGCGAAGAGAAGTCGCATGTGGTCGTAGATCTCGGTGACGGTGCCGACCGTCGACCGTGGGTTGCGCGTCGAGCCTTTCTGATCGATGGACACGGCGGGTGAGAGACCCTCGATGAAGTCGACGTCGGGTTTCTCCATCTGACCGAGGAACTGACGCGCATATGCGGAGAGCGACTCCACGTAGCGGCGCTGCCCCTCCGCGTAGATCGTGTCGAACGCGAGAGACGACTTCCCCGATCCGGAAAGCCCGGTGATGACGACCATCTTGTCGCGTGGGATCCGGACGTCGATGTTCTTGAGGTTGTGCTCGCGCGCGCCCTTGACGTGGATGTGATCGATCGGCATCAGGCCACCGTAGGCGGCGGGGGCGGCGCGGCCCGCAAGGCACGCTGAACGAGCCAGAGGTACGCGAGCCAAAGAGGCAGCGCGGCGAGACCCCCGGAGAGCGCCTCGCCCGCGCCCGGCCTGTAGCTGAACTGGCTTGCGGGAACCAGCGCAAACGAGAGCGCCTGGTAGATCCCCATCGGAAGCAGGGCGATCGTCGCGATGCCGAAGATCGCCGTGCCCAGGATCAGGTATGCGCGGTGGAGACCGCCGGCGCGCTCCGCAGATTCCGCGAGCGCGCGACGCGCCGACCAGTGCGCTCCCCAGAAGACCCCGCCGAAGATGACGAACGTCACGCCGCGCACGAGGTCCTCGGTCTGACGCCGCACGCGGTCGTCCGGGATGAGCCCCTCCGGAAACGGCGTGACGAACGGCGGACAAGTGGTGTTGGGCGGGCAGGCCGGAGCGATCGCCGGTATCGGCCGTTGGGGCTGCCCCCCGTAGATGACGTCGAGCCCGAACGCCGCGGCAAGCAGGTACGAGATGATCCCTGCTAGCCCGATCGTGAACGCGACAACGCCGGCGAGCGACGCGAGATAGAGGTACACGCGAAGCAGACCGCCCAGCGAGAGGTCCATCCCGTCGCGGCCGCGCTGCAGGAATAACACGACGAGCAGGCCGATCGCCCCAAGCACCGCGAGCGCGGTCAACACGCCGGCGAGCATGCCCTATGGACCTTGCCGACGCCGCCGGCCGCCCGCGCGGATGACTCGCGCCGTCGTGCCGACCGGGTCCGCGGATGCCTCGAGGCTCTCGGGCCCCTGCTCGAGCACCATGAGACCACGGAGCTCGACGACCTCGTCACGGAGGAGCGCGGCCTTTTCAAACTCCAGGTCCTTGGCGGCCCGCTTCATCTGGCCCTCGAGATCCTTGATGAGACGCAGGAGCTCGTCCTTGGGCATTGACCCCGCGGCGAGCGGTCGACGAGCTTTCTCGTTGACGCCCTCGACATCCGCGACGTCGCGTAGACGGAGGCCGATGTCGCGGATGGCTTTGACGATGGTCTGCGGGTCGATCCCGTGTTCCGTGTT
This sequence comes from Candidatus Limnocylindria bacterium, assembly GCA_050692175.1. Lineage (GTDB taxonomy): Bacteria > Chloroflexota > Limnocylindria > P2-11E > P2-11E > 3-1-20CM-2-70-9. The sequence continues at coordinate 11,609 of JBOGTG010000139.1, read as the reverse complement.
GTACGCCACCTGGATCTCGCGGCGACGGTCCGTCTCGTCTATCGCGGCTTTCATCGACGCCGTGACGCGATCGGCGTACATGATCACCCGCCCCTCGACGTGGCGGGCCGCCCGGCCGATCACTTGTATGAGCGACCCTTCGGACCGCAGGTACCCCTCCTTGTCGGCGTCGAGGATCGCCACGAGGGTGACCTCCGGCAGATCGATACCCTCGCGGAGGAGGTTCACACCGACCACGACGTCGTACACGCCGAGACGCAGGTCGCGGAGGATCTCGACGCGCTGCAGCGTCTCGATCTCCGAGTGCAGGTACTGGACTTTGATACCCATCTCGCGCAGGTAGTCGGCGAGGTCCTCGGCCATCTTCTTGGTGAGCGTCGTGACGATGGCGCGCTGGCCTCTCTCGACGCGGAGGTTCAGCTCGGCGAGGAGATCGTCGATCTGGCCCTCCGTCCTGCGCACCTCGATCTCTGGGTCGATGAGCCCGGTCGGCCGGATGATCTGCTCGACGACGTGCGATGAATGCTCGAGCTCGTACGGCCCAGGCGTCGCGGAGACGTAGATGGCCTGGTCCAGACGCTGCTCGAACTCGACGAAGGTCAGCGGGCGGTTATCGAGCGCGCTTGGCAGCCGGAAGCCGTAGTCCACGAGGATTTCCTTCCGGGAGCGGTCGCCGAAGTACATCCCGCGCACCTGCGGAATCGAGATATGGGACTCGTCGACGAACGCGAGGAAGTCCGGCGGGAAGTAGTCGAGAAGGGTCCACGGTCGGCTTCCGGCGGGCCGGCGGGCGAGATGGCGAGAGTAGTTCTCGACGCCCGCGCACGTCCCGGTCTCGCGGAGCATCTCGAGATCGAAGTTGGTGCGCTGACGCAGGCGCTGCGCCTCGAGCAGCCGGCCGGCGTCCTCGAGCTCCTTTTCGCGGTCGACGAGCTCGACCTCGATGTCCTTGATCGCCTCCAGGAGCTTCTCGCGCGGCGTGACGAAGTGGCGGGCCGGGTAGATGTCCATCTTGTCCCGCTCGGCGAGCACCTCGCCGGTGAGCGGATCGAGCTCGGTAATCCGCTCCACGTCGTCCCCGAAGAACTCCACGCGAACGGCGAGCTCCTCGTACGCGGGTTGGATCTCGAGCGTGTCGCCGCGCACACGGAACTTCCCGCGCATGAGATCCGTGTTCGTGCGCTCGTACTGAATGTCGACGAGATGCCGGAGGACCGTATCGCGCCGAACGCGCTCGCCTTTCCTCAGACGGACGGTCACCGCTCCGTAGTCGACTGGCGCGCCGAGGCCGTAGATGCACGACACGGAAGCGACGATGATCACGTCGCGCCGCTCGAAGAGCGACCGCGTCGCCGAGTGGCGCATCCGGTCGATCTCCTCGTTGCGTGAGCTGTCCTTCTCGATGTACGTGTCGCTTCGCGCGATGTACGCCTCGGGCTGGTAGTAGTCGTAGTACGAGACGAAGTACTGGACGGCGTTCTCGGGGAAGAACTCTTTGAACTCTCCATAGAGCTGCGCCGCGAGCGTCTTGTTGTGAGCGAGCACGAGCGTGGGCCGCCCAGCGTCGGCGATGACCTTCGCCATCGTCACGGTTTTGCCGGAACCGGTGACACCCCGAAGCGTTACGTGACGCTCGCCCGCCGCGAGAGCGTTTTGGAGGCCGGCCGTGGCCGCCGGCTGGTCGCCGGCGAGGTCCCATGGCAAAGCGAGCCGGAAGGGTGCCTTCGCGGCTGGTCGGTCGAGTGGGACCTGGAGCGTGTCGCCACCGGGCATGAGGGCCTCATTCTAGAACAGGCGTTCTGGTACGAAATTGCCGCTCGCAGCTGGTCCCATTGTCGCGCATCAACACCCGTTTGAGTCCCGTTCAGATGTAAGTGGTTGCTACAGTCGCGCCCGACCACGTTTTCACACAAATGGGCCGTAGAGGAAGGTAATAGTGGAAGATCGATCGCGACGCCGCGCCCGGCTAGTGCTGATCGTTGGACTCTTGTTCGCCGTCGGAGCCGGAGCGACGACCTTCTTCGTCGCGAACACGGCCAAGTCCGAGGCACCCGCGCCGATCCCGACCTCGAGCATCATCGTTGCGGCTCGGGAGATCCCGCCGAAGACCCAGATCACCTCGGCCGACCTCAAGCTGGTCAAGATGAACACCGAGGTAGTCCCCCCGTCCGCCCTGACGAAAGCCGAGGATGTCGTCGGCAGGATCACGGTTATCTCGATCTCGGTTGGTGAGCCGATCCTGGCGAGCAAGCTCGGCGGCCCGAACGGCCAGGTCTTCGTCGTGATCCCGGCCGCGGCCCTCGGGACCGATGGCGGCGTCGTGGCCGGATCAGCGCACTACCGAGCCATGTCGCTGACCATCGCCGACGCGCAGGCCGCCGGCGGCAATATCCAGCCCGGCGACATCGTCGACGTTCTCTTCAGCTTCACCTTTGACCCGGTGAAGTACCTGATCAACCCCAACCCGACGCGCAATGGCGCTGACGTCTCGGCCAAGATCGTGCTCGAGCGCGTGCCGATCCTCGCGCGCACCGCCGCGATCTACACGATCCGCACCGACGCGGCGACGGCGGAGCGCATCGCCTTCCTGCAAGGATCAGGCGGCGTGCTGCAGTTCCTTCTCCGCGGTCCGAGAGACGATCGGGCGACCGGTACGACCGGCGCGACGTTCCGAACCGTCTACCCCGAAGTCAAGCTCCAGGTCCCGGAGAAGATCACGCCCTAGCATCGCGGAGCTCAGACCAGGCGTCACGTACGCGCTCGCGGGTCCTTTCGCGGTCGCCGTCGTTCACGATGACGGCGTCCGCGGCTGCCCGGAACTCTTCCTCGGTGAGCTGCTGCGCGAGGCGGAGGTCCGCCTCGCGCTCACCCATCCCGCGTATGGCGAGCCGCTCGATCATCGTCTTGCGCGGCGCCACGACCACCCAGATCCGGTCGCAGATCTTGCGGACCTCGCCCTCGAGGAGCTTGATGGCTTCGACGACGAGCACGGCGTCGTCCGGGAGCATCGAGCGGGCCTCGAGCACCCGAGCGATCACGCGCGGGTGGAGGATCTGCTCGAGGCGCCGGAGCTTCGCGGGATCGCCGAACACTTCGGCGGCGAGCTTCGAGCGGTCGATCTCCTTGTCCTCGCCCAACACTTTTGTGCCGAACGTCTGCACGATCGCGCTGTACCCGACTGTTCCGCGCAGCTGCTCGTCGCGCACGAGCGCGTCCGCGTCGAGCACCTTTGCTCCGAGCTCCCGCAGCATCGCCGCGACCGTCGACTTCCCGGAGCCCATCGGCCCAGTGAGTCCGACGACGAACGCCGTCACTCGCTCTTCTCGCTCTCTTTCGCCCACTCGTCGTACAGGGTCCGCAGATCGCGTTCGAGGGACGCGTACTCTTCGCCGACCCGACGCGTCTCCATGTAATTCCCGCTCTGCGCGATCTGGCTGACCTTCTCTTGAAGCTGGCGCAGTTGAAGCTCCATGGCTCCGATCCTTGCCTCCAGCGCCCGCATTCCATCGATCTTCCGAACTGCCGATGCCTTCGATGTCGATCGCCCTTTTTGCCGCGGGTCCTGTCGCGGAGCGTCGCGGGTCCTGTCCCGGCTCCGGGAGCTCTCGCTCGCCGCACCCTCCCCGGCCCTCGCTCTCGCACCGGGCCGGGTCCCCTTGGGAACCCGCGGCTCGCGAGAGCCTCCCTGCGCCGTGCCACCCGCTCCTTGCACTTGCAGTTTCGGCATCGCCAGCTCTTGGCCGCTCGCACGCAGGCGCTGCAGCCCAGACCAATTGCCTTCAAATCGCTTCAGCACGCCGGCTTCGATCGGCCAAATTTCAGTCGCGAGCTTGTCTATGAAGTAGCGGTCATGGCTGACGAAGAGCAGCGCGCCCTCGAACTGTTGGAGCACTACTTCGAGTTGTTCGCGAGCGAGAAGATCGAGATGGTTCGTCGGCTCATCGAGGACGAGCAGATTTGCGTGGCGAGCCGCGAGTCGCGCCAGTGCTAGGCGGCTGCGCTCTCCACCCGACAACACTCCGACGCTCTTGAAGACGTCGTCCCCTCTGAAGAGGAACCGCGCGAGATGATCGCGCGCCTCCGCATCGGTCATCCCGCTCGCGACATGCATAGCGGCGAGAACGGACTCCTCGCCCCCCAGCTCGAGCTGCGCCTGCTCCAGAAAAGCTACGCGGGCCGTCGGGGCCGACTGCACGTACCCCTCAAGCGCGGCGAGGTCGCCGACGAGCGTGCGCACCAGCGTCGTCTTCCCCGCACCATTCGGACCGACAACCGCGATCCGCGCGTCGCGCGCGACGCGCAGCATCCCGGTGCGGACAAGCGGCTCGCCGTACCCGACCGCGAGGGGAGTCGTCTGGACGACGGTGTCCCCGGCGAGGTGCGCGGCCTCGAGCTTCCAGTCGTGTTGCTGTGCACGCTCGGGGGCCTCGATGCGTTCGACACGCGCGAGCTTCTTTCCTCTGCCGCGCGCCTCCTTGGAGCGCTGGCCCGCGCCGTATCGGCGGATGAACTCCTCCGTCCGCTCGATCTCTTCCGCCTGTTTCGCTGAGGCCTTCGCCGTCGCGGCTTCACGCTCCGCGCGCTGCCGCGCGTACGAGGAATAGCCGCCGCGGTATTCGACCACCGTGTTCTTCTCAAACGAGAGCGTGCGGCTGGTGACTCGATCGAGGAACCAGCGGTCATGACTACTCAAGAGGATTGTTTCGTCTTGCTCGATCAAAAATCGCTCGAGCCACTCGAGCGCGGCGACATCCAGATGATTCGTCGGCTCGTCGAGCAGGAGCAGGTCGGGGTCGTCGAGCAGCAGACGGGCGAGGCCGAGACGCGTCCGCTCGCCGCCAGACAGCGTTGCGACCTGCCGATCCCGGAGCCCGTCCAGTCCGAGGCCCCCGAGGACCCGGCCGATGGTGGCCTCGAAGTCGTAGCCGCCGGCGTGCTCGAACTGATGCTGCGCTTCGGAATATCGCTCGAGGAGCTCCTGGTCACCGCTTCCAAGACGCGGCTCGAGCTCGTGCATCTCCACTTCGAGCTCGCGCAGATGGGCGGACGCTTCGCGCGCATGCTCCTCGACCGTCCCGGTCGCGTGCGTGAGGACCTCTTGCTCCATGAAGCCGATCCGCGTACCGCGAGCGATAGCAACGTTCCCCGCGTCCGCCGACTCGAGGCCGGCCGCGACCCGTAGCAACGTGGTCTTCCCCACCCCGTTCGGCCCGACGAGACCGACGCGGTCCCCGTGCGCGAGCCGGAACGACACCTCGCTGAACACGAGGCGCTCACCGAAGCGCTTCGCGACGGCCTGGACCGAAAGGACGCTCATGTTCGCGGTGCCCGCTGGCAGCGCGGGCAGTGGAACGTGCCGCGGCCGCCAACGACGGTGCGGACGACCGCCCGCCCGCACCGCGGGCAAGGCTCGCCGGCGCGTGAGTAGACCTGGAACTCGCGCTGCATACGTCCCTTGTTCCCGCGCGCATCGACGTAGTCACTTCGCGACGCGCCACCGAGGCGGATCCCTTTGCGCAACGCCCACCGGATCGCCTCGTGGAGTCGCGCGATCTCTTCGGGGCGCAACGAGCCCGCTTTGCGAAGCGGATGGATTCGCGCGCGCCAGAGCGCCTCGATCGCGTAAATGTTCCCGATTCCCGCGATCGCGCGCTGATCGAGGAGCAGCACCTTGATCGCGGCCCGCGGGCGGCGGCGTAGGAGCGCGCGCAGCCACGCGACGGTGAAGGCACGCGCGAGGGGCTCCTGCCCGAGCGATGCGTGCAACGGGCGACCGTCGCGGGGGCCGGGGGGCAGAGCCCCCCGACTGTCGAGCGTCGCGGCGTCGATCACCGCCATCCGCCCGAATTTGCGCGTGTCGGAGAAGCGCATCGCCGTCCCGTCGGCGAAACGGATCTCACCGCGGACGTAGCGTTCGTCGACGTCGGCCACTCCGTAGAGAAGCTTCCCGGTCATGCGCAGGGACACGACGAGGGCCTCGCCGCCGTCGAGATCGAACACCACGAACTTGCCGCGGCGTCGCACGTCGCTGATGCGACGTCCGCGCAGGCGCGCGCCGACGACCTCGGCGGGCTCTGGCTCGGTGAGACGGACCCAGCGCGACTCGAATTCGCTGATCGTCCGATCGACGACGAGCCCGCGGAGCTGCCGAGCGATGGTCTCGACCTCGGGAAGCTCAGGCATCAGGCACCCGCGGTGGCGGGGACTTCGAGTCGCTGCATCTCGTCCCAGTTCGGCCCGGCGCGAACGTCGACGACGAGCGGCACGTCGAGGTCGTAGGCCCCGCTCATCTCGTCGCCCAGAAGTCGCGCCATCCGCTCGACCTCGAGCCGCGGCACCTCCGCGACGAGCTCGTCGTGTACTTGAAGGAGAACGCGCGCGTGCAAGTCGCTTGCGTGCAGCGCGCGGTGCACGCGGGCCATCGCGATCTTCATGATGTCCGCGGCGGTGCCCTGGATCGGCATGTTGATCGCCATGCGCTCCGCCGCATTGCGGACCGCATTCACACGGCTCGTCATGTCGGGGATGTAGCGGCGCCGGCCGAGGAGCGTCTCGACGTAGCCCTGCTCCACGCAGAACGCCTTCGTCTCGAGGACGTAGCGGCGCACCTGGCCGTAGCGCTTGAAGTACTCGTCGATGAACCGTTGCGCCTCCTCCCGTGGCATCTGCATGCGCCACGCGAGCCCGAAGTCGCTCATGCCGTAGATGATTCCGAAGTTGAGCATCTTCGCGACGTCGCGTTGCTCGCGCGTCACCGCATTTTCAGCCACGCCAAATCCGGCCGCCGCCGTGCGCCGGTGGATGTCGGCACCGGAGCGGAACGCATCCAGGAGCGCGGGATCCTGCGACACATGTGCGAGCACCCGAAGCTCGATTTGCGAGTAGTCCGCGGCGACCAAGACCCGATCGGGTGAGCCCGCGACGAACGCGCGCCGGATTCGGCGTCCGAGCGGCGTGCGAATCGGTATGTTCTGCAGATTCGGCGCACGGCTCGAGAGCCGGCCGGTCGCTGCCACCGTCTGCTCGAACGTCGTGTGGACGCGCCGGGTGTCGGGATCGACGAGCCCACCGAGGCCTTCGGCGTAGGTCGAGCGCAGCTTTTCGATCTCGCGGTATTCGAGGATCTTGTCGATCACCGGGTGCGCACCACGGAGCTCCTCCAGGACCGTGGCATCCGTCGAGAAGCCGGTCCCGGTGCGGCGGCCGCGCGGCAGCTTCAGCTCTTCGAAGAGGAGCGACTGGAGCTGCTTGGGCGAGTTCAGCCCGAACTCGTGACCCACCGCGGCGAACGCCTCTTGCTCGATACGCGCGACCTCGCGCGCGAACTCCTCGCCGAGATCGCGGAGGTACCCGGTGTCGACAGCGATTCCCGCCTCTTCCATCTCGACGAGCACCGCGACGAGCGGGAGCTCGACGTCGCGGTAGAGACGCTCGAGGTTCAGCCGCTCGAGCTCGTTCGCGAACTGCTCGCCAAGTCGTGCGGCCGCGACCGCGCCTGCGCCCGCGCGCGCCAGACGCTCATCGAGCGTAGGCGTCCGGTACGGATCCTTCCGGTCCGCGACGGGGAGCTCGGGCACCTCGAGCTTGAGTCGCTCCGCCGCGAGGTCCTCGAGCGCGTGATACCGGCGGCTCGCGTTCACGAGATAGCTCGCGATCATCGTGTCCATCGAGAGACCGCCGAGGTCAGCGCCCGCACGGCGTAGCGCGCGCCGGGCGGTCTTGGCGTCGTGCGCGGTCTTGGCGATCTTGTCGTCGAGCAACACCGCTGCGAGCGGTCCGGGGACGCCATCAGGCGTGGGGACGTACCAGGCGCGCTCGCCTGCGGCGAGGCCGAGGCCGACGAGCAACGGATGACGACCGGATGCATCGACGTCCGCGTGGACCGCGAACGCGCCAGCCTTGCGGAGCTGGCGCGCGACCTCGTCCGCGTCGACGTCCGCGACAAGCGCAGTCTCGACGGGCGGCGCGACCGATGGCGCGGGCTCGAGGCCGAGCTGCATCTGACCCCCGCGCGGCACGATCGGGAAGGACGGGGTTGGCGCGGGCGCAGCGAGGTTCTGATCGGCCGGAGGCAGCCTGGGCACCAGGCTGCGGAACTCGAGGTCGCGGAAGAGCTCCATGACGGCCGCGCGGTCGTAAGTGGTCCGCCTGGTGCGCTCGAGTTCCAGCGTCACCGGTAGGTCGGTGACGATCGTGGCGAGCTCGCGGCTGCGCAGGACCTGGTCCCTGTTCGCAGCGAGGGCTTCGCGCAGTCGCGGCGTGTACGCCCCGAGATCCGCGTAGACGCCTTCGAGATTCCCGCGCTCGGCGATGAGCTTCGCTGCGGTCTTTTCGCCCACACCCGGCACGCCCGGGATGTTGTCGGTCGCATCGCCCTTGAGCGCCTTGAAGTCGACCATCTGGTCGGGCCGCAGCCCGTAGCGCTGCCGGATCATCTCCTCGTCGTAGATGACGGTGTTCTGGAAGCCCTGACGCGTCGTCATGAGCTTGATGCGAGGCGTCACGAGCTGCAGAGGATCGAGGTCCCCCGACACGATGATCGTCTCGAGCCCCATCGCCTCGGCCTGCCGCGAGAGCGCGCCGATGACGTCGTCGGCCTCGAACCCGGGGAGCGAGTACATCGGGATACCGAAGGCTTCGAGAAGCTGCTTGCAGCGCTCGAACTGCGGCCTGAGGTCGTCGGGCATCGGCTTCCGCGTGGCCTTGTACGTGGCGTCCTTCTCGTGCCGGAAGGTCGGGACCGGGAGGTCGAAGGCCGCCGCGATGTGCTGGGGTGTCGCCTGCTCGAGCGACTTCAGGAGGATCGACGCGAAGCCGAACGTCGCATTGGCGAGCTCGCCCTTCGTTGTCGTGAGCGGCGGCACGGCGAAGAACGCCCGGTAGATCAGGCTGTTCGAGTCGATGAGGGCGAGACGCTCGGTCACCAGACGAGTATCGCCGCTAGGTCGAGCGAAGCCTCCGGCCGAGCATCAATGACAGCGCCGCGAACGCGACACCGAGGATGAGCCAGAGCCAGGGCGAAGAGAGGAACGCGAACGGGGAGATCTCGATAACGCGGTTCGACCGTGTGGTCCCATCCGCGGCGAAGGCTGAAGGAGAAGGGGCCTCCTGGCGGCCCGCGTCCTTGGCGTCAGGCGAACGCACGGTTTCCAGGGAACGGGCACCCGCCCGATCGGTATTCGGCGCCGGCGCGGGACTCGGTGAGGACACTTGGAACTGCGTGGGCGCTCCAGACGCCGAGTCAAGGGCGAGGCCGGGGGACCCCTGAGGCGCGCTGAGGGTGTTCGGCGCGGGCGCGGCCGCGGGTGCGGCACCGGCACCGGTCGACGTCGCACGGGGGAACGAAGAGAGAACCGCGGAGGCCAGGAACAGGAAGATCGCGGCTCCACTCGCGAAGGTCGAGAAGGTGCGGAGCGGAGCGAGCCAGAACGGGACCGAAACGCGCGGCACCAGGGACCGCGACGGCACCGGCATCGGAAGACCCGCGATGAGCCGTGCGGTACCGCGAAGCTCGGCCAGACGCGTGCGGCAGAGGGCGCACGTGTCGAGATGCGCCTCCACCGTGGCCTGAGCCTCGGACGAGAGCGCGCTGTCCAGGTACGCCGAAAGGTCGCCGAACGGATGCACGGCCTAGCCTCCTATCCCTAAGACGCCGTGGAGCGCGATCGGTTCCCTCACCCGGCTGATCCCCTCCAGCCACGGCTGATCAGGATGTTTCGGACCGCAAGACGGCCCCGATGGATGCGCGATTTCACCGTACCGATCTCGGTCGACGTGATCGTCGCGATCTCCTCGTACGCGAAGCCTTCGACGTCCCTGAGTAGGAGGACGGCCCGCTGCTCATCGGGCAGGCTCGCGAGAGCCTCCTCGACGACGCGCAAGGCCTCGCGATCGGCAGCGAGATCGGCCAGCTCGGGCCCCGGCGCGGCGGGCTCGGCCCAACCTACCGAATCGTCATTCTCGGTCGGCGGATCGAGCGGAAGCTCCGGATGTCTTTTCCGAGAGCGAAGCCGGTCCAGCGCGCGATTAGTAACGATGCGGAACACCCACGCGCGAAACGAAGTTCCCTCGAATGACGCGAGCGATTTCCAGGCGGATAGGAGCGCGTCTTGCACGGCGTCCTCCGCGTCGTCATGGCCAAGCATGCGCGCCGCATGGCGATACAGAGGCCGCTCGATCTCGAGAGCAAGCTGCTCGAAAGCGCGGGCGTCGCCGCGCCGCGCGCGATCCAAGAGCGCATCGCTCGGTCCGCCGACGTCCGGCCGCATCAGCGAACCTTCGCCTGGCTGCAACTTCTTCTGTAGATTGCCGCATGGATAGCATGGCCGAAGAACGTAAAAAGAAGGTCGTCGTCATCGGCGAGGACGACGAACCGATCGCGACGTTGCTGCGCGATTCGATCAACGACGAGGATGGCTACCAGGCCGTCGTCGTGTCTGACGGCGCGTTGGTGCTCGAGACCGTCCGTCAGGTACACGCCGACCTCCTCATCCTCGACATCATGATGCCGGGACTCAACGGCTTTGAGGTGTTCGATCGGGTTCGCGCGGACACGGCCATTCGTGACATGCCGGTGCTCTTCGTCAGCGCCGCGACGAATCAATACGAGAGCGACTTCGCGCAGCGCGGAATCAAGGACGTGATCTCGAAGCCATTCGACCTGAACGATCTCCTGGAACGCGTCCGCGTACTCTGCCCGAGCGATGCCGGAGGGGAAAGCTAGCCCGCGCGACCGTGCCCGCTTTGCGGAGCTTGCGCGCCTTGCCGCCGAGACCGCCGTCGCGGTAGGCGACGCGATCGCGATTAGCGACATCGCGATCGTCACCCGCAAGCGTGGGCGCGCCAACTTCGCGACCGCGGCGGACCACACCGCCGAGCGCGCGATCATCTCGCGCCTTTCATCCCACGACGCGAGCATTCCCGTCCTCGCGGAGGAGAGCGCCCGCAAGGGGATCGTCGATGCCGAACGGCTCTGGGTCGTCGACCCGATCGACGGCACGCTCAATTTCAGCCGCGGGCTTCCGTTCTATTGCGTCCTCATCGGCTACGTCGAGGGCGGCAGGACGCGCGCGGCGGCCGTCCATGCGCCGCGCACGCGCGAGACGTTCGTCGCGTCGGAGGGCGCGGGGGCGACGCTGAACGGCGAGCCCATCCGCGTGTCGCGCGTGAGGCGGCTCGGTGAGGCGTTCGCGGTCACGAGCCTGCGCTTCGGCGAGACGAAGAAGAAGGACTCCCGCTTCGCGACGCTCAACGCGACGTGCGCCCGCCTGCGCGTGATCGGATCGGCGGGGCTCGAGATCGCGTATCTCGCGATGGGGCGGTTCGATCTGTTTGCGCACGAGGCGCTGTCGCCGTGGGACCTCGCCGCGCCGGCCCTGATCGCGCGCGAGGCCGGTGCGGCGGTCCTGTCCCTCAAGACCGGGAAGGACGCGGCATGGAACGAGCGGCAGGTAGTCATGGCGAATCCGCGACTCGCCAAAGATGCGGTGAAGCTGTTAGCGAAACCTAGAATGTGAGACAGGCCGGAGCGGCGGGACGGTCTTACGCGGCAGACTCAAAATCTGCTGGGCGAAAGCCCATGAGGGTTCGAATCCCTCCTCCGGCACCGT
>JBOGTG010000138.1:0-2253 GCA_050692175.1 Candidatus Limnocylindria bacterium | reverse complement strand
CCTCGGACGTGCTCGCCCAAGTCGCGCTTCGCCATTCGGCCGAGCTTGTTCGAGCGCCGGTCGCGAACGCGCGAGACAACCTGGGGACGCTGGAGGCGCTCGCCGCGCGGGTCGAGTCGCTCTCGCTGGTCCCCCCACGCGCAGGACTCAGCGCGTTCGCCCGGTTCGCCGATGCGGCGACGCTGCAGCGGCGACTTGCCGCCGATGGGGTTCTCGTCGTCCCCGGAGAGCTGTTCGGCTGTACTGATCACCTGCGAATCTGGCTCGGCGGATCGACGGCCGAGTTTGCCTTCGCCGTGGAAGAGATCGGGCGCCACCTTGCCGATCTTTCGCCGACTCCGGCGTGAACATCGACGGCCGGGCCACGTCTGCCATCTCACGAGGATGCCTTTCAGCATCCAGGCGGTTGTCGACGGACGACTCATCGCTGAGGACGGTGCAGTCGCTCGTGATTGGCAGCACGGGCTCGCCCTAAGACCGCTCGAGCAGCGCCTTCAGCCGGACCAGCTCGCGTGCCTCATGCCGCGCTTCGCCCTCTGGGCTCTCCACTCCCGCGAACCAGTATAATGACCATATGACCATTAAGCTGACCGCTACGGAGGTCAAGGCGAAGATCCTGTCGCTGCTCGACAAGGTGAGTGCCGGCCAAGAGGTCGAGATCACCAAGCACGGGCGGACCGTTGCTCGTCTCGTCCCGGCAATCGGTCCTCATGCGCTCAAGGGCACGCTCGTCGGTGTCGCCATGACGGCCGCTAAGGAAGAGGACCTCTTCACTACAGGAGCGACCTGGCACCTTCGGTGAGCACCGTCGTTCTCGACAGTCACGTCGTCCACTGGTGGTCGTCGGAGCCTGACCGGGTCAGCGTGGCCGCGACCAGAGCGATCGGCGATGCCGATGAACTGGCGGTCGCCGACATCTCGTGGTTCGAGCTTGCCTGGCTCGCAAGCCACGAGCGGATCGCGCTGACGATCCCCATTTCCTCTTGGCTCAGCCAGCTCGCCGCGCAGGTCCGGACCATCGCGGTCACACCTGCGATCGCGGCTACGGCCGTCGCCCTGCCGTCATCCTTTCCGGGTGATCCCGCCGACCGGCTGATCTATGGGACTGCGATCGAGAACGGCTGGCGGCTGATCACAAAGGATCGAAGACTGCGAAGCCACCGCGCTCCTCAGCCGGTGACCCTGTGGTAGCGGCTCGCCGATGCAGACGCGGTTATCTACGGCTGCGCGTGTCGATGTATCTCCTCGCCACGCCACACAACAGTTCGGTGTGACGGATGCGGTGCCTGCCGCCCGTCGTTGCGCCAATTCCGATGTTTCGTGTGAGTTCGCGGTGACCGAGCGCAAGAAGTTACGAAACCGCTGCTCTACCGGCTGAGCTACGTCGGCCTGGATGCCGCTGACAAGTTTACTTGCTCAACGTCCCTCAGCGGGACATAGGAATAGTCACAGGGGCGGAGTCGTTTCAGCAAGCGTGGCCGAGTGGAACAAAGCCATGATCGACGACTTCCGTGCGAAAGGTGGCAAGGGCCTCGGCCATTTTGGCGACAAGCTCCTGCTGCTGACGACACGTGGAGCCAAGACCGGGCAGCTGCGCACGGCACCGCTCGTGTATCACCGCCACGGTGATCGTTACGTGATCGCCGCGTCGAAGGGTGGCGCTCCGACACACCCCGACTGGTATCGCAATCTCGTGAAGCGTCGGGACGCGGAGGTCGAGGTCGGCACGGAGAAGTTCAAGGTTCGCGCGACTCCGATCCCAAAAGGCCCTGAGCGCGATCGTCTCTACGAGGCGCACGGCGACAACTTCGCGGCGTTCCGCGATTACCCGGCGAAGACCACTCGCGTCATCCCGGTCGTCGTCCTGGAGCGCATCTCCTAGCACGAAACAATCGGCGACACTGCCGCGCAATGTCGTCGACGCCAGCGCCTAGGGACAGCGAATTCCTGAAGTTGTGGACCGGCTTCACGATCGCGCGGGTCGGAAGCCAGATCACGATCCTCGCTTTGCCGCTGACCGCCGTGCTGCTCCTCGGCGCAGGCGCCACCGAGACCGGCTTCCTCGTCGCCGCCCAGATGGCGCCCTCGATCGTCGCAGGACTCTTCATCGGCGTGTGGGTCGATCGCCTCCCGCGTCGGCCGATCCTGATCTGGTCGGACGTTGGGAGCGCGGTCGTCATTGCGAGCGTTCCGCTCGCCGCCGCCCTCAGCTCGCTCACGCTCGCGCAGCTCTACGTCGTCGCATTCCTCGGA
>JBOGTG010000137.1:0-4557 GCA_050692175.1 Candidatus Limnocylindria bacterium | reverse complement strand
TGCGGTGAAGCTGTTAGCGAAACCTAGAATGTGAGACAGGCCGGAGCGGCGGGACGGTCTTACGCGGCAGACTCAAAATCTGCTGGGCGAAAGCCCATGAGGGTTCGAATCCCTCCTCCGGCACCGTGTGATGTGTCGCGACATCGGAGACGATGTGGCGAGACATCGTAGACCTCATGCCGACTGCCGCTGATAGTCGCGCGTGGGATCGATGACCAGCTCCCGCAGGAGCTCGCCGTCGACGGTGACGATGCGCACCAGGCGGTCGGCGACGAACAGCACGATCGACTTGCCGCGGTGCGCACGTCCCAGACCGATGTGGTGCAGGCGTGAGTCGTAACGCAGCGTGACCTTGCCGTGCCGGTCCACGGTGTCGTAGCGCACGCGGTAGTGCGCCGGCGCGGGCGCCGATCCCGGTCCGGCCTTCACCTTGGCCTCGAAGACCTCCGCCGGTGTGCGCCGTCCGATCGCGCGGTGCGGCCGGTGCAGGTTGTAGTGGAGGCGCTGGCGATCGAGCTGGCTTTCAAGCTCTGCGAGCGTCGCCGCCGCTGGCTGCGCGCGCAGCCACTTCTTCTGGGTCTGGTGGAAGCGCTCGACCTTGCCGCAGGTCTGGGGGTGGTACGGCGCGGCGTGCGTCGCGCGGATGCCCAGGCGCTCGAGCTCCGACTCAAGGAGCACCTTGCCCTGGCGCGAGCTGCCGCTGAACACCGCGGCGTTGTCGCTGAGCAGCGCCGTGGGGTAGCCCGCGCGCGCGGCGGCCTGGTGGAAGACGGCGACCGCGTCAGCGGCCTTCACCGTGCGGAAGGCCGTCGCCGCCACGAGCAGCCGGCTGTGGTCGTCGAGCACGTTGAGAATCTCGACCCCCGAGCCGTCGGCAAGCGTCCAGTGCGTGGCGTCGGTCTGCCAGAGCTCGTTGGGCAGCGACGCCTCGAAGCGGATGAACGAGGAGCGCGGCCGCTTGCGCGGCTCGGGGATGACCAGGCCGCGGCGGCGCAGCAGACGGATGATCGAGCTCGTCGAGGGGACCTGGGGCCGCGAGCGCGCGAGGTGCCACTGGATCGTCAGCGCGCCGGCGTCCAGGCCCTCCGCGAGGAGCGAGCTGCGGATGCGGACGATCTCCTCGGCAAGATCCGGCGCCATCGCGGTTGGCGAGCGGTGCGGCCGGCGCGAGCGCGGGACAAGACCCGGCTCACCCTCACTGCGATAGCGCGCGAGGAGCTTGTACAGCCAGCTGCGGTGCACGCCGTGCACCCTCGCGAGCTCTGAGATCGCGCGTCCTTCGCGCAGATGTGCCTCGACGAGATAGCGGCCGACGTCCATCCGGAGACCCCCTCAACGAACTGTCTCCGATGTCTTGACACATCCGCCGCGAAGCTGTCGCCGATGTCCTGACTTCGCACACCTCCTCCGGCACCGAACCTCGTTCAGGCTATTCGTGTTCCGCCCGGCGGTATCAGCGTGTCGTCACGGGTTGCGCCTTGAAGTCTTTCCAGATCAGCCACTTGCGACGTAGTCGCGGCTTCGCGGCATCCTCGTACAGCTTTGTTAGCAGAGAGATCGACGCGTATTTGGTGTACTGCAACGCGTACATGTTGTGCACCTTTTTCTTTGACTGGTGGACGACCGCGCCTTTGATCGAGAGGACCTCGGCTAGCCTCTTCTGAAGCCACTTCAAGTGCTCTGGGCTGGCCGAGTGAAACCTGACTGTGAGTGGCCGATAGAGGTAGCGGGGATACCTCCTCAGGACCGGCCGATGCACGTAATGCGAGATGGAGCCATCACCGTCGAATAAGCCGACGAGATCCAAGAACAGCTCAGCAGGGACTTGAACCGTGCCTAGCGTCAGACTCTTGCGCTGAGTGAGCCCCGCTTCGGAGAGCCATCGGTAGAGCTCTGCGTCGCCGAGCTGGACGCGATAGGCATTGCCATCCTTCCGAATCGTAGTTGTCGACGGACTACGCCCGATGCAACTGAGAAACGTCTCCATTTGGTCCCGTTCGGTGGAGACAAACGCGACGTGACGTCCGGTGTTCACGAGGCATCCGTCCGTTGCGGCTAGGCCTACTGCGTATGCGAGCGCGGGTGTCCAAGAAAGCGGCTCGAGCCTGGACCCCGGTCCGCGTCGACGATCGACTGCCGATCGTCGTACATAACGGAGTCCGCGGTGCCCTTCAGCGGCCCGCGCGATGCGTGCATCTGTCTGTTTCGTGAGTCCCTTCGCCCAGTCTTTCGGCATCGCCGAATCGTCGCCGAAATGGACGCATGTTTGTTGTCGTCAAAAGTGAGCATTCCTGTCGTAATTTTGTGCGACAGGGCATCCGAGCCGTGCGCCACGGCATCAGAGCGGCAGCTTCACCCGGACCGTCGTGCCTTTGCCGTCGCCGTCGCTCTCGAGTGCGAGCGACCCGGCATGCGCTTCGGCCACGATGCGCGCTACGTAGAGACCAACGCCCATCCCGGCGAAGGTGCCCGCGCGCCCTCCCCCGCGCACGAAGGGGTGGCCAAGCTTCGGCAGGTCATCCGGCGGGATTCCGATCCCATGGTCGGTGATCGCGATCTCCGCGCTCCTGTCCATCGCGGCCAGCGCGACACGGACCTGGCCGCCGGTCGGCGAGTACTTCACCGCGTTGCCAACGAGGTTCATAAGGAGCTGCTCGACGCGTGACTGGTCGCCGTGGGCAGGAAGGCTCGTCGGGGCCTCGACCTTGAAGGTGTGGCGCCCTCCCTCGGCGGTCGCGTCGACGTAGCGCTGAACGACGTCGCGGAGTACGACCGCGAGGTCGTACGGCACCCGCTCCATGCTCAGCGCGCCCTTCTCGGCGCGCGAGACCGACAGCAGATCGTTGACGAGACCGTTCATCCGGTCCACCTGGCGCTCGATCGCGGCGAGGTTCCGATCGAGAGACTCCATGTCGAGCTCCGTACCGTGTTGCTGCGACCGGCGCATCCGGGATCGGACCAGCTGGGCGAGCGCCTTGAGGGGCGTAAGCGGGGTGCGAAGCTCATGCGAGACGATCGATAGGAACTGCTCCCGTTCCCGCTCGCTCGCCAGAAGATCGGTGATGTCGTGGAGCGTCATCACGCCGGCCACGACCTCGCCGTTGGCGCCGTGCACTGCGGCCGCAGTCACATCGAGGTCGCGCCGCTCGCGGGTGTCGGGCCGGGTCACGAAGAACTCGCCCCGGCTCCTCTCGCCCCTTAGCGCTCGATCCAGCGGGTACGCCCCGGGCGCGATCTTCTCGCCGGTCATGAGGTCTCTGACATCGACGGCGGCGCGAAGCTCCGCGAGCGTCTCGAGCTTGCCAACGCCGAGTATCTCTCGGGCCCGTGGATTCGTTTCGCAGCGGCCGTTCGGCCAGGCGATGAGGACGCCGTCGCCGAGAGCGTCGAGCAGATGCCGATGCAGCTCGTGCTGCGCGACGGCCTCGGCGTACAGACGCGAGTTGGTGATCCCAATGGCCGTTGTCGCCGCCAGGAGGTGGGCGACCTCGATGTCGTCCGACGTGAACGACCGCGTCGGATCCTTGGTGTAGATCGCGAGCGCCCCGATCAGCCTGCTTTCGAAAAAGAGTGGGATCGAAAGCAGCTTGGCGAGGCCCTCCACCTCGATCAGCGCATGATCGCCGACGCTGCCCGAAGGCAGGTCCACGATGAGGTGCTCGCCGGCAGCGCGAAGCTGCGCGCGTACTTCGTCCATCGGGAGGCGCTGTCGGGCGGCGTAGCTCTCGGAGACACCCTCATGGGCTCGTATGACGAGCGCGTCGCCTTCGTTGTTGGGTAGGAACACCGCGGCCGCGTCGGCCGGCAAAAGATCTCGCGCCGACTTGACCGCGTTACGCAGCCGGTGCTCGAGGTCGAGCGACGCGAGCATTTCGTCGTTCGCGTCGTGTAACCGGCGCAGGCGCGCGCGACTGGCCATGGGAGCGGAGGGAGGCACGCGCTATGCCAATCTCCCGCTAGCCGAGCGGGCTACCGAGACCGGTCAACGAGGAAGGACCACCTCGACGACGTCCCCGCCGACCTCGCGCGCGACCGCCTCCGCCAGCTCCCGCGACGGCTTCGCGCGGAACGAGGTCTGTACCCGACGCATCCCGCCGCCGTTTCGCGGCAGCTCCAGGACCACCTGCGACACGCCCGCGTGGTCCTTGAGCACTTCCTGGACCTTCTGGAAGAGCGCGATTGAGCGATCGTAGTCGAGCACCTCTCGGAAGCGGATGACGAGCGGCGGCGGCTCCTCCACCGAAGACAAGGCGGGCGAAGGGTCCGACGGATCGGGCGACGGCTGGGGTGACCCCGAGAAGGGCTTTCGGGCTAGTGATATTGCGCTCTCGTCCCGGTACGGCCCGTTGGTCCGACGAGGAGCAGGGGCAGGGGCCCCTGATGGGGCGGGGGCCCCACCGGCCGTTGCACCACCTCGGGTGAACTTCGCGCGCTTGGCGAGGAACTGCCGGCGCTCATCGGCGACGCGCTTGATCTCTTCGATCCCGGCGTCGTCGAACCGCACCGCGTGCTCGCAGAGCAACTTCGGGTCCTCCTCGCGCTGCTCGACTCGCGCGA
>JBOGTG010000136.1:0-7411 GCA_050692175.1 Candidatus Limnocylindria bacterium | reverse complement strand
CGGCGGCCTGCGCGGCGGCGATCCTCGCCTGCGCGTCGGCGGTCAGCGCGGCGACGAGGCCGTCGCGTGACTTGCCCGACGTCGCCGCGGCGATCTGCGCGAGCGTCTGGCCGGCCTGCATCTTCGTCCGCAGGTCGTCCACCGTCGTGCCGAGGTACGTCGCGGCGACCGAGAACTGATCGCCGATGACGCCGCGGTCACTCCGTACCTTCAGGGCGCCGACGCCCTTCTGGTCGACGAGGGTCGTGATGCTCGCCTGATTCGCTGTGACGAGCGCCTGGATGAGGCCGTCGCGCGTCTTGCCGTGCGCGACGGCCACGTCGGCGAGGGTCTTTTCGGTGCCGAGCTCGGTGCGGAGCGCGTCCGTCGTGATGCCGATGTACGTTGCAGCGGCGGACATGTAGTCGGTGTGCACTCCGCGTGCCCCGGTCATGGTGGTGCCGGCGCCGCTCATAACGGCCGCGAGGGTGTTCCCGACGTCCGGGACGTACGACGCCATCGCCACGCCGCCGGAGAGACCGAGCGCGATCATGCCCGCGGTGAGGAGAGTCTTCGCTGGATTCATTGGTGCCTCCTGAGTTTCTGTTTTCGTGTCCGCTCAGGAGTAACCGTTCGAAGGTGCCGGGGAATGAGAGCGAGTAAAGAAAGGGCGCCCCGGAGGGCGCCCTTAACACTGTTCTTACGTGGTCGAGGCTACTTGGGTTTGACGACGAGGGGCTTGGGCGCAACCGGCTTCGGGACCATCGGCACGTGATCCACGAAGGTCGCGCTCGCGATCTGCTCGTTCCATCCAGGGATCGAGTCGACCTTGGTGACGCGGTATTTGGATCGGTTCACGTCGATGAGGCTGCCGACCACCGCGCCGTACGAGACGGCCGACTTGCCGTTCAGAGGACCGCCGATGAGCTTCACCGTGACGCTCGCGGTATTGCGGGTCATCGTGAGCCTCGGTCGCGGTCCGAGCCTCGGCCGCCCCTGCGTGCTTTCTGCTGCTTCAGCGCAGCGATCCGGTTCTTTTCCTGCTTGTCCCGCTTCGGGCCTTTTTGCTTCGGCATCTAGTAGCGACGCGCCGGGCGCTTCTGCTCGAAGCAATCGCTGCAGTACACGGGCTTGTCGCCGCGGGGTTGGAACGGAACCCGTGCCTCGCGTCCGCAGTTGCTGCACGTCGCGGTGAACATCTCGCGGGTGCCGCCGCCGTAGCCGCCGCCACCGCCGCCGTATCCACCACCACCGCCACCGCCGTACCCACCGCCACCACCACCACCGCGTCCGCCACCTTGCGCGCGACGCGCGGCACGGTCAGCGGGGCAACGGGTGGGGGCGTTCTGGAGTCCGCGGCTTGCGTAGAACTCCTGCTCGCCAGCGGTCCAGATGAATTCCTGCCCGCAGTCCTTGCAGGTCAGGGTCTTGTCTTGAAAGCTCACGGGATCGTCCTCCAAAGCTCGACGGCCCTTATTGGTTCGTGCGAGCCAGGGAGCCTGCTTAGTGTAGGCCTTAGGCCCGAATCCGTGCCGGACTCCGGGCCTTTCCGACCCGTTCGAGGGCGTAGTAGCCGATCCCGATGGCCGACGCCCACGACAGCGCCGCGATGACCGGTGAGGTGAGGTCGGTGCCCGACATCGTGGCATGCAGGAACATCGTCACGAAGCCCAGATAGCTCACGCGATGCCACCACTGCCACGCGTTGTTGGTCATCCGACGGCGCAGCCAGGTCGTGACGAGCACGACGATCAAAAGATCGACGGAGATTGTCCCGAGGCCGATCGCGAGCGGCCCGTAGCTCATGAGGAACGGCACGAAGACGTCGAGCACGCCGACCCGCGCGGTCGCGTCGAGCAGCAGCGCCACGATGTGTGTCAGCGCGGCGGGGATGACGATCCACGGCGTCCAGTCGTGCAGTGCGCGGACGGCGCGATTGTTGGCGAGGAAGCTCAGCGCCTGCGTCCGCGGCGCGAGACCCGAGAGCACCGCGATGCACAGCGCGGCTTAGGCGGCGAGACCGCTCGCGCGCGCGACCTCCCAGAAGAAGAGATCCACTTAGGAGCTCGCGGTCCTGGTCACGGCGGGACGGGGGGTGGTGCGGACGCTGGGCGTGAGCGTGGTCGTCGTGGTCGTCGTCGATGCTGTAGCCGCGCCCGTCGAGGCCGTGCTCGTGGTCGTCGCGACCGAGGCGACCGTCGCTGGCTGGAGCGGCGCGTTCGTGACGAAGACGTTGCTGCTCGCGTAACCGAACGACGCAGCGAAGACCGCGAGGGTAGTCAGCGCGCCTCCGACCTTCAGTCCCCAGGCTGGGACGGGACCGGGAGAACGTTTTCTGCCCGGCCCCGCCTTCGCAGGGATAGGAGGGAGGGTGGGGGGATTGGCTTTCATCGCCCCACATGAATAGCGGGCACGAGCCGGGTGGTGCTGAGAAATAGTTGAGAGTTCAGCACCCCGCGGTGATTTCTTAGCGGCCACTCAGCATTGAACAGATTCGTCCTTTCTCGATGCGAAAGTCACTAGTACCAGCGACGCTCCGCCCGTATCTGCGTTAGCCAAGTTGGACGTGTTGTGATGAAGAAGCTCCTTGTGACTTTGGCGTCGCTCGCGGTTGCGCTTGCCGCAAGCCTCGGCGCCAGCGCGCATCCGTTCAGGGCTGACCCAACGCCGCCCGCTAACGTCGAGAGCAACACAGTTCCCGACGCCGTCGTCGATAGCGACATGGATGTCGACGAGGACGACGAGAACGAGGACGGCGATATGGACGAGCAAGAGACCGGCGACGTCGATGAGCCAAACGCGAACGATGCGGATGACAACGATGTCGATGAAGAGAACGACGTCGATGAAGACGAAGACGAAGAAGACGACGAGGACGATGAGGACGAGGAAGACGATGAAGATGACGAAGACGAGGATGAGGACGACGACGACTAGGCATTAGCGGCGGCAGGCCCGGGTCATATCTTCCCGGGCCCGCTGCGCTCTACGGCGTCACAACAAACCGCGAGCTATCGCTCCGGCCGAAGACCTCCGGGAAGTACGTCTCTCCCGCATGCGCCGGAGCCACGAAGAAGTCACCAGGTGTCGTCGCGCGGGCGTAGTACACGTACTCGTAGACGCCCTTCGAGAGCCTTGTCGCTGAGAGGACCGCGCGGTCGTCGCGCAGATCGACCTGGTGCCACGGGCTGTAATACCAGCGGTACCACGGCGCGTAGTACGGGTCGCTGCCGAACTGTTTCTGCGCCGCCAGCGCCAGCTCGTTGTCGAGCTGGTTCTTGAGCGCGGGATCGACGTTCTTGAGTCGCGCGTCGACCGCCTCGAGCCCGGCGGGCAGCGGATCCTCGACGACGACGTAGTTGTGGTCGCTCTGGACCACGACTGTCACCGTGACGCGCACCGTCTCGCCGATCTTCGCTGTGGTGATCGGCTTCGTCGGAGCGTCGAGCAGCGTGTACTGGTGCGAGACCGCGAACCCGCGGTTCAGCGCGTCGATGCCCTTCGCCGGTGTGACGTAGCGCAGGTTGAGGGTGTAGTAGAGGCGGCCCGGTTTCTGATAGTCGCGGGTGAACGCCAGGATGCTCGTCGTCCCGGGCTTGAGAGTCGCGAGCGGGACCGACTTCGTCGCGGTCGTCGGCGCCGTGCTCGGCTTCACGAATCCGGTGAGGATGTCCTTCGCGTCGAGCTCGACGGCATAGCTGTAGTCGCCCGCGAGCTCACCGGTGGAAACGGCGTAGCTCGAGAGAGCGAGCACGCCCATCGCGCGGTCTATGGAGCTGTGCCAGCCGTTCGCGCCTCGAGCGACGACGAGCCACCGCACGGTCTGCGGGACGAGCGCGTGATCCGGCCGGATGCGCGCGATCGCGAGGGTCGCGAGCCCCGTCGTCGCCGTGCTGCTGAGGAAGGTGCCGCGCTTGTCCACGGCATCCTCCCAGTGGTTGCCGTTCGCGCTCGAGATCGTCGCGCCGGCGAGGTCGTTGAAGAGCGCGCGGACCTGCGCGTCGTCGCCGGTGGCGCCGCCGTCGCTCAGCGCGAGGAGGAGGTACGCGCGTCCCCAGTTCCCGAGCTGGGCGCGTTGCTGCTCGAAGAGCGCGCGCGCCGGCACGGAGGCCGCATCGCGGCCGCCGGCCGCGGCGAGCGCATAGAGAAGGAAGGCCTTCTGGTTGACGTCCGCGGGACGGGCGATGTCGGTGGAGCGGTTCACGTATCCGACGACGTAGCGGGTCGAGCGCGAGACGACGCCCGAGTCGAAGCTGATGCCGTCGCGCTGCGCTTTACCGAGCGCGATGAGCACCCATCCGGTCACGTTCGGGTCGGTCTGGCAGAGTGGGTGATCGCACCAGGCCCAGCCCCCGTCGGGGCGCTGCCGGCCGATGAGACCAGCGACGTCGCTCGCGATGCGCCCGTCGCGATTGGTCGACACGCCCGCGGTCTTCTCCGCGCGCCGAACCGCGAGGGTCGCGATGAGCCGGCTCGCCACGTACTCGGCGTTCTCGTACGGACGGGGCACGAGCTTTTCTAGCTCGTCGGCCATCGACCCGGTGAGCGCCGACTGAACCGACACGGAGAGCGAACCGTGCTTGGTGTCGGCGAAGTTCGGTAGATAGACCGCTTCGAGCTGGCCGTCCCTCGTGACGATGCCGCCCGTCGCGGTGGTCTCAGGGGTCATGTCGATCAGCACCGGCAGCAGCTGCTCGACCGCGTCGGAGAGGTCGCCAGGTCCGGTCGCGGTGAAGGTGAGCTTCGCCGTCCCCTCGACCTCGACCTTCGCGGGCCAGCTCACGATGACCGATTCGCTCGGGTGAACCGTGATGTTCTGAACGGGCGCGGCGGTGACCGTTACGCCCTCGGCCTTGAGCGTCACGTTCACGCTCGCGTCGCTCTTTGTCGCGTTGCGTACGAGCGCGCGAAGCGCGACCGTGTCGCCGACGCGGAGCGCGCGCGGCAGCGCCGGTCGCACGAGCAGCGGCTGCGTCGCGAGGAGCTCGTTCGTGCCTTCGCCCACCATCGTGTCGCCGCTGATGGCGCGCGCCTGCATGCGCCACGTCGTGAGGTTGTCCGGCATCTTCACGTCGACGCTCGCCGTGCCGTCGGCCCGCGTGACGATCTGCGCACTCCAGTACGCGGTGTTGCGGAAGTCCTGGCGTACCTGCTGGCCGATCAGGCCGCTCCCGCCCTTGCCCTGCTTGGGCGCTTCGGCGATCACGTCGTTCCATCGATCGACCGATACGGCCATCGACGATCCCGTCGTCACTCCGAGGCCCCGCTCGAACCAAAAGGCGCGCAGGCCATCGGGTCCACGCTCGTCCTGCAGCGAGAGCACGGCCTTGTCGACGACGGCGACCGAGACCTCGGAGCGCACGCCGTTGCCGGCCTTGTCGGTGACCTTGATGTCGTAACGGACGGTGTCGCCCGGTTTCGCCTGATCGCGGTCGGGCCGGATGTTCACGTTGAGCACGCGCGTCGAGGTGGAGACCGGCAGCTCGACGTAGCCGACCTTGTAGCGCGGGATCGGGTCGCCGGCGGTCGGCGGCCAGTACATGACGACCGAGACAAAGACGTCTGGCATCGATGCGTCGGTGATCGGGATGCGCAGGCGCTCGCTGTTCGTCGCGAGCTTTCGCACCTCTCGCGTCTTGATCTTGCCGCGCTCGACCGTGATGAGGGCCTGCGCGCCGGGGAAGGGCGCGGGCACGAGGACCTCGGCGGTGTCGCCGACCTCGTAGCGCTCCTTGTCCGCGACGAGCTTGACCGCGTCGTCGTTGGTGACCTGCCAGAACGCGCGGGTCGTGCCCCAGACCCACAGGAACGTGGCGGAGCGCGACGTCCGGCCCTGAAGGTCGGTCACTTCCGCGACCATGCGAAGCGAGCCGGACTTCGTCGGGCGGTAGATGACGGCGCCTTCGCCGCTCGCGTTCGTCCGCGTCGATAGCGTCGCCACGAGTGTGTCCCGGGGATCGCTGCGATAGCGGCGCCCACCGCCCGGGATCACTTCCTTCGTCGTGATCCACTGACGGTCGTACACGCGCACGGTGACCGCGCGATCGGGAAGGATCTTGCCGTCGGTGTCGACCGTGACGAGGTCGATGCGCGCGTTCCCCCCTTCGTTCGCCACGTACTGTTCCGGGTGGATGCCCGCGTAGAGCGAGGCCGGGTGCACGGTGACGGTCGTGCTGGCGGCGACGACCTGGCCGTTCTGATCCTGCACCGCGGCCCCGAGCGTGAACAGCTGCGCGCCCTCGGACGCCGCCAGCGCGGCGGGGACGCCGAAGCGCGCGACGCCGCTCTGGTCCGTCTTCGCGCTGCCCTTCGCGCGGAGCGCATCGCGCGAAACGAACGGCTTGGCGTAGTCGAAATCGTTGAACGAGAAGTACTCGTAGCCGGGAACGCGGAGGGTGTACGGATCCGCGAGCGCGGACCACTCGAGGCCCGCGCCGGCCACCGCGCCGCCAAAGAAGAAGCTCGCCGTCGCCTGGGCGTCGATCGTGTCGCCGTCGACGTACGAGGCCCTGCCCGACGTGACGCTCACCTCGAACTCGGGCTTGCGGAACTCGGCCACGAGGAAGCTGTTGGCCGCGACGCTCCACTGCATCCCGCGCGTGTACGTGAGGCTGACCGTGTAGTTCCCGGTCGGCGCGTCACTCGGCAGCAACAAGCTGCCGGCGAACGATCCGAACTCGTTCGGCTTCACCGAGTCCTGTTGCACCTGCTGCCCGCGGGCGTTCACGATCGCGACCTGGAAGGCCGCGTCCGCAGGCGGGACGCTGTAGGCGGCGTCGTCATCTGCGCGGACCACGCCCTTCCACTGGACCGTCTCACCGGGCCGGTAGATCGGGCGATCGGTGTAGAGGTGCCCGACCCACTCGCGCGCGTAGTAGTCGCCGGGCAGCGAGAACTGGAAGGCGTTCATGCTCGGCCAGCGCGTGCTGGTCACAGCGTTCCGTCCGCCGCCGTCGATCCACAGGATGTACGAGCGGTCGCCGGGGAAGCCGAGGACCGGCACCGGCACCTTGAACGAGGCGAGTCCGCTCGCGTCGGTGCGCATCTCGGTGGGCTCGAGTCCCGGACCGTTGCCGCGCACGTTGACGCCCTGGAGCGGCGCGCCGGTGTCGTGGTCGAGCGCCCACGCGAGGATCTCGTCGTTCGAGATCTTCGTGACGAGGACGGTGTCGACCACCGCGAACGCGACGTGCGACGCGTACTGGCCGCTCGTGCCGAGGTAGTAGTAGCCCTTCGGGAGCGGGCTCCTGTTGCCGGAGAGCGAGGTCGAGCCCAGGAGGATCTCGTCCCTGGGGCCGCGGACCGTTTCGGTCCAGGTGCGGAGGATCGGCAGCGACGGCTTGAACTGCTGCATCGCGGCGGGGTCGTGCATGATGCGCCGCCCCTCGTCCGCCGTCAGCGGCCAGAGCGTGAATTCGACCGAGGGCATGTT
>JBOGTG010000135.1:0-5218 GCA_050692175.1 Candidatus Limnocylindria bacterium | reverse complement strand
CCCGAGCCCGAACTCGAGGCGTCCACCGGAGAGGAGGTCGAGCGTCGTCGCCTCCTTCGCGAGCATCACCGGGTTGCGGTAGTCGTTGTCGAACACGAAGCTCCCGATGCGGAGCGTCGTCGTCGCGGCCGCCGCCGCGGTGAGCGCCGCGACCGGCGCGAGCTGGGTGCTGATGTGGTCAGGCATGAGAAGGGTGTCGTAGCCGAGCGCCTCGGCGCGCTGCGCTACCTCGCGCCAGTGTTCAGCGCTCCGGCCGCGTTCGGCCATGGCCGCGAAGCGAAAGGGGCGCACGGCCGGACGCTATCGCTTCCGCGTTAGACCTGCGCGAGCTCCATCCCCGCCATTCGCTCGAGCCGGGCGACACGCTCCTCGATCGGCGGATGGGTCGAAAACCATCTGGTCATGCCGCCCGGGAGGAGCGGCTGCACGATGAAAAGCGCACTGACCGATGGGTTCACGGCGAGCGGGACCTTCTTGTTGTACGCCTCGAGCTTGCGAAGCGCGGAGGCGAGTCCCAGCGGATCGTTGACGAGCTGGGCTCCGCTCTCGTCCGCCCCGAACTCGCGCGAGCGGCTGATCGCGAGCTGAATCAATAGGGCGGCGATCGGAAGAAGAATGATCGCGACGATCGCCCCGATCGGGCTCTGGCCGTCGTCGTCGTCACGACCGCCGAACCACATCGACCACTGCGCCAGCTGCGCGATGTAGCTGATCGCGCCCGCGATCGACGCCACGACAGCCATGACGAGCGTGTCGCGGTTGCGGACGTGGCCAAGCTCGTGGGCGAGGATCGCCCGGAGCTCGCGGGGGCTGGCGACCTCGAGGATCCCGGCGGTCACGGCGACCACGGCGTGCTGGGGGTCGCGGCCCGTCGCGAACGCGTTCGGTGCGGGCTGGTCGATCACATACACGCGCGGCATCGGCATGTTCGCTTCCCGCGCGAGCTGGCCGACGAGCCCGTAGAGCTCCGGAGCCTCTGCCTGGCTCACCTGACGCGCCTTGGCGAAGGCGAGCGCGATCCGGTCGCTGAACCAGTACGCCGAGATGTTCATGACGACAGCGAGAACGAGCGCCACGACCATTCCGCCTTGGCCACCCAGAAGATTTCCGGCGACTACCAGGAGGCCCGAAAGGAGCGCTAGCAGGAAGACGGTTTTCAGCGTGTTCATGACATCGATCGTCGCACTTACGCAACAGGATGCAAGCGCGTTGCCGAGGGTCGGCTAACGCAGCGTGCCGGCCGCTACGTCCTCCAGAAAACGACCGATGTGGCCCAGAAGTGCGGGTCCCTCAGCGACCTCGGGATCGTTGTGGCCCGCTCCTGCGATAACCGCGAACCGTTTCGGCCCGCGCAACGCGTCGTGCACCTGTTGAGAGAGCCTGGTGGGAACGACTTCGTCACGATCGCCGGTTACGACCAGCACGGGGGCGGTCATCTCGGCGAGCGCGTCGCTCGTGCGGTACCGGTCCCAGAGAAGCGCGTCGGTGACGGGGAGATACGGGTAATGGAGGCGCCCGACCTCACCGAGCGACGGAAATGGCGAGCGCAGTACGAGCGCGAACGGCCGCCGCTCGCTGGCGAGCTGCGCAGCGACGGCGGCGCCGAGCGACTCGCCGAAGTACACGATTCGGGCAGGGTCGACGTCGGGGCGTGACTCGAGGTAATTGACCGCCGCTCGGGCGTCCGCGCGCAAGCCGTGCTCGGTGGGAGAACCGGGGTTCCCGCCAAAGCCGCGATAGTCGAAGAGCAGGACGGCGTGACCAGCGGCCGCCAATGCCTGCGCCAGGCCGGCGCGGTGCGACCGGTCCCCTGCGTTCCCGTTGCAGACGAGCACCGTGAGACCACTCGGCGTCCCCGCAGGCGGCACGAACCACGCACCGAGGCGGAGCCCGTCCTCGGTCACAAGCTCCGCGTCCTGGACGGCGGGTGCAAGCCCGGCGGGTCGCGCAACGGGACCTGCTTTAGGGAAATAGAGGAGGCTCCGCTGCCCGAACCAAACGACGAACAGGAACGCGAGGGCACCGAGAACGACGACGAGCGCAACCGTCCAGATCGTTCGCCTCACCTCACGACTGTGAAGTTACTCGGTCGGAGAGGTCAGCGGACGCGCGGCAGCCAGGCGGCTCGCTTCGCCTCGTAGTCGGCGATCTGCGCGTCGTGGCGGAGCGTGAGCGCGATGTCGTCCAGACCCTCGAGCAGGCGCGTCCGCGAGAACTCGTCGAGCGCGAATGTCGCCTGAATGCCCGGCGCTTGAACGGTCGCGCGCTCGACGTCGATCTCGACGATCGTCGCGGGATCACCTCGCACGGCGTCGATGAGCTTCGCGACCGTATCGGCGTCGAGCTCGACCGGGACGAGCCCGTTGCGCAGCGCGTTGTTCCGGAAGATGTCCGCGACGCGCGGTGCGATCACGGCGTGGAAGCCGGCGTCGAGAAGCGCCCACACCGCGTGCTCGCGAGACGACCCGCTGCCGAAGTTCGCGCCCGCAAGAACAATCTTGGCGCCCCGATAGCGCGGATCGTTCAGTACGAACGCGGGATCCTTGCGCCACGCCTCGAAGAGTCCCGGACCGTACCCGGTCCGCTCGAGGCGCTTCAGCCAGTGGCTCGGGATGATCTGGTCGGTGTCCACGTCAGCGCGCGCGAGCGGCAGCGCCCGGCCGGCGACCCGTCGTACGGGTTCCATCAGCGGAGATCCGACGGCAGCGCGAAATGCCCCGCGATCGCGGTCGCGGCCGCGACGGCCGGCGAGACTAGATGCGTCCGCCCACCGGCACCCTGCCGGCCCTCGAAGTTGCGGTTCGACGTCGACGCGCAACGCTCGCCCGGTCGCAGGATGTCGGGGTTCATCCCGAGACACATCGAGCAACCCGCGTCGCGCCACTCGAATCCCGCGTCGAGGAAGATGCGGTCGAGACCTTCCTTCTCCGCGTCGGCCTTCACCCGCATCGATCCGGACACGACGAGCCCGCGGATGCCCGACCGTACGTGCCGTCCGCGAACCACTTCGGCCGCGGCGCGAAGATCCTCGAGGCGCGCGTTCGCGCACGAGCCGATGAAGACCGCGTCGACTGCGATGTCGCGCATCGGCGTCCCCGGGGCGAGGTTCTGGTAGCGGAGCGCGCGGCGCGCGCTCTCGCGCGTGTCGGCGGGAAGCGCCTCGGGATCGGGCACCGACCCATCGATCGTCACCGACTGCGCCGGATTCGTGCCCCAGGTGACGTACGGGCGGAGCGCGCCGGCGTCCATCGTGACTTCGCGATCGAACGTCGCGCCCGCGTCGGTCGCGAGCGACCGCCAATCGGCGAGTGCCTGTTCCCACTGCGCACCCTTCGGCGCGTAGGGCCGGCCCTCGAGCCACGCGAACGTGACGTCGTCGGGCGCGACCATACCCGCGCGCGCACCCGCTTCGATCGACATGTTGCAGATCGTCAGGCGGCCCTCCATCGAGAGAGCGCCGATCGCCGCGCCCCGGTACTCGAAGACCTTGCCGACCCCACCCGCCGTACCGATGCGCGCGATGATGCCGAGGATCACGTCCTTCGCCGCACAGTCCGCGGGGAGCACGCCCTCCACGGTCACCGCCATCGTGCCCGGCTTCGTCTGCGCGATCGTCTGCGTAGCGAGCACGTGCTCGATCTCGCTGGTGCCGATGCCCCACGCGAGCGCGCCTAGGGCGCCGTGCGTGGAGGTGTGGCTGTCGCCGCACACGATCGTCATGCCGGGCTGCGTGAGCCCGAGCTGCGGCGAGATGACGTGCACGATGCCCTGGTTCGGATCTCCCGTCGGATAGCAGCGGACGGCGAACTCGCGCGCGTTGCGCGCCATCGCCTCGATCTGGCGCGCGGAGATCTCCTCCGCCGGCTCGTCGTTCGTCGGGACGTTGTGGTCCATTGTCGCGAGGGTGAGCTCGGGCCTACGGACACGCCGCTTCGCGAGACGCAGGCCCTCGAAGGCCTGCGGGCTCGTCACCTCGTGGACGAGATGCAGATCGACGTAGAGAAGGTCGGGCTCGCCGGCGGCGCGCCGCACGACGTGCCGCTCCCAGACCTTCTCGCTCAGCGTCCCCACCCAGCGAGTATCGGTCAGCCGCCGCTCATCGCGGGAAGGATCTCGACCGTCCGCTTCCCCCGGAGATCCCCGTCGCCGAGGAAGCGGGCGTCCTCGCCGTCGACGAAGACGTTCACGAAGCGGCCGAACTCGCCGTCGTGGAGGACGCGCGCGGCGAGCTCGGGGTAGCTCGCGGCGATCTCGCGAGCCAGCGATGCGAGATCTGTGGCGTCGATGTCGATCGTCGCGTTGCCGCGAGCGGCTGCGCGAAGTGGCGTGGCGAGCCGAACGGTGACGCTCATGCCAGCACCTCCGCGTACGCGGCGCGGAGTTCATCGGCGTCCGCGGCGATCGCCGGCCGGAGCGAGCCCGCCGCGAGCGTCCCCTTGTAGCCGTTACCGGTGATGTAGAGGACGACCGATCCATCGTCGTCGAAGGCGCCGCGCGCCGCGAGCGCTTTCGCGGTGGCCACGACGACGCCCCCCGCCGGCTCCGCGAAGAGGCCCTCGGTGCGAGCCAGGAGAGCGCACGCCTCGAGCACCTCGTCGTCGCTCACCGACGCCGCCGAACCGCCGCTCTCGCGAATGACATCGACGGACCCGTCGCCGTCCGCGGGCGCTCCGATCGCGACCGACCGCGCGACCGTGTTCGGGTCGCGCACCGGTCGCACCTCGCGATAGCCGTCGAGAACGGCATCGGACACCGGCGCGCATCCGGCGGGCTGTGCAGCGTGGATGCGGAAGGGCATGTCCCGGACGAGGCCCGTGCCACGAAGCTGCGCGGCCGCGGTCGCCGTGCGGGTGAGCAGTGCGCCGGACCCGACCGGGATCACGACGTGATCCGGCAGCCGCCACCCGAGCTGCTCGGCGCACTCGAAGAGGATCGTCTTTGACCCTTCCGCGTAGTACGGACGCAGCGTGAAGTTGACGAACCCCCAGCCTTCCTCGTCGGCGAGACGCGCACAGAGCCGGTTCACCTGGTCGTACGTGCCGAGCACGCGGACGACGGTCGCGCCGTACGCGGCCGCGCCCGCGATCTTTGTTTCGTCTGTCGTCGCGGGGACGAAGACGAAAGCACGGAGCCCATTGCGCGCGGCCGCGGCGGCGACCGCCCCGGCGAGGTTGCCGGTGGATGCGCACGCGAGGGTGTCGAGGCCGAGCTCGAGAGC
>JBOGTG010000134.1:0-2521 GCA_050692175.1 Candidatus Limnocylindria bacterium | reverse complement strand
GACCGGCTGCGGTCGCCTCGCCGACCGTCGAACCGCCGGCAACCCCGCCGCGCGTGAGGTCGACGCCGGCCGGAACACCGGCGCCGCGGCCGACGAACTTCGTCGGCATCTCCGCCTCGATCCCGGTTACCCCGCCGGCCGCTCCGCGGTCGAGCCCCACCCCGGAGCCGGGACTCTGGCGTCTCGAGGGGTACATCGTCGACGAGGCCGGAAAGCCGATCGAGAACGTCTGCGTCGTCATCGGTCCGGTGGCGTGCCAGCAGTACGCCCCGAAAACAGACGAGCGCGGCCACTACTTCGTGGATATCGCCGCGGCCGGCAGCAACACCGTGCTCCTGGCGTACGACTTTTATTTCGAGATACCGGGCCGGCAGACCGTCTGGCTTCGCATGACTCCGCAGGGGTCGACGACCTTCAATGCCGTCCTGAAGCGGACCTAGATTGTCGTTGACGTTGAACCGAAGGTAAGTAGGCTCAGCCGATGACGAGCGCCGGCATGTCAGCGTCGATAGCCGCCGACCGAGCTCGGACCAACGCCGACGCGCGTCTGGTGGCTCTCGCCCGCGAGTCTCGGGGCGAGGCGCTCGAGCTCATTTATTCCGCTTACAAGACGCGCATCTACTCCTTTCTATTGCGTCTCCTTGCGGACCCCGTCAGCGCCGACGATCTGACGCAGGACGTGTTCACCAAGGCGTACCAGGCGCTCGGGTCGCTCACGACCGAGCATCGCGTGCTGCCGTGGCTGTACCGGATCGCGACGAACACGGCGATCGATCATTTGCGGCGGAAGCGGCGCTTCACGTGGCTGCGCGTCGGTCGGCTCGCGGGGACCGGCGACGACCCGCTGATGCCCGACCATCACGGAAGCGTCCCCGAGCGCGATCAAATACGCCGCATCCTGGCGACGCTTCCTGTCGAGCAGTCGACCGCCCTCCTGCTGCACTCGCTTGAAGGCTATTCATACAAAGAGATCGCCGAGATCCAAGGCTGCACCGTAACGGCGGTCCGAAGCCGCCTGGCGCGGGCGCGAAAGGCCTTCAAGGACCGATACGCGACAACGGAGGCCCTTCACCCGTCCTAGATAGAGATGGGGAAGGTTCATGTCTCGGCTGAGGAGCTCTCCGCCCTCCTAGACGGAGAGCTTTCGCCGCACGCCGAGCTCGGCGCCCGCCAGCACCTGGCGGAGTGCGCGGCCTGCTCGGCCGAGTACGCCCTTTCCGTTCGCCTCGACGAGGAGCTTCGACAGCCGCCCGTCCTCGCATGCGAGGAGATCCTGGAAGTCGTTTCCGCCGGTCTCGACCGCGAGGCGAGCGAAGGCCAGCAGGCCGCCGTGCAGCGCCACCTCTCCGAATGCCAGGACTGCCGCGCGAGCGTCCAGGCGTGGTCGGCGCTCTCCGCGGCGATCGAGGCGCTACCGGTCATCGCGCCCTCCGCTCGCATCGATGACGCCATTTTCGCGATAGCCCGAAGCCGCCGCACGTACCGGCCCGCGGCGGTCCGGGGCATCGCCGCACGAGCTCTTGTCGCGCTGACCGCGGTGTTCGCGATCGTCGCCGCAAGCCTCGGGACGGGCGGCGCTCGGCCGCAGACGGCCCTCGTACCGACACCCACGGGCGAGCGCGCGATCGTCGCGTCTATCCAGCAGATCGTCTTCAACTCGCGGAATAACACGCTCTACGTGCTCGATGTGCCCGGCGCCGCGGTCGACGCGCGCGAGCCCGGAACGAACGACCTCAAGACTCGCATCGAGGTCGGTGGCAAGCCGACGGCCCTCGCGCTCAACGAGTTTGCGAACCGCGTGCTCGTCCTCGATGCGTCACAGAAACGCGTGACCGAGATCGACGCCGCGAGCAACACCGTCATCGGCGCCACGACCGTGGCGGTTGCTGGGACGCCGACGAGCATCAGCGTCGACCCGGCCACGAACAACATCGTGGTCACGAGCTCTTCGAAGTCGCCCATGCCAGGAGCCGCGGCCGGTTCCGTCGCCGTAATCAACAGCACCACGAAACAGCTCGAGACGGTCCGCGAGTTCACCGTTGCGCCACGCCTCGTCGTACCCGACCAGCACGGTGGGCGCAGCGCTCTGGTCGCTGCGGACGCCACGCAGCTGGTCGACTCGTCCTACAAGGTCCTCGCGACACTGACCGGCGGCGTGAGCGCGGCCTTCTCGAAGCGAAGCGACAACGTCGCTGTCCTCTCTGCGTCGGGACCCGATTCCGTGCTCACGTTCGCGGGATTCAGTGCCCCAGACGCGCTGAAGCTCGCCGGCGCTCCGAGGGCCCTGACGGCGTTACCTGACGGCGGGTATCTCGTGCTCGTCGACCTGGGTGGGCGCGGCCGAGTCAGCAGGATCACGCGCGACGGGGTCATCTTTGCGAGCACCGAGGTCGCGGTCACCGGTGGAGACCTGATTTACGACGAATCGACGAACCGCTTCACGGTTTCGAACAACGGCCGACTGGACACCGCACAGATGCCGGACCAGGCCGCGACGACTCAGACCGCCTCTCCTACGCAG
>JBOGTG010000133.1:0-37165 GCA_050692175.1 Candidatus Limnocylindria bacterium | reverse complement strand
CGCGACGACCCTCTCCGAAGCTCGCGCCGTGGCCGAGCGATCGCCGTCGCGCGAACACCTCGCGACGCGGGTCGCCGCCGAGCTGGCGCGACTCGCGCTCTATCAGGGGTCCCTCGAAGATGCCCGGCAGCATGCCGCGGCTGCGCACGCGGCCGCGATCGAGCACGAGTGCCGGCGCTGCGGTGCCGGAATCGCGGCGACGCTCGTCGAGGTGGCGTGCGCGAGCGGTGACCTGACCATCGCCGACGCGCGCCGGACCGAAGGCCTCGAGCACTCGTTCCGCCTCGGACTCCCGGTCGCGACCGCGGAGATCCGCGCCGCATCGGCGCGCCTGCTCGCGGCACACGGCGACGTCGCCGGGGCGCGCAACGAATGCACCGAGGCGCTCGCGGTCTTCGAGCAGAGCGGCCCGACCTATCTCGCCGAGCGCACGCGGCGCCGCATCGCCGAGCTCGACCTCGAAGGCAAGGCGCAGAGCGCCTAAAGGGAGAACTCTCCCGGCGCGATCTTCTCCCGGCCCCCCAGATACGAGCGAACGACATGCGGGATCTCCAACGATCCGTCCTCACGCTGATAGTTCTCCATGATCGCGATCATCAGTCGCGGCAGCGCGAGGCCCGATCCGTTCAGTAAGTGGGGGTGCTCCAGCTTTCCGCCCGCTTCGCGCCGATAGCGGATGTTCGCGCGCTCGGCCTGGAACGATCCGCAATTGCTGCACGACGAGACCTCGAGCCACTCGCGGACGCCCGGCGACCACGCCTCAACGTCGAACCCCCGCATCGCCTGGAACGCGAGGTCGCCCGTGCACAGCTCAATCACCCTGACGGGAATCTCGAGCCGCTCGAGGACCTCGACCGCGCGGTCGACCAGGCCATCGAGCTCCTTCGGCGAGTTCTCGGGGTGGCAATAGACGACCATCTCCACCTTGTCGAACTGGTGACCGCGCTTGATCCCGCGAACATCGCGCCCTGCGCTCATGTGCTCGCGGCGGAAGCACGCGGTGTACGACACGTAGCGGAACGGAAACCGTTGACCGTCGAGCACCTCGTCGCGATGTAGCGAAACAAGCTGCGGCTCGGCTGTCGGGATCAGCCAGAGATCATCTTGTTCATCGTGGTATTGGTTCGCGGCAAAGTGCGGGAGATGTGAGCTGGCGATCAGTGTCTCGCGCTTCGTCAGGTAGGGCGGATAGATCTCGGTGAATCCGACGGCGATCTTGAGGTCGATCATCCACGCGATGAGCGCACGTTGAAGCGCGGCGCCCGCGCCGCGGAGCACGTAGAAACGCGAGCCGGACATCTTCGTTCCGCGCGGAATGTCGAGGATGCCGAGCCGCTCACCGATCTCCCAGTGCGGCTTCGCGGCGAACGCGAGCCTGCGCGGCTCGTCCTGGCGCGTCACCTTGTTGTTCTGCTCGCCGGCGCCGCGCGGCGCCTGCGGGTCGACTACGTTGGGGATGTGCAGCACAAGCTCGTCGCGCTCGGCTTCAAGGGCGTTCAGTTCGGCCTGATACGACTTGATCTTCTCCCCCACCTCGCGCATGCGCGCCTTCACGTCGTCGCTCGGCGGTCCGCCGCGGCTGGCCTTGTTCCGCTCGGCGTTGAGCGCCTCCACCTGGGCCCGAAGATCGCGTGCCTTTCGGTCGAGCTCGAGGATCCGATCGAGTGGCGCCTCGAAGCCGCGTGCGGCCAGCATCTCGCGCACTTTCTCGGGGTCCTCACGAATGCGCTGGAGTGGTGTCATGAAGCGCGTGCCATTATCCGTGTCTCCCGTGTACGACGTGGTACTCGTCGCCTTCGAAGGACCGGACCGCTATTCGTTCGTCGGCGGCCTCGCGACGCGCATGATCGATCTCGCGGACGCGCTGGTCGCTCGCGGCTACTTCGTGCATCAGCTGTTCGTCGGCGATCCGACGCTTCCGGCACGGGAAGACCTTGCCGACGGGCGGCTCGTGCTCGAGCGGTGGTCTCAGTGGATCAGCGCCTATCACCCGCGCGATGTGTACGACGGCGAAGAAGGGAAGTGGCGCGACTTCAGCCGCACCGTACCGGCACATCTGGCAGACCTCGTTGCCGGGTCAGCCTCGCAGGGACGGCGCACGGTGCTGCTCTTCGAGGACTGGCAGACCGCCGACGCGGCGATCGGGACCGCGGTGATCCTCGGCGTTCGCATGCCCGGCGCTGCCGCCATCCTCTGGAACGCGAACAACACCTACGGCTTCGGGCGCATCGACTTCGACCTGCTGCGCCGCGCGGCATCCATCACGACGGTCTCGCGGTTCATGCGCGGCGAGATGTCGGCCGTCGGCGTCGATGCCGCCGTGCTGCCGAACGGCATCGCGGAGCGCTGGCTGAAGCCGCTCCCGCCGACCGAGGCCCGTCCGATGCGAGAGGCGTTTGGCGATCGGCCAACGTTCGTGAAGGTCGCGCGATTCGACCCCGACAAGCGGTGGCTCTGGGCCATCGACGCGATCGCCTTCATGCGCGACGCCGGCGTCCGTCCGCGATTGCTCATGCGCGGAAGCCGCAGTCCCTACGGCGACACGGTGGGCGCGCGGATCCGCGCGCGCGGCCGATCGATCGAGCGCGTCGCCCTCCCCGGCGAGGCCGTGACGCGGGACCTTGCAGCGGCGGTCGCGGCGAGCACGGCCGACGTGCTCTTCCTCGACTACTTCATCCCCGAGCGCACGCTGCGCGCGATGTACCAGGCGGCCGAGGGCGTCCTCGCGAATTCCGAGAAGGAGCCGTTCGGTCTCGTCGGTCTCGAGGTGATGGCCTCCGGCGGCGTGGCGTACGTGGGCCGCACCGGCGAGGATTACGCGGTCCCGTTCGGGAACGCCGTCGTCATGCAGAGCGACGACGCGCGCGAGCTGCTCGCGACGCACGCAACACTTCGCACGCGCCCCGAGGTGGTGCGCGCGATCCGTGCCGACGGCAAGGCGACCGCGAAACGCTTCTTGTGGCCTCGCGTCCTCGACGGCTACGAGGCCGCGTGGGAGACGGCCTTCATGCTGACGTCGCGTTAGCGCCGCTCCAGAATCTCGAAGCGCACCGCGCGCTCGACGAAGAGCGGCGTGGTCCGCCGGGCCGTGGGGACGGTCCAGCGCACGCGCTTGGAGAACCGCAAGTGATCGCTGAGGTAGTCGTTCAGCTCGGCGGAGTCTTCGAACGGGATCGCGTGCCACAGCCGGCCACGCCGCCGGGAGCGGAAGAGCTTTCGCCGCAGAACCTCGCGGACCGCTCGATCCGAGAGCTGGTCGTCCGTCTTCGTCGGCCGCTGTGTTCCGATGGACCCGATCACCGCGCCACGGGCGCTCCTCGAGCGCACCCGCGCCTGCACGCGCGAGTCAGGACGTGCGTCGACCAAGACGCCTCGCTCGACGAGGATCCGCTGGGCCTCCCGGAGGGCATCGACCATGCCCTTGCGCGCAACTCATCAGAGCGTCCAGGAGAAGATCACGACGTCGAACGACGCGTCCGGCAGTCGAAGCGACTGCGCGGCTCCCTCTCGGAAAGTCACGTTCGAAACGCCCTGCCGCTTGGCCTCGGCCCGGCCACGCGCGAGGGCACCGCGGTCGGGGTCGACGGCGAGCACCGACGCCGCGTCGCGAGCAGCACCGAGCGCGAGCCGTCCTTCGCCGGCGCCGATGTCCGCCACGCGCAGTCCCCGTAGGTCGAGGCCATAAGCGCCCAGCTCGATCTCGGCCGGCGGCCGGAGGTACCCGAGCCCGCCGGGGAGGATCCGCCCGGTGCTAGCCGTACCGCTCACCTGCGCCCGGAAGCATCGCACCGATGCGGCCGGACGCGCCGACGCGCTGCGGATCCATGAGCGGGCTGCGGATGTCGTCCGGGGGCTCTGCCCCGGCGAACCACCAGACCACTTCGAGGTTGGCACGGAAGAGCTCGTCGAAGACCCCGTCTTCCGGTGATGAGTTCCGGCTCGAGTACCACCAGAACCAGTCGCTGCCCTCAGCGACCATCAACGGTTGCCGCACGCTTTTGGGCATGTAGCGGAGCGATCCCCACTGCTCCTGCGCGAAGCGACGCGTGCGCTCGAGCGCGCTCCACGCGCGCGCGTGCGCGGGCTCGCCGCTCCATACGCGCAGGTTCGCCTCGATCCACGAGCCGGTGTGAAGCCGCGGAAGCTCGACCGTCGCCGGTGTCTTCTCGAGAAAGTCGGAGATGCGCACCGTTTCGAAGCGATCGTCGGACTCGAGCTTCCCGTACAGCGCCCGCAGGAAGTCGTTGCCGTTGTTGGGGTACTGCTCCCACGCGTTCTCGCCGTCCAGGATGATCGAGGCGAGATACGGCCCGCCCTCGTTCGGCAGGCGTTCGCGAGCGCGCTCGAGCTTCGCGATCATGTCGCCGACCGCGTCCTCTGGCTTCATGTCGCCGTACACGAAGCCGATGCGATCCGAGAGCTCCCGATCGCGGAAGATGACCGTCGCGCCGTTCGCGAGCCGATAGGGCCGGTAGAGGAGACCGGGCTCGAGGAGCGCGCCGACCTCGTCACGCCGGAGCTCGACGTTCACCGATCGCGCGAGAACGCTTTCGTCGGACGCGAACCACGCGAGGCCGGCCTTGCGAATAGCGTCTGCCGCCTCGGGCGAGACCGCGCCTTCCGAGGGCCACACGCCGCGGGGCTTCTGCCCGAACGCGCGCTCGTGCGAGGCGACCGCCTCCTCCAGCTGGAACGCGGCGTCATCGGGGTAGGCGAACGGGATTTCCGGGAGCTGGGCCGACGGATCGGAGCGCAGCGCCGAGCGGTCGTCGATGATGAGCGGAAGGATCGGGTGGTAGTAGGGCGTCGTGAGGATCTCGACCTGCCCGTCCCGCTCCAGC
Source organism: Candidatus Limnocylindria bacterium (assembly GCA_050692175.1). Taxonomy (GTDB): domain Bacteria; phylum Chloroflexota; class Limnocylindria; order P2-11E; family P2-11E; genus 3-1-20CM-2-70-9. The sequence goes on along the minus strand of JBOGTG010000133.1, from coordinate 32,324 downwards.
CGGTGATAGAGGTGCGGGACGCCCGACGCCATGAAGCGCTGGCGCCCGATCACGTAGCGGACGTCCTCACGAGTGAAACGTGCGCCCTTGTCGGCGAGCTCGACGAGGCGCTGATCCGAGCGGATGTCGTCCGGATCGATCCACGCAAGGTTGAACCAGAGCGCGAGATCGACGAAGTAATCGTCCGAGAGCAGCTCGTGCCGATCGCCGGTCGCCATCGCCAGCTGGAGGAGGCGGCGGTACTCGTGGTAACGGTGGATCACGTTGCCGTGGTGGATCGAGAAGAAGCGCCGCAGGATGTGGGAGCGCTCCTCCGCCGCGAGCACGCCGTCGACGGTTCGCATCGTGAGCCGCGTGTCCTCGTCGTCGGCACCACGCGCGTAGTCCTCGAGCTGATCGCGGAGGCTGGGGACCATCGTGAAGTTCACCCTCACCCGCGGGAACTCCTGAAGGAGCCTTGCCATGTGCAGGTAGTCCTTCGACGCGTGCAGGCGCACCCAGGGCAGGACGAACTCGCTCGTCTGCGGATGCTTGTAGTAGGGCTGATGCATGTGCCAGAGGATCCCGACGGGGAGCTTCCCGTTCACGAGCGCCCTGTCTCGTCGAGACGCCGGCGCACGAAGTCCGGGTCGAGCGACGTGAGCAGCGACCCGGCCTTGGGGCCGTTCGGCCTTCCGATGAACGCGAGGTAGATCGCGAAGAAGGCCTCGCGCGACGGCTTGCCCTCCTCGTTCAGGAGCCCGACCTCCTTCGCAGTCTCGTAGAGCTGGTTCTGCATCTCATCGGGATCGTGCACCTTCCCGATCAACGCCTTGATCGCGAGGAGGTATCGACGCTGCGCGTCGGTCAGCTGCACGTTCGGTTTTTCCTGGAGGACCGTGAACTTCGCCTCCGCGGGGGCCCAGCGGTCGAGCCACACACGGCCAAGCTCAAGCCTTCGGTGTAGGTCGCGGAGCTCAGAGACGGAGAGGGGCGCGCCTTTGCGCCGCTCGGCCTGGCTCTCCGGAGAAACGCTCGGCATCTGGAGCCAGTCCGCGAGGATCTGAAAGCGGATCCGGAAGCCAGGGGCCTCGGGCGCCGGCGAGACCTGCGAGAGCCGCCATGTCTTCGCCATGTCGCTCTCGGGGTCGATGACATACGCGTCGGCGAAGCGGTCGTAGTCGTCGAGAAGCCGCGGCAGCGTCATGCCGGACGGATCGAATTCGAGATGGCGTCTCGGATGAGTGCGCAGCATAAGAAAGCGCACGATCTCGGGCGGATAGACCTCGACGATATCGACCGCCTTCGCGCCGATCCCCTTCGAGCTCGCCATCTTCTTCCCGCCCATGAGAAAGAACTCGTGCTGCAGGCCGGCGGGCGGCTCCTTCTTCCAAACGGCGCGGTAGATCTCGTTCGAGCGCTCCCGCGAACCGCCGGCGGTGAGCAGGTCCTTGCCGCCCTCTTCGTAGGTCACGCCGAAGTGGTCCCACTGGGCGCACCACTGCTCGTTCCAGAGAAGCTTGGAGTTCCCCTTGAACGGCGAGAGCCGCCCGCGATGGTCGCAGCCGGTGGCCCAGTCGACGTAGTCGGGCTTGCAGTGATAAACGACCGTCTTGCCGTCGTAGTCGGTCACCAGCGTGGTGCCGATGCGCCCGCAGTTCTCGCAGATCACGGAGATCGGCAGCCAGCCCTCGGGGTGGTCGACGTTCGCGACACGCTTGTGGATCGCGCGGATGGCCTCGGCGTTTCGCAGCACCAGGTCGATCGAGCGATCGAGCGCACCCGAGCGGTAGAGGTCGCGCATCCGATGGAACTCGGGGGTGATGCCAAGACCCGCGAACAACGCGACGAAGCGCGTCGCGTGGTACTCGCCGAAGTCGCTCGCGACTGATGGGTCCGGCGAGGGGATGTTCGCGAACGGCTTACCCATGTGTTCGGCCATTCCCGCCTGCTGACGCATGGATTGCGAGTCCATCGGGTCGTAGTCGTCGATCGTGTAGACGAAGCGGACATCGAGCCCGTGGCTCTTGAAGGTCCGGTAGAGCGCGTCGCTGATCATCGGGCCGCGGAGTCCCGAGATGGGGACCGGACCGGAGGGAGTCTTCGAGTCGCGCACGACGTGCGGCCGTCCCCCTTCGAGGAGCTTCGCCTCCTCGTCGGCCCAGAAGGCCGCATCGTGCCCTGAGCTCAACGTACGGTGAGGATCTTCATCTCCACCGCGCCGGCCGGAACGACCAGCCGGACCGTTTCCCCTGCGCGGTGCCCCATGAGTGCCTTGCCGACCGGAGATTCGTTCGAGATCCGCCCCTCGGCGGGCGCGGCCTCCGCCGACCCGACGATGACGTACTGCTCCTTAGAGCCCTCAGCCTCCACCATGACGTGGCTGCCGATCTCGACGGTCTCATGCTTCGCCTTCTCGTCGATGATCTGAGCGTTCTTCACCATCTGCTCGAGCGTGAGGATGCGGCCCTCGAGGAACGCCTGATCGTTCTTCGCCTGCTCGAGCTCGGAGTTCTCGGTGAAGTCGCCGAACTCCATGGCGGCGTGGATGCGCTCGGCCACACGCTGACGGCCGGCGCCCTTCAGGTCATCAAGCTCGGTATGGATCTTCTTCAGACCATCCGCGGAGACGTAGACAGGCTTCTCAAGGTTGTTCATCGGAGCCTCCGCTCTATGCGCACGGCCTTTGACCCGTGCGTGTTGCTTCTAATGAAAAGCGCTGAAGGCCGAAGGCCCTCAGCACTCAACCGGGCGTACTCTTCTGTGCCGGAATTGTACGACAGCGTCGGGGGGCTGCGCCCCCCGTCCCCCGGGCCGTTCCGCCGACAGGTTCTCGCCTGGTACCGGCGCTCCGGCCGCGACCTTCCCTGGCGCCGCACGCACGACCCGTACCGAGTCCTGGTCAGCGAAGTGATGCTCCAGCAGACGCAGGTCGCGCGCGTTACCCCGGCGTACCGGCGCTTCCTAGAGCGGTTCCCCACCCTCCGCGCTCTGGCTCGCGCGCCGCTGGGCGAGGTGCTCCGGGAGTGGTCAGGGCTCGGCTACAACCGGCGCGCGCGGGACCTGCACCGTATTGCGCAGATGCGCCCTCGGGGACTGCCGCGCACCGTCGACGGCCTCGACGCGCTCCCGGGCATCGGCGCGTACACGGCGTCCGCGGTCGCCTGTTTCGCGTTCGGCGAGACGGCGGCTTTCGCCGACACGAACATCCGCCGCGTGCTGGGGCGGGCAGTGCTCGGCCGCACCGCCAGCGATCGTGAAGCGGCAACGCTCGACGCACGCTTCGGGTCGAGACGGATGAGCGCGCGGTGGCATCACGCGCTCATGGACATCGGCGCGACCATCTGCCTCGCGAAGCGACCGCGATGCGATCTCTGTCCGGTCCGCGCGATCTGCGACTACCGCGGTGCCGAGGAGCCAGCGCGTCGGACGGAATCCCCATTTGCTGGCAGCGATCGCCGCGTGCGCGGCGCGATCGTGCGTCATCTGGCGATGTCACCTTGCGGCGTGAGGCTCGACGCGCTTCGAAGAGGTATCAAGGACGCGCGCGTACCGCGGCTCGTGCGGGTCCTCGCGCGTGAGGGTCTCGTCGAGGTCTCATCCGGGAGCATTCGTCTTCCGACGCGGTGAGGTAACTGGCACGATCGCGCCCGATGAACAGCTATTACGAGCTCCTCGGTGTCCCGCCCAACGCGACCGAGCTGGAGATCCGCTCCGCCTACGGCCGCGACGTGCTTCGACTCCAGGAGACGACCTCGGACAAGGTCTCGCAATTTCGCGCCGCGCTTGACGCGGCGTTCGCGACGCTGGTCGATCCCGCGAAGCGGTCCGCGTACGACGCGGAGCTCGCCGTGGCGAAAGAGAACGATGCGGTCGCCTCGGAAGACACCGACGAGGCGTTCCGCTACGCGCGGAACGGCGGACTCTGGTTCGCGGGTGGCGGACTCGTCACCGCCATGACCTACGCGTTCTCGGAGGGCACCTACTTCCTCGCGTGGGGACCGCTGATCTTCGGCGGCTATCAGCTCGTGCGCGGGCTTCTCAGGTACCTCACGGTGCCGAGCGGAGCGCGCCAGGCGACCCATCTGGCGATGCTCGGCGGCCTCATCGCGGTGGGCGTCCTCTCGGCCGGTTTCGTCGGCGTCAGCGAGGGACAGGGCGCGCAGGAGGCCGCCTATCTCGAAAAGTGGAACGCGATGATCGACGCGACGACGCTGCAGGTCACGCAGGCGAGCGAGCTCGTCAACGGAGTCGCGAGCCGGCCCGGCCCGTGGGATGCGAGGGCTAGCGCCGATATGGAAAAGGCATCGGTCCTGTACGCGAGCGTCGCCGACGCCGTCGCAGCCGCGACCGCGCCGGAGCGGTTCGAGTGGTACCGCGCGGGTATGGCCAAGAACTTCCGCGACGCGGCGGCGATCACCCACGAGTATTCGCTCCTCTCCGCTACGTCGCCCGCAGCTGCGTTCGAGGCCCTCGACATCCGCTGGGGAGCCCGCGTCGACGAGGCGAACGCACTGTCGGACCGCTTTTCGGCGCAGGAGGACGCGGCCCCCTAGCGACGCTCGATCTCAGGAGCTCGCGAGCACGTAAGGCACGGCGGCGAGCAGACCCGCAGCGACGAGGATTCCCGCGCCGATAGTGCCCACGCGTTGGCCTGATCTGATCCGCAGGCCTGGGAGAAGACCGAGAATCGCTCCAATCAGCCCGACGAGTGCGTATCCCGAGATCAAGATCTCGAAACCGTCACCAGTCAGCGGCGCCTCGGGATAACGCACGTGTTTCGCGAGGAGCGCGACGCCTGGTCGCGAAGATGGTGGCCGCGGGCGCGGCGAGAATGCCAGCAGGAGGACCGATCAGCTGCCCGGTCGCCCAGCCCGTCGCCGCAAGCGCCAGGAGCCACGAGAACAACACCAGATCCCCAAGGGGAAGCGGCACCTGCCGCGGCGGCGGAAGCACGAGATCGCGCAGCGAGAACGCGATCCCTGCGAGGATCGCCAGCCCGACGGTCGCGACGACGCGACCGAGCATTGCCTAGACCGGCTCGAGGCGAAGGGTCGTCGGCAGCACGGACGGAACCAGCATCGAATCGAGCGAGCCGCCCTTGCGATATTTCTTGCGGTAGCCGTCCGAGGCGCGCTTCACCGAAGCGCTGTCCGCGGCGGCGACCGCGCGGACGGGGATGCGCCTACCGTTCACGACAAGCGCTCCCGGCCCGGCCACGAGCTCGCGGTACCAGCGCGACGTCGGCCCGCGAACGGCACGAACGAACACGTCGTCGCCGTCGACCACGATCCAGATCGGTACGGTGTGTTTGGCTCCCTTCGGCGAGCGCGTCTCGATGTCGACCTCACCGGAGCGGTCGAGCAGCGCGAGCGTCGTCTTCGGAAAGCTCAATCGCGCTCCGGGAGCGGAGGCCCAGCGATCGCGAGGCCGTAACGGTCCGGCACGAGGAACGTGCGTGCGATCTCGACGACTTGCTCGAGCGTGACCGCGCGCAGCTCGCGCGGGTAGCGCTCGGCGTAATCGGGACCGAGCTCGAAGACCTCGCCCTCGAGCAGCAGCGACGCGACGCCGGCCGGGCTCTCGCGCGCGACGTCGAGCTCGCCGACCAGCTTGTCCTGGGCGAGCTCGAGGTCCTCCTCCGCCACCTTGCCTTCGACGATCTTGCGCAGCTCGTCGAGGGTCGTGCTCACCGCGCGCTCGACGTTGATCGGGTTGACGCCCATGCGGACGACCCACGGCGACTGCCCGCGCGAGCCGCCGATCGTGCTGAAGACGTAGTACGCGAGGCCGAGCTCGTCGCGGACCACGTGGCCGGCGCGGCTCGCGAAGGTGTCCGCGGCGAAAACCATGTTGGTCACTCGGGCCGCGACGAACCGCGGATCCGTCCGCGGCAGTCCGAGCCACCCGAGCACGACGTCGCTCTGTGTCTTGTCCGCTACGACCTCGAGCTTTCGCACGGCGGTCGAGAGCCGCACCTCGGGGACGCCCCGCGCGTCGCTACGCCCACCGGCGCGCCAGCCCGAGAACGCCTTCGCGGACGCGTCGAAGACGCGCTTGGCTTCGACCCCGCCGGCGACGACGAGGACCGCGCCGTCCGGGCGGATCGCGCGCCGGTGGTGTTCGCGAAGGTCATCCGCCGACGCGGCGCGCACGACTTCGAGGTCGCCGATCGGCCGGGCCCGGAACGGATGGCCCTTCGGATAGACGAGCTCGCGCCAGGCGCGCTCGGCCACGGCGCGGGTATTCCGCGCATCCTCCTCGATCTGCGCGACGGTCTGCTGCCGCACGAGCTCGACTTCCTTCTCGGCGAATGCGGGATTCACAACCGCATCGGCCATCAGCTCGAGTAATACGTCGAGATCGCTGCCGAGCGACTGCGCGCTGAAGGTGGCCGCGTGCGCCCCGACATCGAGGCGCGCGGCGGCGCCGATGCCGTCCAACGCGTCGACCCACGTCTCCGCGTCGCGGGTCGTGGTGCCGCGCAGCATGGCCTGCGCGCAGAGACGGCCGATGCCGGGGCGGCCGGGCGGCTCGAACCACTGACCCGCCTCGATGGCGAGGAGCACGGCGGCGGAAAGGAGCCCGGGTATCGGAACGACGGCGACGCGCAAGCCGTTTTCGAGGCGATGCCGGCGCACGTCCACTAGGGCGACTCCGGGACGAACCAGCCGACCACGCGGCCCTTCTCCTGAAAGACCGACTCGGCCGCGGCACGGACGTCGCCGGCGGTGACCCCGGCGAGCCGGTCGTACCACTCGTCCGGCGACGCGGCGGCACCGGTCGAGAGGAGCTGGCCGAAACGCATTGCCCGCCAGGTGACCGTGTCGGTCATGAACGCGCTCGCCGACAGCATCTGCCTGCGGACGCGGCCGAACTCCTCGTCGGTGAGCGCCGACTTCGCGACCTTGTCCATCTCGTCGAGGATCACGCGCTCGACGCGATCGTGGGTGACGCCCGGCCGCAGATGCGCCTCCGTCACGAAGAGGTACGGGTCCTTCATGAGCTGGAACGACGCATCGACAGTCGTAGCGAGCCCCGTGTCGACGAGCGCGCGATACAGCCGCGAAGAACGTCCGGACGCGGCCTCGCCGCCACCGGCAGTGGCCCCACCGAGCGCGACCGCGAGAGCCGAAAGCGCGGCGGCGCGCGGATCCGAGGCGCGCGGCGCCTTGTGGCCGATCTGGATGATGGGAAGAGCACCACCCGCGCGGCGGACGATGACGCGCTTCTCGCCGTACTGAGGCGGCTCGGGCGCCTTCGGCGGCTCGATCGGCACCTCCGCATCGAGAGGGCCGAAGGCGGCGGCCGCGCGATCGAGCAGCTCCTCCGCAGGTGCGTCACCCGCGACGACGAAGTACGCGTTGTTTGGCGCGTAGTGGCGACGGTAGTGCGCGTAGAGACCGTCGCGAGTCATCAGCTTGATGTCGTCTTTGCTTCCGATGACACCCTGCGCGTACGGATGCCGCGCGAAGGCAACCGCCTGCAGCTGCTCGCCGAGGAGGAACGATGGATCGTTCTCGAGGCCCTCGCGCTCGCTCACGATGACGTTTCGCTCGGCCTCGGTCTCTTCCTCGGTGATGAGCGCGTTCCGCATGCGGTCCGCTTCCAGCTCGAGCGCGATCGGGTAACGTTCGGCAGGCACCGTCTCGAAGTAGCAGGTCACGTCCTCGCTGGTGAACGCGTTCCAGAGGGCGCCGTATCGCGCCAGGAGCTTGTCGAGGTCGCCCTTCGGATGCCTGGGCGTGCCCTTGAAGAGCATGTGCTCGAGGAAGTGCGACATCCCGGTCGTCCCAGGGACCTCGTTGCGCCCGCCGACGTGATACCAGACCCACAGCGACACCACGGGAGCGTGACGCGCCTCGAGCGCGTGCATCACGAGCCCGTTGTCGAGGCGGCGCGAACCGGGGGCGTCGGTCAGCGTGGGGATACGAAAAGTCTACTGGGGTGACTGACGGCCGAGTCTACGAGGCCGTCCGTCGGGACCTCAGCAGACCGCAGCGCCGCAAGGCGCGAGGACTACCGGGGTGTGAGGACTAGACGCTCGAGAACCGGTACACGTGCACGAACACCTCGTACTCCCAGGGAACGGCGGGGGTCGGGTAGCTGTCGTGGAATCGCAGGTTCAGCGTCTCGCCCGCCGCGAGGGTCAACCACGGACTGGTCGTCGGCACGAGCTCGGGACGCCACTGCAGAGCGCTCAACACGTACCGCGGCGACGCGGTGCCGCGCACGACGACAACGAGATGAAGCCTCGCGAACGCCGGCACGGTCGTCGTGGTTTCGAGCGTGAGGTCGCATCCAATGACGCCCACCGCGCGGTCACCCGCACAAGCTTGTTGCGCGATACGGACACCGTCGACCTCACCGATCGCGGTCAGGCTGCGTGCGACCTTGAACTCCTGGACATCGCTCTTGGAGAACGCCACCTCGAATCTCACGATGCTCCACGAGTCGCCGGGAGGGATCGGGAAGTACCAGTTCTGGAACTTCGTGTCGGCTCGATTGGGTGGCACACCCGCGTTGCCGATGCGCTCGTCGCGCAGGAAGTCTCCGCCGAGTTTCCTGAGCCGTACCGTCATGAACCAATCCACCACGAAGGAATTCGGGTTCGAGAAGAAGATCGCGGTCTTCGCGGCGCCGGACCGGACGTCGAACGGGGTCACCTCGTACGTGACCGCAAGAAGAGGGGTGCTCGTCGCGGCCGTCGTGGGCGCCGGAGTTGCCGTCGGTCGATACTCGGGAGCCTCGACGCTGCAGCTGGACAGCACGGCGGCGAGCAGAACGCTCGTCAGGACGCGACGCATTACCTCGAGCCTAGTCCCGTGTCACGCGAGCTCCGGTGACTACGGCGTGGCGAACTTCGCGGCGAGAACCGCCCTTACGGCGATGGCCGAATCTACCGACCCGAACACGCCGGGCCTCTCGGTGTACTCATCCAGCACCGCAGCGATAGCGATGGATGGCTGCTCGAATGAGGCCCAGCCGATGAACCACGCATGAACCTTGCCCGGTGTGGACGTTTCGGCGGTGCCGCTCTTGCCGGCGGTGCTGGTCGAGAACCCGTTGAACACGAAGGACACCGTCCCGTCCGCATCGCTGGTGACCGCGTGCAGGCCGTCGCGGATGAGCGAGAGATCGGTCGGGATGGCGAGGGTCGAGCCGGCTTGAGTCTTCGGATATGTCTTTACCGTCTTGCCGTCGCGGTCGCGGAGCTCGATGACCAGACGCGGCTTCCAGACAATGCCGTCGTTCGCGAGCGCGGACGCGTAGTTGGCCATCTGCAGCGGCGTCGCGAGAAGGTCGCCCTGGCCGATCGCTAGGTTGGATGCGTCGCCAGGGTTCCATACCTGTTGCGCGGGAGTCGGGAAGTATTGCTTCTTCCACTCGGGGCTCGGGACAATTCCTTCCTCTTCAAAAACGAAATCTATGTCGGTCGCCTTACCGAGGCCGAAGCTCATCGCGGCGTTCGGAAGGATGTTCGGATCGCGATCGTTGAGGCGCTTGCCGATCTCGTAGAAGAACGTGTTGCAGCTCCGTGCGAGTGCCGTCCGTAGATCGATCAGGCCAAGGTTCCCGGTCTCGTGGTTTAGCTGTACCCACTGCTCGCCATATCCCGTCCAGCGCGCCGGGCAGTCGATGCGATCGCCCCAGTTGTAGACGCCATTTCTCATGGCAGCAGCCGCGGTGATCGGTTTGAATGCCGATCCCGTCGGGTACTGGCCGAACGTCGCGCGGTTGAAGAACGGCCGCTTTGGATCGGACGTGTAGCGCGCGATCGCCACGGCGTCGCCGGAGACCAGAGCGTTCAGGTCGTAAGTGGGACGGCTCGCGAGGGCGAGGATCTCGCCCGACCACGGATCCTCGGCGACGATCGCGCCTTTGTTAGCCCCGAGCGCATCCTCGGCCCTGCGCTGCAGCTTGGGATCGAGGGACAACACGACGTCGCGCCCCGGCACAGGGGCGGTCTCGGCGAGCGTCTCGACGGGGCGCTCGTCCGACTCGACGATCCCCAGGCGGAATCCGAAGCTGCCGCCGAGCTCCTCGTCCAGCGCCGCCTCGAGCCCGGTGTCCTTCTTGCCGATGAGGTCACCGGCCTCAACGCCCCGGGCCGTCTTTGCCTTGGCCTCGTTGTCGCTCGCCTCGGCGAGGTAGCCGAGGGTCTGCGAGGCGAGACCGGTGGGGTAGCTCCGCACGCGCGTGGCCCGGACCTGTACGCCTTCGATGAGCGAGAGCCGCGCCCGGAGCGCGTCGAGCTGCGCCGCAGGCACCGTCTTGACCGGAACGAAGAGATCGGGCTTCACCCAGGGCTGGGTGTACTTCGCCTTGATCTGATCGGGCGTCATCGCGAGCGCGGACGAGAGCGATGTAAGGAGACCGGTCTCGGAGCGGATCTGTCCGGTGACCACGCCGACGACGCCCGCCTCGATGAACGTGGCGAGCTCCGTCCCGTCGCGGGCGAGGATCCGCCCTCGCGACGTCGGCAACCGCGTCATGCGCACGAGACGTCCCGTCGTGAGGTGCGGAAGGATCGCCTCGGGAGTCCACGCGATCCGCCAGACCGCCTTCTCCTTTTCGCCGACCATCACGAACGGGAGCGTTACCACGCGGGCGATGTCACCGACACGCTCGGTGTGGAAGGTCACATCGAGCGGCACGCTCGCCTTCCGTGGATCGGGCGACCCGTTCGGAAGCGCGGGATGCGTCGCCGTGCCGGGCTTCGCCTCGAGCGAGCGGAGCGTCATCTCCTCGGCGATCCGGGGCAGCCGGTCGATGAAACCGGCAGGCGTGACGCGCTCCTTGGCCTCGTCGGTCAGGAGATCCCACATCGCCTGGTAATCGGCCTTCTGCCACGCGGCGGCGTACTGCCGCGCGACCGGCTCTGGAGGCGGTGGTCCCGGCTCGCAGGCACTGGCAATCGCTGCGCAGAGCAAGAGGAGTGCAAGTACGGGGGCCGGGGGGCAGCGCCCGGGGACTGGGGGGCGAAGCCCCCCAAGGCTAATACCCAGCGGCCTGACCCTCGCGGCGTGGATCCGCGCCGCCTGTGAACGACCCGTTCGGCTCGATCGCGATCGCCTGCGCACCACCGGTGACCTCGTCCCAATCTCCGAGCACCGCGACCTCGTGGCCTTTCGCCGCGATCGCGCGACGGACGGCCTCGGGATACCGGCGCTCCATCTTCAGTGTGCGCCCCGAGTCGTGATACCAGCGGGGCTCCTCGATGGTCTGCTGCACATCCATGCCGAAGTCGATGAGTCCCACCGCGAGCTGGAAGTTCGTCTGCACCTGCGCGTGGCGTCCCGGCGTACCGAAGACGAACCGCGGCATCGATCCCTCGAGCGCGAGGACCGTGTTCAAGGTGTGCACCGGTCGCTTCCCCGGCGCGAGCGCGTTGGGCGAGTGAGGATCGAGCGAGAAGCCCGAGAGGCGATTGTTGAGAAGGATGCCGGTTCCCGGCACGACCGTGGCGGCACCGAACGCGCTGAACACGCTCTCGATGAGGGAGACCGCATTGCCGTCGCGATCGACGACCGCGAGGTACGTCGTGTCGGCGGGCGTCATGAGAGAACCGGCTTCGCTGCGCTCGCTCGCCTTCGCGTTCACGGCACGGCGCCGGCTTGCGACGAACTGGGCGTCGAGAAGGCGGCGCGCATCGAAGTCGACCCGCGCGGGGTCGCCGGCATGGGCATCGCGATCGGCAAACGCGAGCTTCTTCGCCTCCACCATCAGATGGATGAGCTCGGCACTCCCCCACTCGAGCGATCTGACATCGAGACCCTCGACGATGGCGAGCTCCTCGAGGAGGATGTGTCCCTGGGAGACGGGCGGCTGTCCGAAGATGCGGAGGCCGCGGTACTCGATGGCGAGGGGCAGAGGGCGATCGGTGCGATGCGCGGCGAGGTCGGCCCGGTCGATCGCACCGCCGATCGACGCGATCGCGGTCGCGAAGCGCTCCCCTACGTCGCCGCGATAGAACGCGTCCGCGCCGTCGCGGGCGATGGCCTGTAGCGCGGCCGCGAGGTCCGGCTGCTGGAGCATCTCTCCGGCGCGAAGCCAGCGGCCACGCGGGCCGAAGAGCTCCGCGGCCTCCTCATCGTGCGCGAGCCGCTCACCCTCCCCGGCGATCGCCTCGGCCAGCACGTCGCTCACCGGGAACCCGTTCTCGGCGTAGCCGATCGCCGGTGCGAGGGCGCGTTCGAGGCCGAGACGGCCGTAGTCGGCGACAAGATCGGCGAGCCCGGCGATCAGCCCAGGGACGGTCGCCACCGCCGCGCCGTGCGGCGGGAAGGCCGTGCCAAAGCTTTCCGGCTCGATGGCGTGCGGTGCGGCGCCCGAGCCGTTGTATGCGGTGACGTCGCGCGACCGCGCGTCGTAGATGAGGGCGAACATATCGCCCCCGATCGACGTCCGGTGCGGCATCACGACCGCGCACACAGCGGCCGCGGCGGCCGCGGCGTCGGCGGCGTTCCCGTTTTCGCGCAGCGCCGCAAGGCCGGCGGAAGTTGCGAGGTGATGTCCGCTCGCGACGAGACCGTTCGCGGCTCGGACTGTGGGGCGAGTCGTCAAACCTGCTCGATGGTACTCAAGGCGCGAATGCGATCAGAACGCGTGAGACCACTGCCGAGACCGCGGCGATACCGATCCCGAGGCTCAGCGACCCCCGCGGGCGCGGGACCATCGGCGCGAGCGCCAGCGCGAGGAGGACGAAGCCAATGTGAGGACTTCCCTGTGTGAGGAGCCCGCCGAAGAGGATGTAGCCGATCCCGATCCATGCGAGCGGCGCGAGACCGTCCGCGAGGATCACGATCGCGCAGACCGCCGCGGCCAGCACGGAGCCCCAAAGGACGTATTCCGTGAACGTCGCCGCGAACCGACCACCGGTCTCACTCGCGGCGAGCACGCCCATCGCGGCAGTGTCGAATCCCGCGGCGAAGAACCGTGCCGCCCTCCCCATGCGGCTCACCCCGATGACTTTCCTCCGGGCTCCACCCCGAGGAAGAGCCTCGTGTACCCGACCGGTTCGCTCGCCGCCAGAGGTTCGGGGACTGTCCCGTCGAGGTGCAGGAGCATCGCGTGCTCGTCGCACGCGAAGCGTTTGGGGCAGACCGGACACTCGGACGCGCTCTTCTCGGGCAGCCGCCCGAGACTCGTGAGAACGAAGCCGCAGCGCTGAAAGAAGTCGGGGACCAGCGTGAGCGCGAAGACCCGCCGCAGACCGAGACGCCGCGCCTCAGCGACACATGCCAGGACGAGCTGCCGACCGATGCCGCGGCCCGAGGCTTCCGGGCGCACCGCGAGCGAGCGCACTTCGGCAAGATCGAGCGTGAGCACGGCGAGCGAACAGCATCCGAGAAAGCCCGACGAGTCCTCGGCGACGACGAAATCGCGGAGGTGCTCCAGAAGAAAGTCGCGCGAGCGCTCGAGCATCCGGTCCTCCGCGGCGTACCCGTTGATGAGGATCCGCACTTCGTCCAGGTCCTCGACGCGCGCTGGCCGTATCGCGACGCTCATCGCTCGAGTGCCGCGGTGGCTTCCGCGAGCGCCTCGCGCACGCGATCGGGCGCCGTGCCCCCGGGCGAGGCGCGCGACGCGAGGGATCGTTCCGGGCGGATCTCCTCGAGCGCGCTCGCCTCGAACCGCTTGTCGTAGCGGCGAAGCTCGTCGATGGTCATCCCGCCGAGGTCCCTACTCGCCGCGATCCGCTCTCGCACGAGGCGCCCGACGATCTCATGGGCCTCCCGGAACGGAACGCCGCGACGGGCGAGATGATCGGCCAGATCTGTCGCGCCGAGCATGCCGCGCTCGGCCGCGCGGCGCATCGCGTCGTGGTCGAAGTGCAGTCCACGCACGACGAGCGCGAGCGTGGCGAGCGCCGGCGCCGCGACCGCCCCGTCATAGAGCGGGACGCGCTGCTCCTGAAGATCGCCATCGTACGCGAGCGGTAGACCTTTCAGGTTCGTGAGCACGGCGACGAGGTCGCCGATGAGGCGCGCGGCGCGACCGCGGACCAGCTCGGGCACGTCGGGGTTCTTCTTCTGCGGCATGATGCTCGAGCCCGTCGCGTGCTCGTCCGACAGCTCGACGAATCCGAATTCGGCGCTGGACCAGAGGACGAGCTCCTCAGAGAGACGCGAAGCGTGGACGGCCGCGAGCGCGGCCGCATAAAGGAAGTCCGCGATGAAATCGCGGTCGGCGACGGCATCGACGCTGTTGCGGAAGATCCGGCCGAGGCCGAGCTCCTTCGCAACCGACGCCGGATCCACCGGATGCGGCGTGCCGGCCAGGGCCCCAGCCCCGAGGGGGGACGTCGCGGCCCGCTCCCGCGCCTCCGCGATCCGCTGGCGATCGCGGCGGAGCGGCTCGACGTGCGCGAGCAGGTGATGCGCGAGCGAGATCGGCTGCGCGCGCTGCATGTGGGTGTAGCCCGGGAGGATCGTGTCGACCTCGTCGGTCGCCCTGGCCACGAGTGCCTGCGCGAGAGCGAGCACCGCGCCGTCCAGCTCATCGAGGAGCTCGATCACCAGAAGGCGGAGGTCGAGGGCGACCTGGTCGTTTCGGCTTCGGGCGGTATGCAGCTTTCCGGCGAGGGGGCCGGCGCGCTCGTGCAGGACCTGCTCGACCGCCGAGTGGACATCCTCCGCGCCGGAAGGCCATGGAAAGGTTCCCGCCTGGAGCTCGGCCGCGATCCTCTCGAGCTCGCGCACGAGAGCCGCGGACTCCTCGCTGCTCACGATCCCCTGCCGGCCCAGCATGCGGGCGTGCGCGATGCTCCCCCGCACGTCGTGCGCCGCGATGCGCCGATCGAGATCGAGCGATGAGGTGAACGCCCGGATCCGCGGATCGAGCGCTTTGTCGAATCGACCCGACCAGAGGTCCTTCACCGTTTGCGCGGTCTCTTGGCGCTCTTCTTTGGCGCGGTGAGCGCCTTCTTCGGTATGTCGAGCGACGCCTCGCTTCCCTCGCCCCAGAGCGCCTGCGTCCGCGCCTGTGTCCGCAGCGGCAGACCGAAGACGCGGATGAAACCCTCCGACGCCCGGTGGTCGAACGCGTCGCCCTTCCCGTACGTCGCGAGAGATGTCGAGTACAGGGAATGCGGTGAGCGTCGCCCGACCACGGTCGCGGTGCCGCGATCGAGCCGGACGCGGACCTCTCCGGTCACGAAGCGCTGCGTGCTCCGCACGTACGCGGCGAGGTCCTGGTGATGCGCCGAGAACCAAAGGCCGTTGTATACAAGCTCTGCGTACTCGCGGCCGACCTGCGCCTTAAAGCGAAGCGAGTCCTTCGTCAGCACGAGCGATTCGAGCGCGCGATGCGCCTGGTGCAGAAGCACGGCGGCCGGCGCCTCGTAGATCTCCCGCGACTTGATCCCGACCAGCCGGTCTTCGACCATGTCGATGCGCCCCACGCCGTGCTTCCCGGCGAGCTCGTTGAGACGCTGCACCAGGTCGACACTCTCGACCTTGGTGCCATCGATCGAAACGGGGATGCCCTCCTCGAAGCCGATCGCGACCTCCCGCGGCTTCGCCGGCGCCTCGTCAGGGTCGACGGTCCACTGGAAGACATCGCGCGGCGGTGCTCCCCAGGGGTCTTCGAGCACCCCGGCCTCGATCGAACGGCCCCAGAGGTTCATGTCGACGCTGTACGGACTCCTCTTCGTCGCCTCGACGGGGATGCCGTGCGTCCTGGCGTAGTCGATCTCCTCGTCGCGAGTCATGTTCATCCCGCCGCGCATCGGCGCGATCACGGTGAGGTCCGGCGCGAGCGCACCGACCGCGAGGTCGAAGCGCACCTGGTCGTTCCCCTTGCCGGTGCAGCCGTGCGCGACGAAGCGTGCGTTTTCGCTTCTCGCCGCGTCGACGAGGAGCTTCGCGAGAAGCGGACGGCCCAGGGCGGTGGCCAAGGGATACCGGTCCTCGTACAGCGCCCCGGCCTGCAACGCCGGCCACACGAAGTAGCGAAGGAAGATGTCGCGCGCGTCCTGGACGATCGCCTTGCGCGCCCCGCTCGCGATCGCTTTCCGCTGCACGGCTTCGAGGTCGCCGGTCGCGCCGAGGTCCCCGGTGCATGTGACCACCTCGAAGCCGAGCGTCTCGCGAAGCCACGCGACCGCGACGCTCGTGTCCAGGCCCCCCGAGTACGCGAGGACGCAGGTCTCGCCGGCGTACTGCTTCGTCACTTCGACGGCTTTCGCGCGATCCCGAATGTGGTGAGCCGACCGAGGAGAGCGCGGGCGTGCCGCTCGGTGGTCGCGGCGATGAAGACGGTGTCGTCGCCGGCGAGCGTGCCGACGGCCTCTTCGAGACGCGACGCATCCAGCGCGGCGGCGAGCGCGTTCGCGGTGCCCGGAAGCGATCGCAGCACGACGAGATTCGTGGCGAGCGCTCCTTCGACCGGATAGTCCTCGCAGAACCGGCGCAGGCGCTCCATGCCTCCGCCCGGCGCGGTGGCGGACGGCGGTGCATAGGCGTGCGTCCCGTCGCGGGCGACTTTCACGAGACCGAGCTCGACGATGTCGCGCGAGACGGTCGCCTGGGTCGCGGCAAAGCCCGCACCGCGAAGGGACCGCACGAGGTCGGCCTGCGTCGAGAGCCGCTGCTGCGACACGAGGCGAAGGAGGGCCTGCTGCCGGTGATGCTTGCGCGCGAGCGCGTCTCTCACGCCGCGGCCTCGAACACGGTGCCGACCTGCTCGCCGGCGAGGAGCCGTTCGACCGAGTCGACGCCGCGCGTCGCCACGATGGCGGCGCGGCATCCCGCGGCGGCCGCGATGAGACACGCCTCGACCTTCGGCAGCATGCCGCCCTCGATCGTGCCGTCGTCGACGAGGGCGCGCGCCTTATCGGCGTCGAGCCTCCCGATCACGCGACCATCCTTGCCCCGCACACCGGGAACGTCCGTGACGAACACCAGGAGCCGCGCCCCGAGGCTCGCGGCGATCGCGCCGGCCGCCGCGTCGCCGTTGACGTTGAGCACCTCGCTAGACGTCCGGTCGAGCGCGGCCGGCGCCACGATCGGCACGCGGCCCGCGTCGACGAGCTCTTCGAGCAGCGCGCTATCGACGAGCGTCACGCGACCGACGAGCCCAAGCTCGGCGTCCTCCCGCTCGGCGCGCAGCATTCCGCCGTCGATGCCGGTGAGGCCGACAGCGGGGACGCCGCGAGAGATGAGCGTGGCGACGACTCGTCCGTTCGCGAGTCCGCCGAGCACGGCGAGCGCGAGGTCGCGCGTTTCGGCGTCGCTTACGCGAAGGCCTCGCACGAAGCGCGTCTCCATTCCCAGACGCTCCGCCCACTCGCCCACGAGCGGCCCGCCGCCGTGCACGACGACGAGCAGATGGCCGGCGTCATTGAGCGCAACGACCGCGTCGAGCGCCGCGTCGTTCTCGGCACCCACCGAGCCGCCGATCTTCAACACGAGCAGGTCCTTACGTGGTGTATTCGGCATTGATCCGCACGTATTCCGCGGAGAGGTCCGTACCCCACGCGCGCGCCGATTCCGAGCCCACACCGAGGTCGACGCCGATCGTGATGTCCTTCTGTTCGAACACCCGGCGCACCGCCTCGCTGTCGAAAGCACAGGGCGAGCCCGCTGCGAACACGGCGACGTCGGCGATGCGGACGCTGGCCCGCCTCTGATCAAGCTTCGCGCCGGACCGGCCCGCAGCCGCCAGAATGCGTCCCCAGTTCGGGTCGGCGCCATGTACCGCCGTCTTCACAAGATTCGATGTGGTGATCGTCCGCGCCGCGAGCCGAGCCTCGTCGGCTGACGCCGCCCCGCTCACCCGTACCTCGAAGACCTTCGTGACGCCTTCCCCATCGGCGAGGACCTCTCGAGCCAATGTCTCGCAGAGACCGCGGACCGCGCCGCCAAACTTCTTCAGATCGTCGCCTCGCGGTTGGATACCCGACGCGCCGTTAGCCAGGAGCAGGAGCGTGTCGTTGGTGCTCGTGTCCCCGTCGATGCTGATGAGGTTGAAGGTCTCGTCCGCCGCGTCCGAGAGGATCTCCTGCAGCCCTTCGGCGGCGACGTCCGCGTCGGTCATGACGAACGCGAGCATCGTCGCCATGTTCGGGTGGATCATTCCGGCGCCCTTCGCGACGCCGCGGAGGTGGACGGTGCCCCCCGCGAGAGGCAGGTCGACCCCGACCAGTTTGGGCTTCGTGTCTGTGGTCATGATCGCCTTCGCGACGTCGATCCACTCGCCGGGCCGGAGGCCCATTCCCTTGACGGCCTTCATGATCCGCTCGACGGGCAGCGGTACGCCGATCACTCCGGTGCTCGCGACCGCGACCTCGTACGGATCGCAGCCGACTCGCTGCGCGGCGGCGCGCGCCATCATCACGGCGTCTCGCTCGCCCTGCTCTCCGGTGCAGGCGTTCGCATTGCCGGAGTTCACGACAATCGCGCGGAGTCGACCTTTCTCCAGATGGCGGCGCGTGACCACGCACGGCGCCGCGATCACCTGATTCGTCGTGAAGACGCCGGCCGCCGCGCACGTCCGGTCCGAAACGATGAGCGCTACGTCCGTGCGTGTGGGCGCTCCGGTCTTGACGCCAGCGGCGGCGGTGCCGACGGTGAACCCGAGAACGTCGCCAGTCACGGCCAGAGCGGGAGCGCTTCCAGCCCCATCGTCTCGGGATAGCCGAACCGGGCGTTGAAGTTCTGAAGCGCCGAGCCGGCCGCGCCCTTCACCAGGTTGTCGAGCGCCGCGAACGCGACGAGACGCGCGTTCTCTTCATCCACCAGGGCGTGCACGAGGCACCAGTTGCTGCCGAGCGTGGCCTTCGTCGCGGGATACGTGTCGAGCACGCGGACGAACGGCTCCTCGGCGTACTCACGGAGGTACGCGTCGAAGACGTCCTTTGCGGTCTTGCCGGAACGGAGGGGTGCGTAACACGACGCGACGAGGCCGCGGTTCATCGGAACGAGGTGCGGAGTGAACGTGAGCTTCAATGGCCCGCCGAGGAGTGCCGTGGCCTCCTGCGAGATCTCAGGCGTATGGCGATGCTTCGGCACGCCGTACGGGCGAACGCTCTCGTCGATCGTGCCGAAGAGGTACGCGTCCTCGACGGCGTGGCCAGCGCCGCTCACGCCCGACTTCGCGTCGACGATGATGTCCTCGGTTACGAGGCCCGCCTTCAGCGCCGGAATCAGCGCAAGCAGCGCCGCGGTCGGATAGCACCCGGGGTTGGCGATCAGACGCGCGCCTCGCACGCGATCTCGCGTCAGCTCGGTGAGGCCGTAGACGGCTTCCTTCAGCAGCTCGGGCGCGGGATGCGTGTAGCCGTACCAACGCTCGTAGAGCTTGGGATCGCGAAGACGGAAGTCGCTGCCGATGTCGATGACCGTGCGACCGTCGTCGAGCCAGGCGCGCGCCTGCTTCGCGGCCTCGCCCGCGGGCAGCGCCGTGAAGACGACCTCGGCGTCATTGACCTCCGAGCCGATGACAAGGGAGTCGGGCGCGTTGTGGAGATGCGGCTGCGCCGTGCGCAGCGGCTCGCCTTGATGTGATCGCGCTACCGCCGCGACGAGCCGCGTCTCGGGGTGGCGCAGCACGAGGCGCGCGAGTTCGCCGCCCGCGTACCCGGTGACTCCCACGATCGCGACCTTCGTCGGCATCGACGTGGGATTATGCGACGGTCTGGATAATTATGCAATCAGGAAATCTACGTCGACGGTGCGCGGTCCTCGTCGTTCCCATAGATGTCGAGCCCAACAGCGACGCCCAGCGCGCCGAAATCGGTCAGCGTCCCGGACGGGAGTTCAGCCGCCAAGTACGAGTCCATCCATAGACCGTAAGAGAAGTCCATATTCAGCCAGGACGCCGCGTCGCTGCGATCTCCAGACCGTCCCGGCAGCAAGAGCTCGAGTTCGGGGGTCTCTACCACCACGCGTCCTTTGCTGGACAGGTGCCACGACCGCGCGGCCACCAATAGGTTTTTCTTCCCCAGTGCTCTCGAGCTTCAATGACCTGAGTCTTCTGAACGACCCGAGACCGAGACCAAAGCTTCTGCCGCGTGGGTTCGGCTGAGCAGTAGCGACGTGTTACCGAATCGTTGTCCGCTTTTGTCCGAACCTTTATTGAATTCTTCTGAACGTGAAATAAATTCTCGACCGGCCTACCGGCCCCTCAGTGACCCAAGCCGTACTCAACCTGCGGCCTCGCATTCTTGACCGAGCGGTAGCGCACCTTCGAAGCGGTCCTCTTCAAGGCCGGTGGCTATTCGCCTCGGTCTTTCTGGCTCAGCTTGGGCACTTACTCGAACACATCGCCCAGCAACTCACCGGCTCGGGAGTATTCGGGTCCCAATTCGACAACGAGGTCTGACACCTTCTCTTCAACGGCGCGATCGCCGTCTTCTCAATCGTTCTTGTTCTGGTCTATCCACGCAATCCCTGGGTCTATCCCCTCCTCGTGCTTTCGATCTTTCACGGGATCGAGCACGTCTACATCTTCAGCGAGTTTCTAAAGACCGCCGCGTCGAACAGGCCAGGACTCCTCGGTCTCGGAGGTGCCATTGGAGTAATCCCTATCGAGCGACCCGACTTACACAACATCTACAACGGCTTCGAAATGATCCTCATGGTCCTTGGCTTCAACTTCGAGACAGAACTTGCCCTAACAAATCACAAGGAGGACTAGCGATGCGGGTGGTTTTTGAGACCCCGCCGGTCAAAGCTTTTGGCAAGGTTCCTCCGCGCGGTCGCGAGCTTCAGGGCATGGCACGTTTCGTCGTCCGCGTGTTCGACGCTGGCGAAGAGATTCCGGCGATCTACGACTATGCGGGTCCGATCGCAAAGTGGCTGTCCAGCCTCGGCCCAGGCCAGCCGCTCCTGTCACCGCCTCCGGAATCCTTGTCCGGCCCGATGCGTGTCGCGGCTGTACCGAGACACATCCTCGACTCACTACCGGCCGACAGTCTGCTCGCCGTCGGTTGGGAGTTCGTACCGGAAGGAGGCCACCGGTGAATAGACGAGATCTGCTGATCCGAACGGTCACCGGCGCGGTCAGCGCGACGATCTTTACAGCAACTGGCTGGCTGATGGGAACGCGGACCTTGACCATGGCGCAGGAGGATCCTCCTCCGTCTTGTGGAGGTTGTCCGCCTGGTGCGTCCTGCACCTTGATGTGCGGGGACTTCTGGAAGAGCTGCGTACCGACGGGCTGTGTCGGCATGGAGTGCAAGCTGACATGGATTCGTGCCATCGGCTGCAACGGAGGGGACTGCTCCTGCGCATGTACGTACCAGTATCCGCAATCGTGGTGCGGCAGCTGCCCCTGCCACTAAGGAAAGAGAGGCCGAGTGATGCTATTGGCTTTCCGGCGTTCGATCCGTCCGTTGGTACTCGCCGTCTTACGTGCGGTGCCTTCGCCTGAGAAGTGCGGCTGCGCCTCGCGTAAGCGCTTAATTATGGAGCGAATAGAGGCGATCTAGGCGGTTAACGACGACTGTGGGGGAGGTCTTCTTCCCCACATGTCCGACCTGGGCATCAGCTGCCCACCGCGCCTGGAACAAACTCCCAGTCCACAGCGAGCAGTCCGTCTTCTGGCAGCGACTCAATCAAAGCCTTTGGTATGGATCCGTCAGGAACCCCGATGATGTGAGATGGCGGATGGGTACGGAGCGAGCCATCTGATGCGAGGCTGGTTCGGCGCAGCGTTGCCACACTAGCTGGGTGGTCTCGCCCGAAACTGTTATCGCTTGGGGCAACGAGCCGAGCACAGAAATTCGCGTAGCCAGCAACCTCACCTCGGTTGGGTTGCCTGAGTACGGCGCGCATCGGCTTGGACTTGTAGACCACTCCCATCACCCTACTCCGCGCCCAGTCGGTTCTTTGGGTCGATTCTGCCTCTCGCAAGAGACGAGTGGAAGGCCAGCGCGCGAGAAGACACACTGCTGATCCGCATCAGACACTGCGCTTCCTGACCCGTCAGGCGCATTCGTTCTCTCGATCTCCCCGTCATTCGCGAGCTCGCTTCGTAAGATCGAAGCGGAGGCATATGCCCGATAACCCAAACCAAAAACCACGCCAGCTGAAGAAGCGACAGTCCAGCCCGTCATGCGCCGCTTCAAGGTCGCCAAAGATGCGAAGCAGCCGATCGAGGATCGCTTCGTCGCTGTTACGAGCTCTTCCGCACTTGGACTGACCAGAACAAGTGGCCCGACGGCGCACCGCGCTCATCTCTCTTTGTCCCCAAGACCACCTCAGCGATCCTCAACGTCACCGCACGAGCGGTTGGGATCATGTCCCTAGGTTTTCTACGACCCGATCCCTTCCGACCACCTAGAGAAAACCAACGTGTGGCAGGAGCTCTACGAATACGACTGGGGCCACACCGGAATGGAATGGATCGCCTGGCACTGGTTCATTGCGGCGCTATCCACCTCACGGCCATTATCCAAATGCCTTGGCGCCGCGATGTCCGACCAAGGTCACCAAATAGCCGCTCCGAGACATCGGAGGCTTCAAGATCGGCAGCAAAAAGGGCTAGCGACGCCAAGGATCGTCTGCCCAAATCCGGAACGCGGCCGTCGAGCGCCTCATGACTCCCATGCGGCTGCTAGGGGAAGATACCTCGCTTTGTGATCGCGCTCGCCACTCGCTCGACGGCGACGATGAACGCCGCCTCACGCGGCGGGCACTCGTACGCCTTCGCCTTCGCGAGCACGAGCTCCATGGCGCGGCGCATGTAGATCTCGAGCCGCGTCTCGACCTCGTCGAGCTCCCAGTAGAACTGCGCGCGGCTCTGCACCCACTCGAAGTAGCTCACGACGACGCCACCGGCATTCGCGAGGATGTCCGGCACGATCAGCACGCCGCGCTCCGCGAGAAGGCGATCGGCCTCCGCGGTCACCGGGCCGTTCGCGCCCTCGACGATGATCGGGGCGCGCACCTCATGCGCGTTCTCGCGCGTGATCTGCCCCTCGAGCGCGGCGGGGATCAGCACGTCGACATCCATCGCGAGAAGCTCGGCGTTCGAGATCCGCGTCACGCCGGCGAGACCTTCGAGCGTTCGGGACGAATTCCGGCGGACGTGCTCGATCGCCCGCGCCACATCGATGCCGTCCGGTGCCGCGTACCCGCCGCTGACATCGGAGATCGCGACGATCCGGCATCCCGCGGCGGCAAGCGACTTCGCGGTCACGCTGCCAACGTTGCCGAAGCCCTGGATCGCGACGCGCGTATCGCCGGGATCCTTCCCCTCGCGCCGCAGGACCTCGAGCGCGACGAATGCGACTCCGCGACCGGTCGCCTCGGTGCGGCCGCGCGAGCCGCCGAGCTCCACCGGCTTCCCGGTGACGACCTCGGGCGAGTGCTTCCCGGTCATCATCGTGACGGTGTCGACGATCCACGCCATCGTCTGCTCGTCGGTATTCACGTCGGGCGCGGGGATGTCCTGCTCGGGGCCGATGATCGGAAGGATCGCGGCCGTGTAACGCTTGGTGAGGCGCTGCACCTCGTTCGACGAAAGGCGCCGCGGGTCGACCGCAACGCCGCCCTTCGCGCCGCCGAGCGGGAGATCGGTCACCGCGCACTTGAATGTCATCAGCATCGCGAGGCCTTGAACCTCCTCGAGGGTGACCGACGGATGGAAGCGGATTCCGCCTTTGCCCGGACCTCGGCCGGTCGAGTGCTGGACGCGGTATCCGGTGAAGACCTCGAGGCGCCTATCGTCCATGGTCACCGGCAGCGCGACGATGAGCGTGCGCTCGGGCTGCTGAAGAAACCGGTGCATCCCCGGGTCCAGATTGAGCGCCTTCGCGGCCCGCGCGAGCTGCGCGAGGGCTGACTCGAGGAGCTCATGGCCGGGGCTCGCGGCGTCGGGGATCCTCAGCACGGTCAAGAGGGCCGCAGACTAGCAGCCGTGACCGATCCGGAACGCGGGTACATGCGCCGGGCGCTGCGCCTCGCCTCGCGCGCGGCGGGACGGACGAGCCCCAATCCGCTCGTCGGCGCCGTCGTGGTGCGGGACGGCCAGGTGATCGGCGAGGGCTATCACCACGCCGCCGGCGAGCCGCACGCCGAGGTCAACGCGCTCCGCAAGGCCGGCGCGGGCGCGCGAGGCGCGACGCTCTACACCAACCTCGAGCCCTGTGCTCACCACGGCCGGACACCGCCGTGCGTCGATGCGGTCCGCGAGGCTGGGGTCGCACGCGTGGTCGTCGCGATGCGCGACCCTGATCCGCGTACCGACGGGAAGGGCATCCGCGGTCTGCGCGCGGCCGGGATCGAGGTAGAGGAGGGTCTCCTCAGAGAAGAAGCCGAGCGTCTGAATGCGGGGTTCGTGTCGCGCCTCAAGCGTGGGCGGCCCTTCGTGCTGCTGAAGCTCGCCGCAACGGTCGACGGGCGTGTGGCGGTTCCGGGGCGGCGGTACCTCTCTGGGAAGCCCGCCCTCCGCGAGGTCCATCGCCTCCGCGACCGCTCGGACGCGGTGCTCGTAGGGATCGGAACCGTGCTCGCCGACGACCCCGCGCTCACCGTTCGCGAAGTCAAAGGACGCGACCCACTGCGGGTCGTCGTCGACGCAGATGCGCGCACGCCGCTGGGAGCAAAGGTCGTTCGCAGTAAGGATCCGCAGCGCACCGTGATCTTCGTCGCGCGTGACGCCGACGTGCGCCGTACGAACAAGCTGCGCGAGGCGGGCGTCCTGCTCGTGACGGCTCCCCGCGCCGACGGCGGCCTCGACCTCGGGGCGGTGCTCCGCTGGCTCGGCGAGCACGGGGTCAACACCGTCATGAGCGAGGCCGGGCCGCACGTCGCAGGCGCGCTCGTGCGCGGCGGCCTTGCGGACCGTGTGCTGCTCCTCATCTCACCGGTCGCCGGCGGCGACGGACCGCCCGCGCTCGAGGGCGTTCCCAAGGCGAGCGACCTCCACGACGTGCGCGTGCGCAAGCTCGGCGAAGATCTCGCGCTGGAAGGAGCTCTCAGCTAGATGTTCACCGGAGTCGTCGGAGAGATCGGGTCAGTCCGCCACGCCGGGCCGAACGCCTCAGGCGTGCGACTGGAGATCGCATCGTCGCGCGTAGCCCCGGATCTGCCCATCGACGCGAGCGTCAACGTCGCCGGGGCGTGCCTCACCGTCGTGGAACGGGACACGCACGGGTTCGCCGTCGACGTCGTCGCGGAGACACTCTCGCGGACCACGCTCGGCCGTGCGATCCGCGGGACGCGCGTGAACCTCGAGGCCGCGGCAACGCCGACCACGGCGCTTGGCGGTCACTTTGTCCAGGGACACGTCGACGCGACCACCAAGCTCGTCGCTCGGCGCGAGGAGGGCGGTGGCGCCGCACGGCTTCGTTTCGCGTTGCCGAAGGGCCTCGCCCGCTACATCGTGATGAAGGGTTTCATCACGCTCGACGGCGTGTCGCTCACCATCGCGGGCCTTGGCAGGACGTTCTTCGAGGTCGCGCTCATCCCCCACACCGCCGAACGCACCACCCTGGGGACGCTCGCGCCGGGTGGCCTGGTCAACGTCGAGACCGACGTGCTTGCGAAGTACGTCGAGCGTCTCGTCAGGGAGGCGTGACCGGCTCTCTAGACTTGAACATGTGAGCAAGGTCAGGCGCGCGAAGGTCAAGCGACCCCGAGTGGTCGCGCCCGCGGGTCCGTTCGCGACCGTGCCTGAGGCGATCGACGACATCCGTCGTGGGAAGATGGTCATCGTCGTCGACGACGAGGATCGCGAGAACGAAGGCGACCTCACGATGGCGGCGGAGCTGGCGAGTCCCGAGGACGTCGCGTTCATCCGCAGGTACGCGAGCGGCGTGATCTGCGTGCCGATGACCGCCGAGCGCCTGCAAGAGCTCGATCTCCCGCAGATGGTCTCGCGCAACGAGGCGCGGCTCGGGACGGCCTTCACAGTCAGCGTCGACGCGCGCGAGGGAGTCACGACGGGCATCAGCGCCGCCGACCGAGCGCGAACGATCAGGGTCCTCGCCGATACGAAAACGAGGGCGCACGACCTGGTGAAGCCGGGCCACATCTTTCCCCTCCAGGCGCGGGACGGTGGCGTCCTTGTTCGCGCGGGGCAGACCGAGGCCGCCGTGGATCTCTGCCGTCTGGCGGGACTCTCGTCTGTCGGCGTGATCTGCGAGATCACCAACCCGGATGGATCCATGTCGCGGATGCCAGAGCTCAAACGCTTCGCGAAGCGGCACGGTCTCCGGCTCATCACGGTGAAGGACCTCATCGCGCATCGAATGGCGCAGGAGCGGCTTGTCGAGCGAGTCGCCACGGCGAAGCTGCCAACGGAATACGGCGAGTTCTCCGTGCACGGCTACCGCGCGAAGGTCGGCAACACCGAGGCCGAGCACATTGCGCTCACCATGGGGGACGTCGCGAGCGGCGAGCCCGTCCTCGTCCGGGTGCACGACGAGTGCCTCACCGGCGACACCTTCCACTCGGTCCGCTGCGACTGCGGCGAGCAGCTCGACGTTGCGCTCCGGCGCGTCGCGGAAGAGGGTCGGGGCGTCCTGCTCTACCTGCGCCAGGAGGGTCGCGGCATCGGACTGATGAACAAGCTGCGCGCGTACGCGCTTCAGGATCAGGGGCTGGACACGGTGGAAGCGAACGAGCGGCTCGGGTTCAAGGCAGACGAGCGCGAGCGAGGCGTCGGCGTGCAAATCCTTCTGGACCTCGGCGTGCGCCGCGCCCGAATTCTCACCAACAACCCGCAGAAGCTCGTGCCGCTCTACGGACTCGAGGTCGTGGAGCGGATCCCGATCGAGGTTCCGGCCCGCGCGACGAATCGTGGGTACCTCTCAACGAAACGGAGCAAGCTCGGGCACCTGCTCACTGTGATCGACCGCGACAGCTAGGGAGCGTGCTCCGCGCGCCACTTCTCGGCGCTCGTAACGAGCTGTCTGTCGCTGCCGCCGCGAAGGCGGCCGTCGAGGGTCGACAACGGGCCCTTGTCCTTAAAGGTGAACACGACCGCGACCCCCTCGAAGTGCTGGGTCGTCGGAGCGTCGACCGTCCTCACATCCGTGACAGACGACCACGCGCGGTTTTCGTCGAAGAGCGGGAATGCCGTCGTGATATGGAAACCGCTCTGGTCGATGACTGTCTGAACTCGCAGGCTCGGCAGGGTGAGGACGACCCCAGCAAGAAGCACGGCCGCGGCGATAGCCGGATTCAGCACGATCGCCGCGAGGGCGCGACGCGCGAGAAGGATCGGCCTGCGTCCCACCTCGTTCCAGCCGCGTAGCGTCCCGCGGGCCCACGCGGTCGCCGCCTTGCCCATGGCGACGCGGACGATCCCAGCCGCGAGCATGGCGGCCGCCGCGAAAGCCGCGGCGAGGACCCGCGGGTCGAAGCCCGCGAGCGGGTGATCGAGGAGATACGCCCCCGGCGCGATCGGGCTGCGTGTCGCGATCGCAAGGGCATCGGGGAGAATCGCGGTGAAAGTGAGTCCTCCGAGCCCGAACACCAGACCGACGACGGTCGGCACGAGCGGGTCGTCCTCGTCGTGGAAACGGTCACGCAGCGAATCGGTCGCGTTTTGCAGCTCGAGGAACGCACTCCCGGCAAGGTCGAGGCTGCCCCCGCTGGCCTCCTTGACGACGCGCGCGAGAGGACCCGAGAGCGTGGGTTCGGCAACACCTTCGACCGGGATTCCAAACGCGACCGGCCTTCCCTTAGTGCGAACGACGACACGCCCACGCCGCGGCTTGATGTCACGAACGTCGGTCCAGGCGACGTCGATCGGCTCTTTACCGTCGATGCGGAAGCCGAGCTGCTCGAGCGTGATCTGGAGCTTCTGTTCGGGGTAGCCCATAACGATTGGCCCGCGTAGCAGGACCCCGCTCGGAGGAAGGACGAAGCGGGGCTTCGGTGCAGGCTTCACCTTCTCGGGCTTGGCGACCTCGAGCTTTGCGGGCTTTGCGGGCTTTGCGGCCTTCGCGGCCTTCGGGACCTTGGCCGCCTTTTCCTTCTTCGCTTTCTCTTTCTTGGTCGGGATCGCCGGCGCCTCGACCGCCCTTGTCGCGGTGGGCATTGCCGCGGCAAGGGGAGGCAGCGGCGGCGGAGCCTCGCGGAGCGGTGCCTCCGGTGCGGCAGGCGCGACCGGGGCATACGCCGGAGGTGTGTAGGACGGCGGGGTGTAGGCAGGCGGGGGCGTGTGGGTCTGACCCTGTGGTGGCGTCACCTCGGGCGGCGCGGTCGGCGCGAACGACTCTGGCGGCGGCGTGAACGTCGACGGGGTTGGTGCGAACGACTGAGGCGGCGGGGGTGGAGCCGCGGGCGCGTCGCCGCCCGGAGTACCCGTGAACTTCCCCATCCCAGGAAAGAGATCGCCGATCGTGAGCGGCTTGTGTCCGGGCATCACGACCGATGGCGTCGATGAGGGCGGCGGTGGAGGCGCGGGCGCAGGTGCGGGCGCGGTCGGGACCACCCAATCTGTGGGCTTTGGCGGAGCCGCGGTCTCCCAGTCCGTCGTGGGAGGCGCGGGCGTGGCGGCGGGTCCCGGCACGAGGCCGAGCGCGACGAGCCGCGGATCGACTTCGTCGGTCATCCGCTCACCCGGCAATGACGCTGCATTCGTGGGCTAGATTGCGGCAAGTGTCGACCGCTGGGAAGTCTCCGGCCCGGGTGCAAAGTCCCGCTGCCGGCACGCGGGTCGCGATCGTGCGCGCGCGCTGGAACGACGAGATCACCCGCGCTCTTGCGAAGGGTGCCGTCCAGACGGCGCTGGCGGAAGGCGCGAAGGTCGAGGAGTTCGAGGTCGCCGGCTCGTTCGAGCTGCCGCCCGCGGTCGCACTGCTGGCGCGCTCGGGACGATTCGACGCAGTGGTCCCGCTCGGCTGCCTGATCAGAGGGGAGACCGCACACTTCGACGTCCTCGCTCACGCGGTCGCGCGGTCCCTGGCCGAGCTCGCGACGTCGTTGCCGGTCGCGATCCCGTTCGGGGTGCTCACGTGCGAGACCGTCGACCAGGCGCGCGCACGTTCGAGTCCCGAGCACAACGTCGGTGCAGAGGCGATGGAGGCGGCGCTTGAGCTCGTCTCCCTGCGTCATGCGATGGCCTCGAGCACCGCGCGGGCATCGCGCAGCGCATCGACGGCGAGAGCTCGGTCGACGCGAGCGAAGCGGAGACGCTCGCCGGGCAGTCGCTGAGCGACCAGACCGAGATCGGCGGAGATAACGGTCGCGATGACGGGATAGCCGCCCGTCGCTTGATGGTCGGCGAGCAGGACGATTGGCGCGCCGCCCGACGGTATCTGCACCGCGCCGGCAACGACGCCACAGGTGAGGATCTCGCCTTCGCGCGCGGCGATCCGCGGCCCGCTCAGGCGCGTGCCCATGCGGTCGCTCGCGGGTTCGACCCGGTATTCAGATCCAAAGAACAGGGAATGGGCCTCATCGGTGAAACGTTGCGCGTGCGGACCCGTGATGGCGCGTATCTGTCCGGTGTCGTAATCGGGACTGACGGCGGAACGACCCGCCCGGTCCGCGTCGACGCGAGCGACCCCAAGCGGAAGGACCTCGCCAGCGTGCAGCGAGCGGCCAAGTCCGGCGGGTAGGTAGGTCGAGCGGCTCCCAAGGATCGTTTCGGTCGCGATGCCCCCGGAGACGGCGAGGTAAGCGAACCGCGAATGCTCACCGGATACGACGGCGTAGGTCTCTCCGGGACGGGCGAATGCGGCCGTCCACCCGGGCACGACGTCTCGCCCACGCAAGGCAACACCCCGCCCGGTCACGGCGACGATCCGGCGGTCCTCGCAGCGAAAGGTGAACCCGTTTCCGACGACCTCGATCGCGGCGGCGTCGACACCGCCGTTGCCGACGAGCGCCTGCGCGGCGGAGAACGCGAAGGGGTCGGCGGGACCCGACGGCGCGATCCCCTCGCGAAGATGGCCGAAGCGGCCGCGGTCCTGGATCGTCGCGCGTAGCCCGGTCGCCTCGACCCGAATCACCGGGGGACAAATCGCACGCGATCGCCCGCACGGATGAGAACGGGCGGATCTCTCGTGCTGTCGAACACGCGGACGTCGGTGCGTGCGATCAAACGCCAGCCGCCGGGCGACTCGAAGGGATATACGGATGTCTGGCCGTCAGCGACGGCGACAGATCCGGCGGGCACCCGCTCGCGCGGACGCAGCAGGCGCGGCGCGACGATGCGCGAATCGAGTACGCCGCAGTACGCGAAGCCCGGCAGGAATCCGAGAAAGAACGCGCGGTACTCGCGACCCGAGTGGAGACCGATCAGGTCGTCGACCGAGATCTTCGAACGCTCGGCGGTCTCGGCGAGGTCCGGCCCGTCGTAGTACGTCGGGATCTCAACCACGCGACCACGTTCTGTCTCCCCCTGAACGAGATCCCTCGCCAGCCGGATGACCTTGTCCTCGGCGTCGGCCGGAGCGAGACGAAGCGGATCGAACCGCACGACCACGGACGCGTATGCCGGGACCGCCCGCCCTTCACCTCTCGCATCCCATGCGTCCGCGAGCCCGCGAGCACGGGCCGCGAGCGCTTCTTCGATCGTGTCGCCGAGCTCGACGAGGAGCGCGCCGTCGCCGAAGGGGCTGATCCGTGGATCGCTCAGGACCGGAACGGAGCGACCTTCACCTTGGCCTTGGCGAGGGCGTCGCGGACTGCGCGGGCGATATCGGGCGCGCCCGGCGTGTCGCCATGCACGCAGAGCGTGTCGACCGCGAGCTTGAGAAAGCTTCCATCGACCGCGGTCACACCGCCGTCTTTGACGAACGAGAGCGCCTGACGAACGCCATCCGCCGGGTTGGTGAGGACCGAGCCCGCGATAGAGCGCGACTGCAGGGTCCCGTCCGGTTCGTACGCGCGGTCGACAAAGCCTTCTCGCGCTATCTTCATTCCCACAGCGCTGGCCTCCTGCAGCATTGCCGATCCTGGCGGCGCCACGATGACGAGCTCGTGGCCTCCGGTCGCGGCCTGCACGCCGAAGATGACATTCCGCGCGATCGTCGCATCGCGCTCGCCCTGGTTATAGAGGGCGCCGTGAGCCTTGACGTGCGTGACTCGCGCGCCCATGCGAGAAGCTACCCCGACGAGCGAATCGACCTGGCGGCGGACGGACTCGATGAGCTCGCGAGGGGGGATGTCCATCGGGACGCGCCCGAAACGTTCGCGATCCGGATAACCGGGATGTGCGCCGATCGCGACCTTGTAGCGCATCGCAAGCTCGACGGTGGTGCGCATGGTGTTCTCGTTGCCGGCGTGTCCACCGCACGCGATGTTCGCGCTCGTCACGAGCGGCATGATCGCCATATCCGTGCCGGCGCCCTCTCCGAGATCGCTATTGAAGTCGATTGAGCTGGGCACGCCTTAGTGAGACTAACGGCGACGCCTAACGCGAGGGACCGGTGCGGCGACACGCCATCGGCGCGGATCAGTCCAGTCGCTTGCGGAGATCGGTCAGTGCACGTCGCCAATCGTCGGCGGAATCGGACTCGTCCCACAGGTCCTTCAGCTCCGACTTGCGGCCAATCCGGTCCACTGCGGCCTTCGCGAGTTCGACGAGGTCGGGTCGCCGGGACGGGCTTCCTCTTGACCCAGCTCATGACCTCCTCAGGGTTGGATGCGGTCGGATGCCCGCGGGCGGCCGCGACCGCTTCCGCCGCAGCGATAGCAATGGAGCAGTCGGGTGCTTCGAGGTAGCGGTCGTCCGCCGAGGCTACGGCTGCGAGAGCTTCGCGGAGGACCGCCTCACCGGAGCCTTCCGCAAGGCGCGTGACCCAATCCATCGCATCGTCGTTCTCGAAGCTGCCGGCGCCCCATGCGCCCACTTAGACGAAGAGCGGCGCGAGAACGAGGGTGATCGTCGCGAGCAGCTTGATCAGGACGTGCAGGCTTGGGCCGGCTGTGTCTTTGAAGGGATCGCCGACGGTGTCGCCGACGACCGCTGCGGCGTGCGCGGGCGTGCCCTTGCCCAGAACCCTGCCCTGATCGTCCTTCAGCATCCCCGACTCGATGTACTTCTTCGCGTTGTCCCACGCGCCGCCGCCGTTGTTCAGGACCGTCGCGAGGATGACGCCGGCCATCGTGCCGACCATCAGGAACGCCGCTTCGGCCTCCGCCTTGAGCAGGATACCGACGACGATCGGCGCGAGGACGGCGAGAAGGCCGGGCGCGATCATGTTCCGCAGCGCGGACGCGGTGGTGATGTCCACGACACGCGCGTAGTCGGGCTCCTCCGTCCCCGCCATGATCCCGGGGTGCTCGCGGAACTGCGTCCGTACTTCCTCGATGATCGCGGCACCCGCGCGGCCCACGGCGCGGATCGCGAGGGACGAGAACAGGTAGACGAGCATCGCGCCGAGGAAGCCGCCGAGGAAGACCTCGACCTTGGCGATGTCGACCGTGGTGAAC
>JBOGTG010000132.1:0-9641 GCA_050692175.1 Candidatus Limnocylindria bacterium | reverse complement strand
GCTCTCGATCGCCGGCGCGTACTGGCGCGGCAACGAGCGCAATCCGCAGCTGCAACGGATCTACGGCACTGTGTGGCCCGATCAGAAACAGCTCGACGCGTATCTCACTCGACTACAGGAGATCGAGAAGCGCGATCACCGCGTGCTGGGCAAGGAGCTCGAGCTCTTCCGCATCGACGAGGAGCTCGGCTCCGGCCTGGTCCTATGGCTGCCGAACCTGTCGATCGTGCGCGAGGAGCTCGAGGCCTGGTGGCGGCCGATCCACCACGAGCGCGGATACACGCTCGTCTACACGCCGCACATCGCGCACGAGAAGACATATCAGCGTTCGGGACACCTCGAGAAGTACGGCGAGAACATGTACGGCCCGCTTGTCCTCGATGATGCTGGCCGGGGGCTGGGGGGCGGAGCCCCCCAACGCTTCTGGATCAAGCCCATGAACTGCCCCGGCCACATCAAGGTTTTCCAGTCGAAGATCCATTCATACCGCGAGCTGCCGATGCGCATCGGTGAGCTTGGCACCGTCTACCGGTACGAGCGCGGCGGCACGCTGCACGGGATGCTGCGCGTCCGCGGCTTTACGCAGGACGACTCCCACATCTTCTGCTCGTGGGAGCAGGCGCAGGAGGAGATCGGGAAGGTCTTCGATCTCGCGCTCGAGTTCCTCAGCGTGTTCGGATACACGGAGCCCTCGATCTATCTCTCCACTCGTCCCGAGAAGAGGCTCGGCTCCGACGAGCTGTGGGACAAGGCCGAGGAGGCGCTGAAGACGGCGCTCGGCATCCGGGAGGTGCCTTACAAGATCGACGAGGGCGGCGGCGTGTTCTACGCGCCGAAGATCGACATCAAGGTGCACGACGCGATCGTGCGCGAGTGGCAGGGGGCGACGATCCAGGTCGACCTCAATATGCCGGAGCGCTTCGACGTCACGTTCGTGAACGAGAAGGGCGAGCGCGAGCGCGCGGTCATGATCCACCGCGTGCTCTTCGGCAGCCTCGAGCGCTTCGTCGGCGGTCTCATCGAGCACTACGCGGGGAGCTTCCCGCTCTGGCTCAACTGGGAGCAGGTCGCGGTCATCCCCGTCCGCGAATCGGCGCTGGACTATGCGCGCGGTATCGCCAAGCGGCTGCGCGCCGAGGACCTTCGCGTCCATCTCGACGAGCAGGCTGGGGATCTGCGCAACCGCGTCAAGGAGGCGCAGCACCGCAAGTCGAGCTACATGCTCGTCGTGGGCGACAAGGAGGCCGCCGCCGGCACCGTGTCGGTGCGCCGCCGCGGCTCGCGCGATGAGGAGCGCGGCGTCACGCTCGACGCCTTCGTCGATCGCATAAAGAAGGAGCGCGACACCAAGGCGCTGCCTGCCGACTTCACCCAGCACGAGCCCACCGCGGGGGACTCGATGGCTTGAGCGTCCCGGCTCTTCGCGGCTCGGCGGTGACGCTCCGGCCGATGACGTACGACGACATGTCGCATCTGATGAGGTGGGGGAGCGATCCCGCCTTCCGCCATTACCAATGGGGTCAGGAGCCGGGAGTGTTCGAGGAGCGGAACGCCCGGGCGTGGATCGA
This sequence comes from Candidatus Limnocylindria bacterium, assembly GCA_050692175.1. Classification (GTDB taxonomy): domain Bacteria; phylum Chloroflexota; class Limnocylindria; order P2-11E; family P2-11E; genus 3-1-20CM-2-70-9. The sequence goes on along the minus strand of JBOGTG010000132.1, from coordinate 8,073 downwards.
GCGCATGTCGCGCCCCGGGGACTCGGCCTGCTGGGTCATTGAGCACGAAGGCCGACCGGTCGGATTCGCGAACTACCGGGACTTTCACCCCAAAGGCAAGAGCGCCGAAATCGGCATCGGGATCGGCGAGCCCGCTCTCTGGGGCAAGCACCTCGGTCGCGACGCGCTGGACGCCCTTCTCCGGTACCTGTTCGATGACCTCGGCCTCCACCGCGTGGGCCTCTCCGTCGTCAGCTTCAACGACCGCGCGATCTCGATGTACAAGGCTGTCGGGTTCGAGGTCGAGGGCATCGAGCGCGACGGTGTCGGGACCGCGGACGGCTTCGTGGACGACGTGAAGATGGGGATCGTGAAGGGCCGGCCGCGGCCCGACTTCGACCCCCGACCGATCACCCTTGAGGGCGAGCACGTGCGCCTCGTCCCCCTGCGTATGGAGCACGCGCAGGCGCTGTTCGAGGCAGCGGATGAGGACGACATCTGGCAGTGGATGCAACCCCGGCCAAGTGGTGTCGAAGGCTACGCCCGCTACATCCGCTGGGCGCTCGACCAGCAGATCCTCGGAACGCAGCTCCCTTTCGCCGTGGTCCGGAAGTCCGATGGCGTGCTGGTCGGGACGACTCGATACGCCCATATCGACCCGCCGAACCGCAGCTGCGAGATCGGCTACACGCTGTACGGGAAGGGCGCGCGGCGAACCGCAGTCAACACCGAGTGCAAGCTGCTACTCCTCCGTCACGGGTTCGAGACGCTCGGCGCGAACCGCGTGTGGCTCCAGACCGACAAACGCAACGAACGCTCACAAAGCGCGATCGCGCGTCTCGGCGCGGTGCGAGAAGGCGAGCTCCGAGACGAGCGCATCCTCGCCGACGGTCGCCTGCGCACGAGCGTGATCTTCGGGATCACCAAAGATGATTGGCCGAGTGTCCGGAAACGCCTGCTTGATTACCTGACCCGGTGATATGCTCGTCGCAGTTGAAGTTCTCTCACGGGGAGCGGCCGCGCTGCTAGCGGCAATCTCACGCTAATAACCGGGGTCTCCCTATAGCCGCGCCCGAACTGCGGATCAACGAAGCGATCCGTGTTCCCACCGTTCGCCTTCTCGGGCCCAATGGCGAGCAGCTCGGGATCATCCCGACCGCGCGCGCTCTCGCGAAGGCGCAGGAAGAGGGCTACGACCTCATCGAGATCGCTCCCAACGTCCAACCGCCGGTGGCGCGGATGGGCGATTTCGGGAAGTACCGCTACGACCTGCAGCAGAAAGCCAAGGACGCCAAGAAGAAGCAGAAGGCCGTGACGTGGAAGGAGATCCGGGTCTCTCCGAAGATCGACGACCACGATATCGAGACGAAAATCCGCTCGGCCGCCAAATTCCTGGACGAGGGCGACAAGCTGAAGGTCACTGTGCGCTTCCGCGGCCGGGAGCTCGCGCACCCTGACCGCGGCCGGGTGCTGCTCATCGCGATCGGCGAGAAGCTCAAGGACCACGGACTCATCGAACGCGCGCCGCTCCTCGAAGGCCGGCAGATGCACATGGTCATGAACCCGGTGCGTCGCGACGCAGTCACCGGGGCGCCGGCGCCCGCTCCCACAGCCGCCGCGCCGCAGCCGCAAGCTGCCGCCACGCCCGCCCTACCGAAGGCCCCGGCCGCCGGTCCACGACCGGCACCCGCAACCAGTCGGCCCGCGGCCGCGGCTGCGCCTGCTCGGCCGCCTGCGGCTGGTCCTACACCGCCTCCGCGCGCACAACGACCGGCCTAGGCAATAAACTGGTCGTTCACGTCGCGCTAATACCGGAGGTCTTTCACCGTGCCCAAGATCAAGAGCCACAGCGGCGCGAAGAAGCGCTTCGAATTCACCGGGCGCGGCCGCCTGAGGCGCTCGAAGGCATACAAAGGCCACCTCAATCAGCACAAGTCACCGCAGCGGAAGCGGCGTCACGCAGGTAAGGCACTCGTGGCCAAGGGCGACTTGAAGCTCGTCCGCAAGCTATTGCCGAACCTGAAGGGAGGGAGCTAAGGGATGTCGCGAGTGAAGCGCGGAGTCGCCGCGCACAAGAAGCACAAGAAGCTGCTCTCCCAGGCTGAGGGCCGCCGAGCCTCGAAGCACAAGCTCGTGCGCCCCGCCCGCGAGGCCGCCATGCACGCGCTGCGCTACTCATATCGCGACCGCCGCGCTCGCAAGGGTCAGTTCCGAGCGCTGTGGATCACCCGGATCAACGCCGCCGCGCGCGACGCGGGCGTCTCGTACAGCCGACTCATGGCGGCGTTGCGTCTCGCAGGGATCGACCTCGATCGCAAGGTCCTCGCGGACATGGCGATCCGCGACCCGAAGGTCTTCCGTCACTATGTCGACTTGATCAAGGAGAAGTCGAGCACGCAAGCCAACAAGTCATAAGCGGCACCGAAGGAGAGCAGTACCGCGACACGCGGCGCACATCGAAAAGAGAGGCCGGGGTAGGTGAAAGCCGGTCGCGCCGACGACGCGGGAATTCGCTCCGGAGCCGACCGGCAGAAGAGCCGGTCCGGGTGAGGCCCGATAGCGCCTCGACCGAGCGGCGATTGAGGGGGCGCTGCCCCCTCAGACCCCCGATGTGGGGGCCGGGGGGCGAAGCCCCTCGATCGCAATACGGGTGGTACCGCGGAGGCCCGCCTTCGTCCCGAGACGAACGGCGGGCTTTGTGTTCTCTGCTGAAGGAGGCGACGTGGCGACCGAGAAAGACGTTCAGGAGATCCTCGAGGGGGCCGCGCGTGAGATCCCGGAGACGCGGGATCGAGCCGGCCTGGCCGAGAAGCGCATTCGTTTCCTCGGTCGCGAGCGGGGATTGCTCACGAAGGTTCTGAAGGAGATCGGCGGACTGCCCGCCGATCAAAAACGGATCGTCGGGGCAGCGGCCAACGTCGCGAAGAAGCGCATCGAGGACCTCCTCGCGGCGCAGGAACGTGAGCTTCAGCGCACCATCCTCGACCCGAGCCTCGACGTCCCCGAGGACATGACGCTCCCCCCGAGGCGAGTACGTGTAGGACGGCTGCATCCGATCTCGCAGACCGTGCGCGAGGTCTCGCGGGTCTTCGCGACGATGGGCTTCGAGACGGTCGAAGGCCCAGAGATCGAGTGGGATTACTACAACTTCGAGGCGCTCAACATCCCGCCGGGCCACCCCGCTCGCGAGAAGTGGGACACCCTGTGGATGTCGAATCCGCTCGGCGACGATCCGTCGCGACCGATCCTTGGCCGCACGCACACCTCGCCGATGCAGGTGCGGGTGATGGAGAAGCGCAAGCCGCCCATCCGCGTCGTGATCCCGGGCCGCTGCTACCGCTACGAGGCGACGGACGCGATACGCGAGTCGATCTTCTTCCAGTACGAGGGCCTCGCGATCGACGAGAAGCTCACCATGGCCGATCTCAAAGGCGTTCTCTATTCGTTCGCGCGGCAGATATTCGGCAGCGACCGCAAGATCCGCTTCCGCGTCGACTACTTCCCGTTCACCGAGCCGTCAGCGGAGATCGCGTTCGACTGCTTCGCCTGCGAAAGCCGCGATCCCGAGTGCCACGTGTGCGGCGGCGACGGCTGGATCGAGGCCGCGGGCTGCGGCATGGTCCATCCCGACGTGCTGCGCCGTGTCGGCTACGACCCCGCTCGCTATCAAGGCTTCGCGTTCGGCGGCGGGATCGAGCGCCTCTGCATGCTCCGCACCGGCGCGCCCGACATTCGCCTCTTCTATCAGAACGACCTTCGGTATCTGGAGCAGTTCTGATGCTCATCAAAGTGCCTGTGTCGTGGCTGCGCGAGTACGTCGACATCAGCGTGCCCATCGATGAGCTCGCGCTTAAGGTCCATATGTCCAGCACCGAGCTGAAGGGCGTCGAGCGTCCCTGGTGGGGCGACAAGATACGGACGGCCCGCATCGAGAGGCTCGCCAAGCACCCGAACGCCGACAAGCTCCAGCTCGCCACCGTCGATTACGGCGCCAGCGCTCCGAAGACCGTCGTCACAGGCGCGCGGAATCTGACCGAAGGCGCGATCGTTCCGTTTGCCGACGAGGGCGCCGAGATCATCGATGGTCACACCGGCGAGCGCACGACCCTGCGCGGCAAGCCGATGCGCGGGATCAAAAGCGAAGGCATGGTCCTTTCGCAGAAGGAGCTCGGCCTCAGCGACGACCACGAGGGCATCCACATCCTCGACCCGAAGCTGCCGGTCGGCACGCTGCTTCGCGAGGTCCTCGGCGAGACCGTCCTGGCGCTCGACGTCCAGCCCAACCGCCCGGATTGCCTCGGCGTCGTCGGCATCGCACGCGAGGTCGCCGCGCTCCTTGGCACCAACCTGAAAGAGCCGCCGCTCGAGCGGCTCGGCCCGGGAGCGCCGAAAGATCTCGACGTGCGCATCGAGGACGACCACGCCTGCCCGCGCTTCGCGGCGGCGCTGCTGACTGGGGTGCGCATCGGCCCGTCGCCTGCGTGGATGCAGGCCCGTATCGTCGCGGCCGGCATGCGTCCCATCGACAACGTGGTGGACATCACGAACTACGTCATGCTCGAGCTCGGCCAGCCGCTCCACGCGTACGACCGTCGCCAGCTGCGCGGCGGCGTCCTCGTTGCGCGACAGGCCCGGCGCGGCGAGTCACTCCGGACGCTCGACGGCATGGACCGCGTGCTCCCCGAGGGGACGCTCGTGATCGCCGATGCCGAGCGGGCGCTCGGCGTGGCCGGGATCATGGGCGGCGAGGATTCTGAGATCCGCCAGGACACCACGAGGGTCGCTCTCGAGTGCGCCTCATTCGCGCCAAGCGGCATCGGGCGGACCGCGACGAAGCTCGACCTTCGCGGCTCGTCGGGGAGCGCGGCGGCACGCCGGTTCTCGTGGGAGCTGTCGCCGGACCTTGTCCCGATCGCGCTCGCGCGCGCCTATCGCCTGCTTCGCGAGCATGCCGGCGCGAAGCTCGAAGGCGTCGTGGATCGCTATCCGAACCCTCGCGCCAGAGTGAACGTCCGCATGCGGTTCTCGGATGTGCCGCGCGTGATGGGGATCGAGATCGACCCAGATGAGACGCTGGACATCCTGCGCCGGCTGCAGTTCACGGCCGCCGCGGACGGCGACACGCTCGTCGCGACTCCGCCCGTGGTGCGGACCGACATCGCGATCGCTGAGGACGTCGTCGAGGAGGTGGGTCGGATCGCGGGATACGACCGCCTGCCGACGCGGATCCCCGACGGTCCGCTGCCGCTCGTCGAGCGGCATCCACTCGAGGAGTTTCGCGAGCGGGCCCGCGATGGTCTCGCTGGATTCGGTCTTCAAGAGATCGTGTCGTACTCGTTGATCGATCCCGCGTGGTTGAAGCAGCTGACGGCCGACGCGGGGGCAGGGGCCCCCGAGGTCGATGGGCCTACGATCGCGCCGGAGCCGTTGCGCGTCGTGAACCCGACGACCGTGTCGCAATCCGTGGCTCGACCCACACTGCGCGCGAGCCTGCTCGACACCGCGCGCCGCAACCTCCGCCACCGGTCGTCCGTCGCGATCTTCGAGATCGCACCTGTCTATCTGCCTCGGCGGGCGGACCTCCCCGAGGAGCGCTGGACGATCGGCATCCTGATGAGTGGAAACGCCCAACCCGTAAAGGACGGCGAGACGTGGCTTATGCCGGAACGGGCCTTCGACGTTCGCTACGTGCAGGGGATCGTCCTGGGGCTCGCCGCACTCCTGCACGTGCAGACGTCGGGCGAGCGAGGCGTAGACCCCGCGGGTCTGCATCCAGGTCGCAGCATCGCCTTCGGGCATAGCGACAGGACGTATCTGGTCGCGGGGCAGCTCGATCCGCGCGTGGCGGAGATGTGGGAGCTTCCTGCCGAGACGTACCTTGCGGAGATCGACGTAGCCACCTGGCACGAGTCCTCGCGGCCGCCACCCGTAACCGCGCCGCCCCGGTTCCCCGCGGCACTCCGAGACCTCGCCATCGTGGTTGATGAGGCCACGCGGTACGGCGACGTGGAGCGCGAGATCCGAGCAGCAGCTGGCAAGGATCTCGAATCGATCGCCCTTCTCGATCTCTACCGGGGCCAGCAGGCCGGGGCGGGGAAGAAGTCCTTCGCCGTGCGCCTGGCGTTCCGGTCAGCCTCGGGGACCCTCGGCGAGGCCGATGTCGAGCGGCTGGTCAAGCGGGTCACCGGACGCCTTCAGCATGCCGTTGGAGCGACGATCCGCGGCTGATTCTCGCGCCGGGGCGGTAGAGGCCAGGACTGAACCGGCTCGCAGCCGGGGTGGTACCCAGATAGACTCGGCGCCTAGCGCCAGGGAGGTGTGTGAACTAGTGGAGAAACGTTACTTGCGCAGAGGGCTTGCCCTCGCAGTCACAGCAAGCATCGCACTCGCGGCCTGCACGTCGACGCCAGCAACCGGAAGCCCCAGCCCGGGTGTCTCGGCAACCCCGGCGCCGGGTACCTTTACACGCGGCCAGGGCGGGGAGCTCAAGATCCTGTACTGGCAGGCGCCAACCATCCTCATCTCGCATCAAGCGACCGGGACCAAGGACTACGACGCGTCTCGGCTCATCATCGAGCCGCTCGCTTCGTGGGGCGTCAACGGCAAGCCCATCGCGAATGGACTCGCGAAGGAGATCCCGACTCTCGAGAACAAGGGAATCTCCGCGGACCTCACGACGATCACGTGGCAGCTCCGAGACGGACTCAAGTGGTCCGACGGCAGCGCCGTGACCGCCGACGACGTGGTCTTCACGTCCAAGTACATGGCCGACGCGGACACCGCTGACCCGAACTCCGACTACATGACGGGCGTGAAGTCCGTCGTTGCGACAAACCCAACGACCGTTACGGTCACCTATTCGGCCCCCGCCGCGAACCCCTACCAGTTCGGAACGGGTGGCGGGAACGAAATCTTGCAGAAGGCGCAGTTCGAGAAGTGCCTCGGGCCAAAGGCGAGCGAGTGCCCCGAGAACCTCAAGCCGATCGGCACCGGGCCGTACAAGCTCACGGAGTTCAAGTCCGGTGACGTCGTCACCTACGCGATAAACACGAGCTTCCGCGACCCGAACAAGCCGTTCTTCAAGACCGTTCAGATCAAGGGCGGCGGCGACGCTGTCTCCGCCGCGCGCGCGGTCTTCCAGACCGGTGACGTGGATTACAGCTGGAACCTCCAGGTGGAGGCCCCGGTGCTCAGGGCCCTCATTCAGGGAAGCACCAAGGGCGACTACCTCGGTAAGGCCAGCTCGAACGTCGAGCGCGTGAACATCAACTTCGCGAACCCGGATCCGGCTCTCGGCGACAAGCGCTCCGAGCCGGACACGAAGCACCCCTTCCTTTCGGACAAGAACGTGCGTGTGGCCCTCGCGATGGCGACCGATCGTGCCACCGTCGGGAAGGAGCTTTACGGAGACGGACTCACCGGCAATACCACGTGCAACATCCTCATGGGAAGCCCGGACTGGGAGTCCAAGAGCTCCGCGAACCTGAACGTCTGCAAGTTCGACCCGGCCGCCGCCAACAAGCTGCTTGACGACAACGGCTGGGTGAAGGGGACTGACGGCGTCCGCGCCAAGGGCGGCGTCAAGTTGAACATCCTCTTCGCGACCACGGTGAACGCCCTGCGCCAGAAGACGCAGGACATCCTCAAGAAGAGCTGGGAAGCCGTTGGATTCAAGGTCGAGCTCCGGTCGATCACGGGCGGTGTGTTCTTCTCGAACGCCGCCGACGGCGCGAACCGGTTCTACTACGACGTGACCATGTTCACGAGCGGGACGGCTCCGGACATCACCAACTGGCTGGCAAGCTGGACGACCAAGCAGATCGCCCAGAAATCCAACAACTGGAACCAGAACAACTACCACCGTTACTCCAACCCGGCGTACGACGCGCTCATCGAGCAGATGCGCGCGACGTCCGACCAGGCGAAGCTCAATCAGCTGGGTATCCAGGCCAACGACATCCTGTTGAGCGATGTCGTGGTCATCCCGCTGGTGAACCGCTTCCAGGTCGCCTCCGGAAAGAGCAAGGCCCTTCAGGGAACGAATCTCAACCCCTGGGACTCCGAGATGTGGAACATCGCGGAGTGGTACAAGAC
>JBOGTG010000131.1:0-10760 GCA_050692175.1 Candidatus Limnocylindria bacterium | reverse complement strand
TCGTGCTCCCCGAGAAGACCCTCCGGCAGCTCGGTCCGGCGATCAACAGCGGACGCTCGATCTTCCTCTTCGGGCCTCCCGGCACCGGGAAGTCCTCGATCGCGGAGACTCTCGCCACGATGCTGCGTGGGAGCATCGTCCTGCCATACGCGATCCTGGTCGGTCAGCAGATCATCCGGGTCTTCGACCCATCGCGGCACCGCCCGCTGGTCGCGCTCGATGCCCGTTTCGACCGCCGCTGGGTCCCGGTCGCACGTCCGTTCGTCGAGGTCGGTGGCGAGCTCACCTTGGAGGACCTCGACCTCACGTTCGACGCCAACTCGAAGGTGCACGAGGCGCCGTTCCAGATGAAGGCGAGCGGCGGCGTGCTCCTCATCGACGACTTCGGCCGCCAGCGCGCCTCGCCGGAGATGCTCCTCAACCGGTGGATCGTGCCGCTCGACCGCGACGTCGACTTCCTGACCCTTGCCGACGGTCGCAAGATCGAGGTGCCGTTCGACGTGCTCCTCGTCTTCGCGACCAACCGCACGCCCTCCTCGCTGGTGGATGAAGCATTCCTGCGACGCATTCAGTACAAGATCGAGGTGAAACCCCCGACGGAGCAGGAGTTCTCTGAGATCCTGCGTCGGGTGTGCGAACAGCAGAAGATCACGTTCTATCCGAAGGCAGCCGAGTGGATCGCCGCTTACGCGCGCGAGCGGAACATCCCGCTTCGGTCGTGCCACCCGCGTGATCTCATGCAGCACCTCGGTGCCGCATCGCGGTTCCTCCTCAAGCCGGCGGAGCTCACGCCTGAGCTCGTCGAGCTCGCATGCGAGACGTACTTCGTTCCGATCTAGCGGCTAGCTCACACAGTCGTTCGTACGGGTCCTGTCACGCGGCCGCTGGGACGGGGGTCTCGTGTGCTCGCGGGTCCCTCCGTCGACCACGGACCGGCCTCGGCATTCGCCTTCGCCGGCCGCTGCGCGGTAGGGTCGCCGGCTCCCACTGCGCCGCGAGACCCTCGTCCCACCGCCTCATGTGATCCTCGCCGTGCCACCCGCACGACGCCCGTCCGGTCGCGAGCCGCTAGGTCTTCTTCTTCGCCTTAGACGCCGCTTTTGCGACTCGGCTTCGGCGGCGGCGCGCGCTGTTCTTGTGAATAGAACCGCGCTTGGCGGCTTTGTCGAGAGCGCTCGCCGCGGCGGAGATCATGTCGGAGGCCTTCTCGCCGCCCTTGGCGATGACCTCGCGCGCCGTCCGCACGGCGGTCCGCGCGGCGGAGCGGCCGATGGTCCGCATGGACGTGCGCCGCTGCGTCTGACGGATGCGCTTGAGGGCGGAGCGCTTGCGCTTCTTGGCCGGCATACGTGCGAACGATACCCGATGCCTCAATATCCACTTCTTGCCGATGTCGCTCGCGCGTGCCTCCGCGATCATGATCGTCACCCTCGTCGCGAGCCGGGTCCTCGGCTGGCTGCGCCTGTCGGTCATCGGCGCGCACTTCGGCCAGACGCCAGAGCTCGACGCGTTCTGGGCGGCTTTCAAGATCCCCGACGCCATCTTCGGCCTGGTCGTCGCGGGCGCGCTCGCGTCGGCCTTTATCCCTGTGTTCACGAGCTACCTGGCGCGGGAACGCGAGCAAGAGGCGTGGCACGTCGCCTCGAGCGTCATGAACGCCGTCCTGCTCCTGCTCGTGGGCTTCTCCGTGGTGATGTGGATCGCCGCGCCGTTCGTCGTGCCGACGTTCGTCGCGCCGTTCCGCGATCCGCAGCAGATCGCCCTCACGGTGGACCTCACCCGGCTCATGCTGCTGTCGCCCATCTTCATGGGCCTGTCGTCGCTGACGACGGGCATCCTCAACTCGTACCGCCAGTTCCTCTCGAGCGCGACGGCCCCGCTCGTCTACAACCTCGTCATCATCCTGTTCACGCAGTTCGGATACCCGTTTCTGGGCATCCATGCGGTCGCGATCGGCGTCGTCGTCGGCGCCCTCGTGATGTGGCTCGTCCAGCTCCCCGAGCTCACGTTCCGTCGCACGCGCTATTCCTTTTCGCTGGATCTCTCGCACTCGGGCGTGCGCGACATCATGCGCCTGGCCGGCCCACGCACGCTCGCGTTGGGCGCCGTGCAGATCGTGTTTTTCGTCGACACGTTCCTCGCAGCGGGCATGGCCGAGGGCTCACTGACCGCCCTCGTCTACGCGAATCAGCTCCTGCTGTTGCCCCTCGGTGTGTTCTCGATCGCTATCAGCGCCGCCGTGTTCCCGACGCTCTCGCACTACGCGTCTCTCGGGCAGGTGGGCCGTATGCGCGACGCGGTCCAGCAGTCCATCCGCTGGATCCTCTTCCTCACGCTGCCCACCGCGATCGTCATGATCGTGCTGCGCCGTCCGATCGTGAACCTCCTGTTCCAGTACGGGAGCTTCGGGCCGGAGGCACGGGAGCTGACGCAGGCCGCTTTCCTCTTCTACTCGCTCGGCCTCGCGGGGCACGCGCTGGTGCAGATCCTCGCGCGCGTCTACTTCGCGTCGCGCGACACGCAGACGCCGCTCGCGCTCACGCTCATCTCGATCGGCGCGAACGTCGTCCTCAGCGTCACGCTCGCTTCGGGGATGCAGATGGGCATCAATGGCCTCGCCCTGGCGAACTCGATCGCGACGCTCCTCGAGGCGGCCCTCCTGTTCACGCTGCTCGCCTCGCGCGCTCGCCTGCGGCTCGTCGGCCTCGGTATCTCGACCTTGAAGCAGGTCTGCGCGAGCCTCCTCATGGGCGTCGCCATGTTCGGCTTCATCCGCGTCACGAACCTGCCGTTCGATCTCTTCGTCGACCCGCCCAAGCTCGTGCTGGCGCTCCAGACGATCCTCGCGGCGGCGGTCGGTGGCCTGGTGTATCTCGCCGCGGCCTATCTCCTACGGATCGGGGAGCTTCAGGAGATCCTCGCGGTTGTCCGGGCCCGAGTCCGGCGCAGGTCAGGTCCCTCGTAGCCTCGCGCGACGCTCGGCGTTCGTACCGAATGTTCATTCACTATCGATAGTCAATGTCGCGTAGGGTATTTGGAGTGACCACGACCGAGGCAGAGATCGCCGGACTCGTCGCGCGCATGCGCGAGCTCACCGCCAGATCGCCCGACGCGTGGGCGGGCGTCGATCTCACGTTCACGCAGCTGCGCGCGCTGTTCGTGCTCGCGCGTGCCCAGGATCCCGTCCGCGTGAGCGACCTGGCGAGAGTCCTGAAGATGAGCCTCGCCAGCGCGTCCGCGCTGAGCGACCGGCTGGTACGCCTTGGCTACGTCGGCCGCCGGACCGATCCCGCCGACCGCCGTACGGTTCTGCTCGAGGTCGCCGCGAAAGGGTCGCGGCTCCTGGCGCGCCTCGAGCGCCGGTCGAACGCGCGGCTCGGATACGCGGTGCGCCGGATGACCGCGCACGAACGCGAGGCGCTCGCGACCTCACTTCGCGCGTTCGTCCGCGTGCTTTCGCCCGAGGTTGGGCGGTCGACTCGGACGGTAATAAAGAGGTCGGCGTGAGCGTAGGAAACGGGATGGTGATCGAGACCACCGACCTCACCAAGAGGTACGGCGAGGTCGTCGCGGTAGACCACCTGACGCTCAAGGTGCCGCGGGGCGGCGTGTTCGGATTCCTCGGTCCCAACGGGTCGGGCAAGACCACGACGATGGGCATGCTCCTGGGGCTCGTGCACCCGACGTCCGGAGAGGCGCGCATCTTCGGGGATCCCGCGCGCCATCCGGCGACGCTCAAACGAGTCGGCGCGATGGTCGAGACGCCCACGTTCTATCCGTACTTGTCCGGGCGCGCGAATCTCCTGTACTTCCAGGGCATCGGGCGGCGCGGCGCGCCAGCCGACGTCGATCGTCTCCTCGACCTCGTCGACCTCGGAAAGCGCGCCGGCAGCAAATACGCGACGTATTCGCTCGGCATGAAGCAGCGCCTCGGGATCGCGTGCGCGCTGCTCGGCGACCCGGAGCTGGTCTTCCTCGACGAACCGACGAACGGGCTCGATCCGGCGGGCGTCGTCGAGGTGCGCGAGCTCATCCGCGATCTCGGGAAAGGGGGGCGGACCGTCGTCCTCTCGAGTCACCTGCTCTCGGAGACCGAGCTGGTCTGCGATAACGTCGCTGTGCTTTCTCGCGGCAAGCTGATCGCCCAGGGCTCCATCCAAGAGCTGCTTCGGCAGCACGACGGACTGCGCCTGCGCACGACCGACGACGCGAAAGCTCGGGCCGCTCTCGCCGACATGCGCTGGGTGGAGCACGTCGAGCACCAGGACGGCGGGCTCGTTGTCACCGTGTCCCAAGACCGCGCGTGGGAGATCTCGCGGGCTCTGGCGCAGCGCGACGTGTACGTCAACGAGCTCACACCGGTGCATCGCTCGCTGGAGGAGTTCTTCATGGAGATCACCGGGACCGACCCGGCGACAGGCAAGGAACGGTCGTGATCGCGAATGTCGCGAACCTGTCGCGCTGGGAGTGGTTCAAGCTCCGGAGGCGCTGGATGCTCTGGATCCTGCTCGTCTTCGCGATCCTCTTCGCCCAGCTGGCGGTGTGGGGTCAGTTCTTCTCGTACCGGAATCTGCAGACCACCGGCGGAGAGCTGACGGTTCCGGCCTCACTGCAGCAACAGCAGGGACGTGCGCCGCGGACCGTCGCGTGCAACGACCTCCTCTCCGGCGACGCTGCCCGGCAGCCTGCGGATCTCGACGCCCAAGTCGTCGCGGGCCTCGCGGCGCAGTGCCGGCAGCAGACCGCCACGTTGCCGGCCCGTCTCGCCCGCGCGTACCAGGGCTTCACCCTCCCGGGCAGCGTCTCCACCGCGCTCGGGATCGTGCAGACCCTCGCGCTGATTCTCATCGCGATACTCACTGCATCGGCGATCGGGATCGACTACGGAGCCGGCACGCTTCGGTCGGCGCTCACACAAGGCATCGGGCGCTGGCCTTACCTGACCGCCAAGATCATCACGCTCGCGGCGATCGCCTTCCTCGGCCTCGTCGTGGCGCTCGGCACAGTAGCGATCAGCAGCGTCGTCGCGATGGCCATCGCGGGCCCTCCGCCTGGCGCCGCGAGCACGGCGACGTGGTCGGACGCCGGAATCGCCCTCTGGAGGGCGTGGAGCTCGACCCTTCCGTACGTCGCGCTCACGACCTTCGTGACGGTGGTCGCGAGATCATCCGCGGCGGGCATGGCGATCGGCCTCGGCTATTACTTCGCCGAGCAGCTCATCATCGCGCTCTTCTCGAACCTGTTCAGCTGGTTCCAGAACGTCGCCGACTTCTTCCTCGTCCGGAACATCTCGGCGTGGACCGGCGGCACGGGTGGCTTCGGCGCCCCCGGGAATCTACCCGACCAAACCCATGCGCTCGTCGTCCTCGGGTTGTACACCCTCGTCCTTGGCGGTGTTGCCTTTTGGCTCTTCGAGCGGCGCGATGTCCAAGGCGCGACCGGCGGAGGATGATCGCGCCCGTCTGACCCTAATCTGAGCGCGATGGCCGACCTCGGGCGGATCCGAAACTTCTGCGTCATCGCGCATGTCGACCACGGCAAGACGACACTGTCCGATCGACTGATCGAGAGCACAGGCACGGTACCGCTGCGGCAGATGCGCGATCAGATGCTCGACTCGATGGAGCTCGAGCGCGAGCACGGGATCACGATCAAGGCGCGCGCCGTGCGGATGGCCTGGCGGGAGCACGAACTCAACCTCATCGATACCCCGGGGCATGTCGACTTCAACTACGAGGTGAGCCGTTCGCTCGCGGCGTGTGAGGGCGCCGTGCTGCTCGTCGACGCGTCGCAGGGCATAGAGGCGCAGACACTCGCGAACGCCTACCTGGCGGTCGAGCAGGGCCTCGAGGTGATCCCGGTCATCAACAAAATCGACCTCCCGAACATCGACATCGATGTCGTCCGGGAGGAGCTCCGCACGACGCTTGGCTTCCGCTACGAGGAGATCCTGCTCGTCTCCGGTAAGACCGGCGCGGGCGTGACGGAGCTGCTCGACGCGATCATCGAGCGGGTGCCGCCGCCGGTGGGCGACGTGGCCGCGCCGCTACGCGCGCTCATCTTCGACTCGCACTACGACGCGTATAAGGGCGTGGTCGCGCACGTGCGCGTGGTCGATGGCTCGCTCGCCGCCGGTGATCGCATCCGCCTCTTCGCGACCGAGCGCGAGAGCGATCTGCTCGAGCTCGGCGTCTTCGTTCCCGACGCGCAGCCCATCCCCCGGCTCGAGACGGGCGAGACCGGCTACGTCGCGACGGGCCTCAAGGCGGTCGCGGACTGCCGCGTCGGCGACACCCTCACGCTCGCCGCCCGGCCGGCAAAGGTGCCGCTTCCCGGCTACCGGCCGGCGAAGCCGATGGTCTTCGCCGGGTTCTATCCCTCCAACGCGCAGGACTATCCGCTTCTCAAGGACGCGATGGAGAAGCTCCGTCTGAACGACGCGTCGCTCATCTACGAGCCCGAGACTTCGCAGGCTCTCGGGTTCGGGTTCCGCGGCGGGTTCCTCGGTCTCCTCCATCTGGAGATCGTCCAGGAGCGCCTCGAGCGCGAGTACGACCTCGACCTCATCGCTACGTCGCCGTCGGTCGAGTATCGCGTGATCACACAGAAGGGCGCCGAGGTCCCGATCGACAACCCGGCACTCCTGCCCGATCCGGGGACGATCGTCGAGATCCGCGAGCCCTGGATGAAGGTGACGGTCATCGTGCCGACCACATTCGTGGGTCCGGTGATGGAGCTCGCGCAGACCAAACGCGCCTCGCTGGCCGACATGAGCTACGTCGACCCGACGCGCGCGATGCTGAAGTACGACATGCCTCTCTCCGAAGTGATCGTCGATTTCTACGACCAGCTGAAATCGAGCTCGCGCGGCTACGCGTCGCTCGATTACGAGTTCGCCGAGTACCGCGCCGCCGATCTCGTTCGCCTCGACATCCTCGTCGCCGGCACCCTCGTCGATGCGCTTTCGATCATCACGCACCGCGAGCGCGCGCCGCAGACCGGACGCATCCTCGTGAACAAGCTCCGCGGCCTCATCCCGAAGCAGATGTTCGACGTGCGCATCCAAGCTGCGATCGGCGGAAAGGTCGTCGCGAGCGAGACGGTCAAGGCCAAGCGCAAAGACGTCCTGGCCAAGTGTTACGGGGGCGACATCACCCGCAAGCGGAAGCTTCTCGAGAAGCAGAAGGAAGGCAAGAAGCGCATGAAGATGGTGGGATCGGTCGAGATCCCGCAGGAGGCCTTTCTTGCGGTTCTCCGGATCGGCGACGAGACATGAAGGCTCCAAGGGTCCAATTCGAGCACCCGACGCAGATCGCGGCATCCACTTTTCTGCGCGCAGTGTCGGAAAACGACGCGGCCGCGATGTGGGAGAAGCTCTCGCGCGAGACGCGCGGGCTGCTCGAAGGGCTCTACGCGGCGCGCTCGGCGGTGGCGCTCCAGCATGCCGCTGGCGTCGGGTCGTCGGGCGAGGACGCACGCCTCACGGAGATCGTGGCGCCCCTTCGCGGGTCGGTCGTCGCGGCCCTCGGGGGCGCGGAGCGAGTGGGCGGTTTCGGCGTCTCGGGAGCGCGCTTGGTTGACCGCGCGACGGCGTACGTGCTGCTTCTCCCCGACTTCGGCGAGGAGCGGATCGTCGCCGAAGGCGACTGGCGACCAAGCCACCTTCTCGCGTTCGTCTACGAGTCCCGCGAGTGGCTGATCGATCTCGGACGCACCGCCGAGCTCTCGTCCGACGCCGAGCTGCCCAATCCGCTCGGGGTAAGAGCGCGGTGACCTGGGGTGGCAGGGGGGCGCTTCGCGCCACGGGGACCCCTGCCCCCGCCCCTGCGAAGACTGGTGTGAGACCAAGGCTTGGCCTTGGCCTGTACGTCCACATCCCGTTCTGCGCTTCGCGCTGTCCGTACTGCGACTTCGCGACCGCGCCGGCCACCACCGCGCTCCGCGGCCGTTACTTAGACGCGCTCGGCCACGAGATCGCGCACGAGGGCGCTCTCCTCGACCGGCCGCGGGTGCGCACTCTTTTCTTCGGCGGCGGGACGCCGAGCCTGCTCGACCCCGCGGAAATCGTGAGCCTCGGCTCCGCGCTGCGGCGCGCGTTCGTCCTTCGCCCGCGCGAGGTGACGATCGAGGCAAACCCCGCGACCCTGGACCGCGAGCGCCTCGAGGCCTGGCTCGCGCTCGGGCTCACGCGTCTCTCGCTCGGCGCGCAGAGCTTCGACCCCCGCGGCCTGCGTGCGCTGGGCAGGACCCACCAGCCGGACGACAGCGCTGCGGCCGTCGCCGTCGGAAGGGACGCCGGCCTGGACATCAACCTCGACCTCATCTTCGGCTGGCCCGGACAGACGCTCGCGGACTGGGAACGCGACCTGACGGCCGCGATCGCCCTGGAGCCCGATCACCTCTCCTGTTACCCACTCGAACTGCGGCTCGACCCCGACGGGTCCATCCCGAACTGGCCCGGTGGCGGGTGGCCGGTCATCGATCGCTGGCGTCGCGCGGCCGCCGCGGCGCAGCCCGACGACGCCGGTATTGCCCGCATGTACCGAGTCGCGGAGCGCTCGCTCGGCCGCGCCGGCTATCGCCATTACGAAATCGCGAACTGGGCACGCCGGGGGAAGCGCTCGCTCCACAACCTCGGGTACTGGCGCGACCGCGACTGGCTCGGCGTCGGGGCCGGCGCACACACGCATCTCGAGGGCGCGCGCTCGGCGAACCCGGCCGACCTGCGGGCATACATCTCCCGCATCGAGTCCGGGGCGCAGCGGGCCGTCGACGACGGTGCGGATCCACCGAGCGAAGCCGCCATGCTCGCGCTGCGGCTCGACTCGGGGCTCGATCTCGACCGCTTCGCGACACGCTTTGGGGCGACGGCCGCGACGCGTGTGCGAACCGCATTACGCGAGGTTGAACCGGTGCATCTCATCCAGTTGAAGGGTCGTCACGCGCGGCTGACCGCACGGGGCCGGCTGCTGGCGAGCGAGGTGTTCGTCCGCCTCCTTCCCTAGCACGACGCCGCTCTTGCTATGACAACCGGAATTCGATATGCATCACGCGAACGCTCCACTGATTTTGGGGAGGAACCCATGCAGGAAGACAAAGGCACCGATTGGTCCGCACAGAAGGAGCCCGGCTCGGTCTGGCCCACACCGCTGCCAGCGAGTCCCACGCCACCTCCGCCCTCGCCGATGAGCGGCGCATCGTCCAGCGGCGGTCGCAAGACGACCCGGCGCCGTGCGAGCACGAGCGCGGCCGGCCGGAAGACCACCGCGAAGCGCTCGACGGCCCGACGCAAGACCACGGCGAAGCGCAGCACGGCCAAGCGCAAGACGGCCAAGCGCGGGACCGCGAAACGGACCACCGCGAAGCGAAAGACGACGCGCCGTCGCAGCGCTGGGCGCTCGACCGCGAAGCGCACGACGCGCCGCACCTCGGCCCGCAAGAAGCGCCGCTAGAAGAGGCGTGAAGCTCTGAAGAGGGAGGGCACGCCTTTGTTGGCGTGCCCTCTCTAGTTGCGCTTCCCCCGGCCCATCCCGGGTTTGCGCCCGTGGTTTGCCTTCTTGCTCCGCCAGCCGAGTTTGCCGATGGTTTTCTGCTTCTTCTGTCCCTTGCCCATATCAGCGCGCATGCCCTCCGGTGAAAAGATGGAGCTGCAGCGCGCGCGTCGGCGGCGCGATGAGCTCGGTCACGAGCCATTGTGCGACCGAGTCCGGCGCCGCGTCCTCGGGAAGTCCCACTCGTACGCGCGCGGTCGCGACGTGACGGCGGGCCGTACGCGGGTCGACCCCGAGCGTGGCCGCAGCCTCCGTCAGCGAGCGCTCCAGCACGTCATGCAGGACGAAGGCGCCAAGGTCCGCCCCGCGCAACGCGTACCGGCCGACGAGGTCGCGAAGACCGGCTGCGAAGAGCCGGCCGGCTTGGACCGCGTCACGGATCGCGATCGCGACTTCGCCGTCGAGCTCGCCGATCCGCAGGAGGGCCGCCACCTCCCCCGCCGGAAGCCGGCGCGCGTGCTCGAGGCTCGCGATGAACCTCTGCACCACCACGTCGTCGGCGACCATCGGTCGCGCGCCTTCGCGCGTGGACGAACCAACCGCGGCGAGCGCTGCCGCGAGGGTGCGCCGCAGACCGTCGAGGTCCGCGAACTTCACGACCTCGACGACCGCCGGATTTCCGAGCAACAGACGCGAAATCGGCCGATCGCGCTCGGCGACGATGATGACCGGAACGGCATGCTCGCGCGCGAGCTCGACCTCGATGCCGACGCCGAACGAAGGGATTCCCGCGTAGGCGATGAGAACGGCCGCGCTCGTGACATGCGCGCGGTCGATCTCATACACCGCGCGCGGATCCAGATGCGCCGCGACGACCGGATCGGTGACGCGGTGCGGGAGGTAGCCACGCAGGCCGGCGGCTCCGGCGATCTCGGCGAGGAGCTCGTAGAACAGCTTGGTCCTCGGGGCATCGTCGACCGCGCTCTGGGCGCCCGAGATGTATGCCTCGCCGACGGCGACCGGAGTCTTGTCCGTTCCTTCGTCCATGGGCCGCTCATGATGCTCGTGGCGTCAAGTTGCGCACGTAGAATCCGGCCGATGCCCGAGCAGCGCGTGGCCGAGCACCTCCGCCGGCTTCCGCTCTTCTCGCGACTCCCGGAGAGCGAGCTCGCGGAGCTCGCCGACCGTGTTCGCACCAAGAGCTTCAAACGGGGCGAAGTGATCTTCCGCAAGGACGATCCGGGGACGCACCTGTACATGGTCCTGGAG
>JBOGTG010000130.1:0-39276 GCA_050692175.1 Candidatus Limnocylindria bacterium | reverse complement strand
GCCTTCCAAAGCTGAACTGACTTCGCGCTGCTCCTGCTGCTTCAGCCAGGGAAGATGGTCCGTCTAAATTGCGCCCCCGTGCAAGCGGCCCCTGCAAATGAAGGGGACGGCACGCAGGTTGCCCGGTACGGTCGGCGCGGAGACAGTGTGAGCTTGACGGATCGAACAACCCTACGGACCCAGCGGCGCCCGGACTGATGGACCAGGAGCACGACTACCGGGTCCGCGCGTTCGACGCGCTCCCAAAGGCAGACGAGCCTGCCGCGGAGTTCGCTCGGATTCTTGAGGGCGCCGATCCGGCGTTGCTGCAGGCGATGATCGAGGCCTGCGGGATCGATGCTCGGCTGCGCGAATTTGGGCGCGATCTGCGAAAAGAGACACAGGAACGGCTCGCGGCTGCGATCGCGCGCGCCCGTGAGGCGCGTGGCGCCAGTCGCCCTGCGGTGGACGCGGGCACCGCCGGATGGGCGACCCTGGCGCTGGGTGACGCCGTTCTCGCTCGCGGACGTACCACGGAGACCACGAGCATCGTCAACATCCTCGTTTTCGCTGAGGTCGACGTAAAGCACGTCCGGACCTAGCTCGGCCGGCGGCATGCGAACTGCCGCACACTCGGTGCGTGGATCGGATCCGGCTCGACATGCACATGCACACGGAGTACTCGCGCGATAGCCGCGTCGCCCTCGCCGACTTCGCCGAGCTCGCCCGCACGGCGCAGCTCGGTGCGGTGTGCATCACCGATCACGACACGATCGAAGGTGGCCTCCGGCTCCGCGAGCTGAACACCGGTCTTCAGGTGATCGTCGGCGAGGAGATCACGACCGCCGACGGCGAGCTCGTCGGCCTGTATCTCGAGAAGAAGGTAGCCCCGGGGCTCACCGCCGAGCACACCATCGATCTCATTCACGAGCAGGGCGGACTCGCCTACGTACCCCATCCGTTCAGCCGGAATCGCCGCCGGCACCTGCGCCGGGCCGCGCTCGAGCGGGTCGCGTCGACGCTGGACATCGTGGAGGTGTTCAACGCTCGAGAAGCCGCATCGTCGAGCAACGTGCAAGCGCTCGCGTTCGCTCGCGCTCACGATCTACCCGGCGGGGTCGGCAGCGATTCGCACCGCCGGATCGAGATCGGACGCGCGTACGTGGACATCGCGACTTTCGCGACTCCGCAGGAGCTTCTGGTCGCCCTCCGCGAAGGCAAGGTGACAGGGACGCTCTCCGGCATGGGCATCCACATGCGCACGTGGGTCGACATCGGTCACAAGTTCATGCGAACACGCGTAGCGCGCCTTCGCGGCACCGCACGGTGACCGGGAGGCGCCCCGCGATCTGACCGTCGGCGTGGACAGGAACGGGCTCCGACGATGCGATCTCGATGACCTTGCCCCGCAAGAGGCGCGGCGGCCTGCCCGGCCGGCCCTTCCGCCAGATCTCGGCCACCGAGCGGAGGAGGTCCAGCCTCCCCTTGCGCGGGAAGATCGCGACCTCGAGCTTGCCGTCGGTCATGTCCGCGTCGGGCACGATCGGGAGTGCCCAGGCGTAGTAGGGGCTGTTCACGATCATGATCTGGAGGACCCGGTGGCTTTCGGCCTTCCCGTCAACCGTGATGTCCACGCGATGCGGGCTCGCCGTGGCCCATCGCCAGATCCGCCGAAACGCGGGACCCCAGCGCCGGCGTTCCACAAGGCGCGCCGCGCCAAACGCGTCGGCGTCCAGACCGATGCCACAGGTCTCGAAGAAGACCTTGCCCGCGACCTCGCCGACATCCGAGCGTTTGACTTTCCGTTCCGCGATGACGCGGGCCGCGTCGATCGGCTCGAGCGGGATCCCGAGACCGTTCGCGATGTTCATATAACTCCCGAAGGGCAGGATCCCAAGGGTCACGTCTGTGCCCAGCAGCGCGGTCGCGGCCGGGGCGACGGTGCCGTCACCGCCCGCGACGAGCACGACACGGAAACCTTCCGCCAAGGCGGCCCTCGCAAGGTCGGCCGAGGTCGGACCGTTCGGCCCCGTCTCGCGGCAATCGATCTCGAAGCCGGCGGCGCCCAGAAGCCGCACGCACTCGGGCAGGTCGCCGTCCTGCGCGTGCCGCTTGCCGGCCCCGGGATTCACGATCAGGAGCGCTCTTTCCGAGATACCCATCGTCGCGTGCTCTATGGCACGCCGCGGGCCATCTCAAGTTCGGGCCGCTCTCTCTGTCAGCACCATCGGAGGGGACCGACGGTTCGCCCATCCGCGACCGGACTCGCCACTGCGTTCTTCCGGCTGTATCTCCTCGAGAGCCTCGCTGCGGGGCCGGCCCGACCGGCCGCCCTGCTCGCCGCGATCGCGGCGGAGCGGCTGCCGTTCGCCTCGGGCGCATTCGGCCGCGCGCTCCAGTCGCTCATTGAAGGGGGCTATCTCGCTCCGGCAGCCGCTGCGACGGTGTGTCTCACGGCGCTCGGCGCGGCGGAGCGGATGGCCGAGAGGGAGCGATGGTCTCTCATGTCGCCGACGCTCGTCCGTCTCCTAGGGAATGCGGAACCGCGCCCCCTTCCCGTCATCGCGGAAGTGGCGCCGCCACGCGCTCGCCCGGTCGCCGAGGCATATCTCGATCGCGTGCTCGTCGCGTCGATTCGCGAGCGGGTCGCGGCGGCGCGCGATGGCGGGCCCGCGTTTGCGATCGTCCTCGCCCAGCTCGACGTCGACGGGGTCGGCGAAGCGATTCGACGCGCCATGGTCCACCGAGCGATCCGCGCGACCCTGGGAGCGACCGCGACGTTGCTCGGAGGCGATGTCACCGCCTACCGCTACGGCGAGTCCGGTGTTGCCGCGGTCGCACCGGCCGGACGCGACGACGCGCGTGGGGAGCGTCTCCGCACGCTCGTGCGCGCTCGGCTCGACGAGCTCGTGCGCACGATGACCGGGTCGGTCCGCGCATTCGGCGGTGCTCGGTGGAACGTTCGAGCGGGCGCGGCGACTTGGAGCGAGGATGTCGCGACGACGACTGTGCTCCTCCGGCACGCTGAGGATGCGCTGTCGCTGGACGGCGACCGGCGGGATGCCGCCTAACTGAGGCGCGGCCGACGTCGCGACGGCCATCGCGATAAGATACCTAGGCATTCGTGGCAAAAAATCAGCCGAAGCCTATGTATCACTCCGTCCGCGCCGGTGAGGCGGCCGAGCTCCTCGGGGTCTCGGTCGACACGCTTCGCCGCTGGACTGCGTCCGGACGGCTACGCGTGCGCCGATCCGCGGGCGGCCAGCGGCTTGTTGCCCTCGCCGACATCCGCCGCCTGCAGAGCGAGCGCCGTCAGAAGCGGGAGCGGCCGAGCATCGCGCAGTCGGCACGGAACCGGTTCCCCGGCGTGGTGACTCGGGTCGAGAAGGACCGTGTTGCGGCCGTGGTCGAGGTTCAGGCCGGGCCCCATCGCCTCGTGAGCCTGATGACGGCGGAGGCGGCGGAGGAGCTTGCCTTCCAGCCCGGAATGGCGGTGGTCTGCGTGGTGAAGGCGACGAACGTCGTCGTGGAGGTCACTCGCGGGAAATCGAGGTCGACATGAGGCGTGCGCTCGCGGCGCTGGTCGCGATCGTTGTCGTCGCGTGCGGCGGGGCGGCGACTCCTGGGACGACCTCGGGGACCGTCTCGGGTTCGGTGACGGTATTCGCGGCATCGTCTCTCACCGAAGCGCTCACGAAGGCGAGCGATGAGCTCAAGGCACGCTATCCGGCAACGAGCTACGTCCTCAATTTCGGCTCGTCGTCGACTCTCGCGACGCAGATCACGAACGGCGCGCCAGCTGACGTCTTCGCATCGGCCGATGAGATCAACATGCAGAGGGTCGTGGATGCGAAGCTGAGCGATGGCACGCCCTCCATCTTCGCGACCAATCGCCTCGCGATCGCCGTCAGTCCCGGCAACCCCAAGAACGTCACGTCTCTCGCCGATCTCGCGCGGGCCGGGCTCGTTGTGGTCCTGGCCGCACCGACCGTCCCCGCCGGCAGATACACCCTCGACTCGCTCGCGAAGGCGGGCGTGAAGCTCACGCCCGCGAGCCAGGAGCTGGACGTTCGAGCGGTCCTGAACAAGGTCGCGCTGGGTGAAGCCGATGCGGGGGTCGTGTACGTGACGGACGTGCGTTCCGCGGGAAGTCGTGTTAGCGGCGTCGAGATTCCCGAGCAGCAGCAGGTCGTCGCGCGGTACCCGATCGCGGTGGTGACCGGCACGAGGAACTACACGCTTGCGAGGGCATTCGTGGACTATCTCGTCAGCGACGAGGGCCAACGGCTGCTCGCACGGTTCGGCTTCTCTCGACCATGACCCGCGAGCGCCCGGCCCTCCCGGTCATCGTTCTCGCGGCCATCGCGGTGGCCTTCTTCGTCATCCCGATCGCCGGTCTCCTGTACCGCGCGCCATGGGCGACGGCGCTGGCTGAGCTGACGCGGCCCGAAGCCCTCGACGCGTTCCGACTTTCGGTCTTTGTGTCCATCGTCGCGACCGTGCTCGCCATCATTTTCGGCGTACCGCTCGCCTGGATCTATGCGCGCGTCCCGTTTCCTGGGAGGGACGTGGTGCGTGCGTTCACCACACTCCCGATGATCCTGCCGCCGATCGTCGGCGGTGTCGCGCTCCTCTTCGCGTTCGGGCGCAGCGGGCTCGTCGGTCAGTTTCTCGACGCGGGCTTCGGTCTACGGATCGCGTTCACGACGACGGGGGCGGTTCTCGCGGCGGCGTTCGTCGCGACGCCCTTCCTCGTGCTGACCGTCGAGGCTGGGCTCCGCTCGATGGACCGGCGCTACGAGGAGGCTGCCCGCACGCTCGGCGCCACCCGCTGGCACGTGTTCCGCCGCGTGACCCTTCCGCTCATCGCACCGTCCCTCTTCGCGGGCGCGGTGCTTGCGTGGGCACGTGGACTCGGGGAGTTCGGCGCGACGATCACGTTCGCCGGCAATCTGCCGGGCACGACGCAGACCCTGCCGCTCGCGGTGCTCATCGCGCTCGAGACGCGCCCCGAGGTCGCAGTGATGCTCAGCCTCCTGCTGCTCGCGATATCGCTCGTGATCCTCATCGCGCTCCGGGACCGTTACCTCCGCTTCAGCTGATGCTGCAGGCCGATGTCGCCCTGCGCCTTGGTTCACTCGCGCTCGAGGCGCAGGTGCAGGTGGTACCCGGCGAGATCGTGGCTGTGCTCGGGCCGAACGGCGCGGGCAAGACGACGCTCCTCCGCGCGCTCGCGGGTCTGGTCCGAATCGATCGCGGGAAGGTAACGCTCGACGGCACGGTCTTCGACGACGTGGCCCGCGGCACGCACCTCCCACCCGAGCGGCGCCCGATCGGTGTGGTGTTCCAGGATTACCTGCTCTTTCCGCACCTGTCGGCACTCGATAACGTCGCGTTCGGACTACGGGCGCGCGGCGTCCGCGCCGCCGATGCCCGGACGAGGGCCATTGGCTGGCTCGAGCGATTTGGACTCTCCCAGGAGATCCACGCGATGCCGCGCGCGCTCTCGGGCGGGCAGGCGCAACGCGTCGCGCTTGCGCGCGCGCTCGCGACCGACCCACGCCTCCTCCTGCTCGATGAGCCGCTCGCCGCGCTCGACGCATCAGCGCGTGGCGAGCTCCGGCGCGAACTCAAGCGTCACCTCGCATCTTTCGCTGGTATCCGGATCCTCATCACACACGATCCACTCGAGGCAATCGCGCTCGCGGATCGCCTCGTCATCCTCGAGCAGGGTCGGATCGTGCAGACCGGCTCGCCCGCCGAGGTCACGCAGCGGCCGCGGTCGCGCTACGTCGCGGACCTGGTGAGCGTGAACCTTCTGCGCGGTGTCGCGACCGCAGGCCACGTCGTGCTACCCGGGGGCGCGTCGCTTCAATCGGCCGACGCCGTCGACGGCGAGGTCTTCGCGATGATCCATCCGCGTGCCGTCGCGCTGCATCGCGGGCGTCCCGAGGGCTCGCCGCGAAACGTGTGGCGCGGTCGCGCGTCGGCACTGGACTTTCAAGGCGATCGTGTCCGCGTCGGCGTGGAAGGGGAGATGCCGATCGTCGCCGAAGTCACCCCAGCCGCGGTGCGCGACCTCGATCTGGCCGAGGGCGGGGAGGTTTGGGTGAGCGTGAAGGCCACCGAGATCACCGTCTACCCGGCCTAAACTCGCGTCATGCCGATCAGCGCGACCTCCGCGAAACCCGCGCAGAAGCTCATGAGCGCGGACGATGCTCTCGCGCGCATCCTCGAGGGCGTGCCGGCGCTCCCTGCCGTGGAGACGCCGATCCTCGAAGCGCTCGGCCTCGTGCTCGCGGAGGACGTCGCCGCGGATCGCGACGTGCCGCCCTTCCGCAACTCCGCGATGGACGGCTACGCCGTGCGCGGGGACGACGTCACGTCCGCTCCAGTCGAGCTGCGGGTCGTCGGTGAGGTAGCGGCCGGCGGATTCCCCGATCGAGCGGTCGGGCCGGGCGAGGCGATGCGCGTCATGACCGGCGCACCGATGCCCGATGGCACCGACACGGTCGTTCGGGTCGAAGACACCGACAACGCGAGCGACGTCGTGACGATCACCGCGGCGACGCCGAAAGGGCTCTCGACCCGGCAGGCCGGCGAAGATTTGAGAAAGGGCGAGACCATCCTCACAAAAGGCACGGTGCTTCGCGCCGCCGAGATCGGCCTTCTCGCATCGGTGGGCCACGCTCGCGTACGGGTGCGTAAGCGC
Source organism: Candidatus Limnocylindria bacterium (assembly GCA_050692175.1). Taxonomy (GTDB): domain Bacteria; phylum Chloroflexota; class Limnocylindria; order P2-11E; family P2-11E; genus 3-1-20CM-2-70-9. Next base: position 32,585 of record JBOGTG010000130.1, on the reverse strand, counting down.
CCGCGCGTCGCGGTGTTCTCGACGGGCGACGAGATCGTCGACCTCGATGCGCCCCTGGGGCGCGGGCAGATCCGCGACGCGAACCGCTACACGCTCGCGTCGGCGATCCGCGCGGCGGGCGCCGAGCCATGGGTCCGCGGCATCGTCCGCGACTCACCCGATGCGCTGCGCGCGGCTCTCCGCGAAGGCACCGCGGCGGACGCGATCGTGACGAGCGGCGGCGTGTCCGTCGGAGACCACGATCACCTGAAGCCGGTGCTCTCCGAGCTCGGAACGATCGAGTTCTGGGCGATCGCCATCCGACCCGGGCGTCCGCTCGCGTTTGGGGGGCTCAGGGATGGCGATCGCCGCGTCCCGATCTTCGGGCTGCCCGGCAACACGGTGTCAGCGCTCCTGACCTTCGAGATCTTCGTCCGGCCGGCGCTCCTGCGGATGCAGAGCCGCGAGAACGTTGCGCGGCCGCGCGCGAGGGCACGCCTCGCCGAGCCGATCGACAAGCTCGGACCGCTCCGCTTCTTCGCGCGGGGCATCCACGACCCGGAGGCCGGCACGGTGCGTCTGACGGGCCCGCAGGGGTCGGGAATCCTCCGATCGATGTCGCTCGCGAACTGCCTCATCGATCTGCCCGTCGGGCGATCGCGGATCGAGAAGGGTGAGATCGTCGACCTGATCCTCACCGAGCAGCCGGAACCGACAAGATGAGCGCGGAGCGCAAGAAGCTCACGCACGTCGATCGCACAGGGGCCGCCCGGATGGTCGACGTCGGCGCAAAGGCCGTGACCGAGCGGCGCGCGGTCGCGCGCGGGTTGCTGCGCGTCTCGCGTTCGACGGTCGAGCTCGTACGCGACGGCGCCACACCGAAGGGCGACGTGCTCGCCGCCGCGCGCCTCGCCGGGATCATGGCGGCGAAGCGCACGAGCGATCTCATCCCGCTGACCCATCCCCTGCCGCTCACGCACGCCTCCGTCGAGCTAACGCTCGGTCTGGACGGGATCGCGATCGAAGCCACGGTCGCGACGAGCGCGCGGACCGGCGTCGAGATGGAGGCGCTCACCGCGGTGTCGGTCGCCGGCCTCACGCTGTACGACATGCTGAAGTCCGTGGAGCGCGGCGCGCAGCTGACTGACATCCGCCTCGTCGAGAAGACCGGCGGAAAGTCGGGGACGTATCGCGCGTCGTGAAGGTGCGGGCTGGCGTGATCACGGTGAGCACAAAAGGCGCGGCCGGCGAGCGGGTCGATGAAAGCGGGCCCGCGATGCGCGAGGGTCTCGTTGGGGCAGGCGTCGAAGTGGTCCACGAATCTCTCGTGCCGGACGACGTCGAGCGCATCGCGACGGCAATACTTGGGGCGGTTCGCGCCGGCGCCAACGTCGTGCTCACGACCGGGGGCACCGGCCTGTCGCCGAACGACGTGACGCCCGAGGCCACGCGGCGGGTGATCGATCGCGAGGTGCCGGGGATCGCGGAGGCGCTTCGCGCGAAGTCGTTCGAGAAGACCGTGCACGGGATGCTCTCGCGCGGCGTCGCCGGCGCGGTTGGAACCGCGCTCGTCGTGAATCTCCCCGGCTCGCCCCGCGCGGTACGCGAGTCGCTCGAGGTCCTCCTGCCCGTGCTCCCGCACGCCGTCGAGCTCCTCGCGGGGCAGAGCGGCGAGCAATCTCATCGGACGCCGGGGGGTACGAGGGGGGCGAAGCCCCCTTCGAGCGCATGAAGCTCGCGGTAGCGCCCGAGGTCGCGAGGGCTCTCGCCGCAAACGGGCCGGTCGTCGCCCTCGAATCAACCGTGATCGCACACGGCCTGCCCCGCCCGCGGAACCTCAGCACCGCAAAGGCGCTCGAGGCGGACATCCGCGCGCTCGGCGCGGTGCCGGCCACGATCGCGCTGCACGACGGCGTTGCCGTCGTCGGCGCGGGCGATGTGCTCCTCGAGCGGCTCGCCAACGAGAGCGGGGTCGCGAAGGTCTCGCTCCGCGACATCGCCGCGGTTCTCGCCGCGCATTCGCTCGGCGCAACGACGGTCGCGGCAACGGTCGAGATCGCGGCGGCCGCCGGCGTCCAGGTGTTGGCGACAGGGGGCATCGGCGGCGTGCACCGTGGCGCGGAACAGAGCTTCGACGAATCCGCCGACCTGGAAGCCATCGCCCGGCATCCGGTCGTGGTCGTGAGCGCTGGCGCGAAGTTCGTGCTGGACCTCGCGCTCACCCTCGAGCGCCTGGAGACCCTCGGCGTGCCCGTCCTCGGCTACGGCACCGACGAGTTCCCGGCGTTCTACGTGCGGTCCAGCGGCCTTCGTCTCTCCTACCGGGTGAACGACGCGCTCGGCGCCGCGCGCATCGCCAGGGAGCAGCTCGCGCGAGGCGCGGGCATGCTCCTCTGCGTTCCGGTGCCCGCCGAATCCGCGCTCGCGCGGGACGAGGTCGAAGGGCAGGTCCGCAAGGCCATCGCCGCCGCCGACCGTGACGGCATCCGCGGGGCGGACCTGACGCCGTACCTCTTGCGGGCTCTCGGCGAAGCCACGAACTACCGCGCGCTCGACGCGAACATCGCACTCCTCCGGGCCAACGCGCAGGTCGCCGCGCAGCTCGCGCTCACTCTCTGCGCATAGCCCGCCGCACCGCTAGATTCGTTCCCGGCCATGCGCACGCTCACCGTCCCGCCCTCGCAGGACGAGGTCGCTCAGGCGGCCGACGAGATTTCGGGCGGCGCGCTGGCCCGTGTTCGCGTTGAGCCTTGGCCGCGCGGACGGTCGCATCACGCCTACGTGCTCACGACGCCCGGCGGGGAGCAGTTCCTGTTCAAGGTCCATCGCCGTCCGCACGCCGGACGGATGCGACGCTTCCTCCACCTGGCGGAGCTTCTGCAGGCGAAGCGCGTGCCGCACCCGGCGGTGCGCTGGTCCGACGTCGAGAAACGCACACTGGAGGTTCCGTACTACATCCAGGACTTCATCTCGGGCGAGGACGCGGCGCGCTCCCTCGGCTCGCTCTCGTTCACCGACCAGCACCGCATCGGCGAAGAGCTCGGAGCGGGGCTGCGCGTGATGCACCGCGCCGAGTACGTCGACACCCCGATGCCGTGGTCGACCGAGCTCGACGACCGGCTGCGCACGCGCGCCGCGGAATGCCGCTTCCTCGACGCGCTCGATCAGGAGTCGCACGCGACGGTGATCGGGCACTACGAAGAGAGGCGCGACGCCCTGGATGGTGTCGAGCGGCGACTCACCCACGATGACCTGAACCTCGCGAATCTCTTGCTGCAGCGGCGGGCCGACGGCTGGCACTTCGTCGCCTTCCTCGATTTCGAGCGCGCGCGCGGGCGCGATCCGCTCATCGACCTGGTGCGTCTTTCGAGCTGGACCCTGCCGGCCTGCCCGGCGATGATCGCGCCGTTCCGCGACAGCTACGCGCATGTCGACGACGAGGCGGCGCGCCGACGTGTCGAGATCTACGAGGTCTACCTGCTCCTGGCGGGCATCGTCTGGTACCGCTCGAACGAGCTCCCGGAGCGCGAGCGCTTCTGCCGCGAACGGCTCAAGGAGTGGCTCGCGAACCCGCGCTAACGGCTGCGAGCAGGTTGCACGGCACCGCGCACGAATCCTCCACCGGTCGATCGACACCCCGCGGGTTCCCTCCTCGATACTTCCCACGTGAAACGAAGGGGAGCGCGGCAGCCCCCGTATCCGCTCCGGCCACGCCAGAATCGCGGGGCGCTTGCCGTCACCGCCGCCTTCTCGGTCGCGATCGTCGCGCTCCTCGGGATCTTTCCGCCGCCGCCGGTGGAGGTGGTCATCTGGTCGTCGCAAGAGAAGTTCGAGCTACTCTCTACTGGGGACTGCGCGCGCATGGGCCAAACGATGTCGCCAGCGAACTCGCCGACCGCACCGTGCGGATGATGGCGTCGAGCGGGGTGCGCGAGTTTTCGATCCCCTGACCGGCGAGGGCCAAGGAGCGCGCGACTTCGGATGGTCAACCCTCGTCCTCGATCTCATCGCCGCGGAGCGCGGCACCGCGTAGTCAGTCCGGAACGATCTCCGTGTTCGCCGCGGCGGCGCGGTCGGCCGCGAGCGCGATGGCGAGCGCGCGGCGCCCATCCTCGCCCGTGACCGCCGAGATACGGCGCTCGGGGACGCCGGAAATGAAGTCGCGGAGCTCGGCCACGTACGCGTCGGGGTAGCGGTCGAGAAAACTGGGGTACAGATCCTCTCGGCGCTCGTTGCCCCGCAGCACGGTGAGCATCGTCTGAGCGAACCCACCGATCATCACGGCACCTTCCTCGCACAAGACCTCGCTCCGTATGTCGTATGCATAGCGCGCACCCCGCATGGCCTCGATGTGAGCGATCGCACCTCCGGAGAAGCGCAGGACGACCATGGCGAGGTTCGGACCGGGCGCGGTCGTCGGATCGCCGATCGTCCCAAGATCCGCGCGAACACCCGCGACCTCGTCGGAGAGCATCCAGCGGGCGCCGTCGAGGTCGTGGATCGCGGATTCGGTCAGGATGTCGCCCCTCGCGAACGAGCCTGGGGGCCCGAGCGGAGTCTCGCGATCGCGGTTGATGCCGCGGTAAAAGAGCGGCCTGCCGAGAGTTCCGCTCGAGACTACCTTCCGCGCCTCGACATACGGGGCGTCGTACCTGCGGTGGAAGCCGACCTGGAGCCGGATGCCCGCTTCGCGCGCCGCTGCGATGACGCGATCCGCTCCGTCCAGCGTCGTTGCGATCGGCTTCTCGACGAACACGTCCTTTCCCGCGCCCGCTGCAGCGATGGCGTGTTCCTCGTGGTGGCGTGCGGGTGACGCGACGACGACCGCGTGCACATCGTGACGATCGACGAGCGCGTCGACCGACTCAGCGCTCGCGGCACCGAGCTCGCCTGCGACGCGCTCGCGCGTGTCGCGGTTGGCGTCGCACACGGCGACTAGGCGCGCGTGCTCCACATCTCTTGCGATGTTTTCCGCGTGACGCCGGCCCATGAGACCGGTGCCGATGACGCCGACGCCAACGGCGAGTGTCAGCGGCGGCCCTCAGGGCTGAGCAACTCCTGCATCCGCACGTATCCGATGACCGATTCGCGATAGAGAAGTCCGACGAGCCGGCCGTCCTTGATGACCGGCAGGAGCGGGAGCTCGGTGGCTCCGAAGCGCTCGAGCGCCGTGGAGAGCGGATCGTCGGGCGAGACCGTCGGAAGGTCCGAGGCCGGGGTCATCACGTCCTCGACCGGTGTCTCTGGCCAGCGAGCTTGGTCGACCTTGCGAAGATCGCCGATGGCGACGAGACCGATGAACCGCTCGCCGGAGACGACGGGGATCGCGCGAAGGTTCATGGGGAGCACGAGATCTCGAATGAGCTGGCCGACGAGGGCCCCAGGCGATGTCGACCGGAAGTCCGTCGTCATGAGCGGACCGACTCGAGCGCCGCCGACGATGGAGACGACGCGCTCCTGTTGGAGCGTCGAGGACGCCGCGCTGTAGAGGAAATACGCGATAAGCCCTAACCAGAGTCCGCTGACCTCCTGCAGGATCACGACCTCGTAGACGACGAACGCACCGAGCGCGAGCGCGACCAGCTGACCGCCCCTCGCGGCGATGGTGGTCGCCCTGGACCGAGAACCCGAGACCGCCCAGATCGCGGATCGGAGCACCCGCCCGCCATCGAGTGGGAATCCGGGAATCATGTTGAAGGCCGCGAGATAGAGGTTGACCGTCCCCAGGTACGCCGCGACGGCCTGGATCGCCTCGGCATTCGGCAGAGCCGTGCGCGGATCGAGCAGGAACGCGAAAGCGAGGCCGACCACCCCGATGAGCACGCTGGTCGCTGGGCCGGCGATGGCCATGAAGAACTCCGCCTGCGCAGTGGGAGGCTCCTTTCTCAGATTTGCGACACCACCCAGGAGAAACAGCGTGATCGACGAGACGGACATCTGGAACCTTCGAGCCACGAGTGAGTGCGCGAGCTCGTGGCCCAAAACGGACGCGAAGAACAGGAAGGCGGTTATCGCAGCGACGACGAGGCCCTTTTGATTCGACCACTGTGGAAACTGCTGAGGGAACGAGTCCGCGAGATTCAAGACGACCAGGAAGAAGATGAGGATCCACGAGAAGTGAATGTTGATGTCGATGCCGAAGAGACGGGCTACGCGGACCGAACCGGGCACGTTTCCGAGCATAGTGCCCAACGAGAAAGGGGCGGCCGAGGCCGCCCCTTTCGTGCCCCTCAGTTACCTAGTCGTCGTCGTCACGGTCGTTGCCGCCACCCCGCGTCCTGATCTGACCGCGGATCTCGCCACCCGGGAACGCTGTCGTGTGGACATTCGCGTACGTGTATCCGGCGCGCATTGCCGCGACGAGCTCGTTCCATTCGCCGGCTGCGATCCCTTGTGCCGCTGGCCCGATCACGTTCGCTGGGCGGATGGTGCCCGTGACGGTTCCTGCGATCGTCGGGCAGTCGGCTTGGCCACCTCCGCCGCATAGGAACGCGGAGACACCACCTGTGGTTGCGCGCTGCCCGAGGTGGATGTGGGCGGCCGATACAGCGGTCAGTCCGCTGAAGGTCAGCTCATATGTGATCTCGCTGTTCCCTTCGTCGATCGTGGCGCGCAACTCGCCTCGGCCCGGGCTCGAAAGGGTACTCGGCGTCTCCTCGTATCCGGTGAGCGTGGCCCGTGCGTGGCCCCTGTCGTCACCAAGAGCGACATTGGCAATGAGCGCGACAGCCAATGCGGCAAGCGCGAACGCGAGGACAGGCAGGTTGGGGCGCATGGCAATTCCTCCCCGTTGTCGTGGACGAGTGACATACGTTGGCGAATGAAGTTCGGATCAGGACGCGCCGATACTTAGCCCGATGGATGCTTACTTGGCTGTCGTCTCCAAGCGCGAGGTCCGCGAATACACGGAGCGGTCGGTTGCCGAGGACATCCTCACCAAGATCCTGGAGGCGGGCCGCGCGACCGGCAGCAGCAAGAACACGCAGCCGTGGCGATTCGTCGTCCTCAAGGACAGGCAACACCGGCACGATCTCGCGACCGCGATCATGGCGCCGCGGAATCTCGATCGTTGCGCGGTCGCGATCGCGGTCGTCCTCTTAAGCGAGCGCCTGCGTTTCGACGCCGGACGCGTGGCGCAGAACATGATGGTCGCGGGGTGGGCCCTCGGCGTCGGCAGCTGCCCGAACTCCGTCCGACCCGACGAACACGACCGGATGCGCAAGGACATCGGGGCTCCGGCTGACTCCGCGATCGCGACGATCATCACCCTCGGGTACCCGGCACCGGGCCAGCCCCGACCACGACCCAAAGCCGATCCCGAACGGATCCTTACCAAAGTGAATCGCGTTCCGTTGAACGAGCTCGTTCACCGCGAGCGTTTCTCCGGTTAGCATAAAAACCAAAACCGGAGAGACATTGACCCTCGCACCACCGACCGCTCGCTTCGGCGAGCTCGCGATCCACCCCGACATCTCCCGCGCGATCGACGAGCTTGGCTTCATGGCGCCAACGCCGGTCCAAACGCTTGCCATCCCGGTCCTCCAGGCGGGGCGCGATCTCTTCGCTCAGGCCCAGACAGGCACCGGAAAGACCGCCGCGTTCGCCATCCCGATCCTCGAGAAGGTGGATGCATCCCTCAAACGGCCACAGGCGCTCGTCGTCGTGCCGACGCGAGAGCTCGCGGTCCAGGTGACGCGCGAGTTCGGCGCCATCGGGAAGTACCGCAAGTCACACGAGGTCGCGATCTACGGCGGCGTCCCCTACGGTCCGCAGGAGCGCGCGCTGGCGCGCGGCACGCAGATCGTCGTCGGCACGCCGGGACGGCTGCTCGACCACATCGAAAAGGGAAACCTCGACCTGTCCGGCGTCTTCGTCGTCGTGCTCGACGAGGCCGACCGGCTCCTGGACATGGGCTTCGCACCCGAGGTGCGACGCCTGCTCCGCCGCGTGCCGGAGCGGCGGCAGACCGCGCTCTTCAGCGCGACGCTCGTCGCCGACGTGCGCGATCTCGCCCAGCGCTTCAGCCATAACGCGGTGGAAGTCGCGATCGAGCCAGAGAAGCAGAACGTCGACAGCGTCGAACAGGTCTATGTGGAGGTCCTTGATCAGGACAAAGTCCGCGCGCTGGAAGAGCTTCTCCGTCGCTACGAAACGGACCAGGTGCTCGTGTTCCGGCACACCAAGCGTGGAGTCGACGATCTCGAGGACAGGCTACGGAAGAAGAAGCACAACGTCGCCGCCATCCACGGCGACATGACACAGAAGGAGCGGGAGCGCACCCTCGAACGGTTCCGCGAGGGCGATCTCCACGTGCTCATCGCGACGAACGTCGCGGCCAGGGGACTCCACATCGAGGACATCAGCCACGTCGTGAATTACGATCTCCCCGAAGATGCCGACGTCTTCACCCACCGCGTCGGCCGGACCGGCCGCGCCGGCAAAACAGGGGTCGCCGTCACCTTTGTGGGGGAGTGGGACTTCGACGAGTTCGATCAACTTCGTGCCAAGGCGGGGGTGCCCTTCCGCCGGGAGATCCTCGAGCTCTACGACCGCTAGTAACCTCTCGGCGTGGCGACGATGCCGGCCCCCGACCAGCAGGACGCGTATGCGGTCGTTCGCCTCGACTCGTTCCGCAACTTCACTCCGCGCCCCGAGAACGTCAGCGTCCGCAGAGTGGTTCACCACTTCGCGGAGGCGGAGCTCGAGGTCCGGCACCTGAACATGACGGCTCCGACCGGGACCGTCTACTTCATCCAGCGAACGACCGTCGCGCGCCGGCTTGAACCCGTTGTCGTGTCGCTCTCCCCAGCGGTCATGACCGCCGAGGCTCCACTATCCGCTCGCTCCCGCCGGGCGCGAGCCGAGAAGAAGGGCGGGAAGAAGAAAAAGAAGAACAAGCGCAAGTAGCGCCTACGCGGGAACCCGCGCCAGCTCCTTGCGGACGACCTTCGTCGCCTCTACGACCGCGACGCATTTCTCGACGCACTCCTCGACGGTCCGCGTCTTGAGCCCGCAGTCGGGGTGCGGCCAGAGCTTGGCCGCCGGCACGTAGCGCAGACCCTTGCGGATCCCCTCCGCGGCCTCTTCGACCGTTTCCGTCGCGTGCGCGTGAACGTCGACGATCCCGATCGCGAGCTCCTTGGTGAAGGGATTGCGATCGAACAGATCGAGCCAGCGGTAACCGTAGTTCGCCATCGCGAGGTCCAGCTGATCGACGGGTAGCTCGAGCACCTGGGGGTAGATCGCCGCGAAATCCCCGTAGCAGATGTGCGAGATGGTCTTCGCCGACAAGCCGGCGGTTACGATGCCCATGGCCTCAATCGCGATCTCGATCTCCTCAGGACGCGCGTGGATCGCGGGCTCGTCGATCTGAATGTATTTCGCGCCGGCGCGCTCAAGGTCGCGCGCCTCGTCGCGGACAATCTCGGCCAGCGCGAGTACCGCATCGCGGCGCGTTGGATAGGCCTCGTTGTATGACCAGTCGAGCAGCGTGTAGGGGCCGGTGAGCATTCCCTTCACGGGCCTGGACGTGAGCGACTGCGCGTACTCGAACCAACTCACCGTCATTGGGTTGGGCCGCGACACCTTCCCCGCGATCACGGGCTTGTGGTAGTACCGGTTGCCGTAGGAGCGGACGAGTCCGCCGATCTTGAACCCCTCGAGCCGTTCGGCGAAGTACGCGACCATGTCGCCCCGATACATCTCGCCATCGACGAGGACGTCGAGCCCGATGTCCTCCTGCCGGCGGATCCACTCGGCGGTCGCCTTGCGCTCGAGCTCCTGGAGCTCGGTGGCGCCAAGCTTGCCCCGCGCAAGCTGGCCGCGTGCCTTCGTCAGGTACTCGGGCTTCCCAAAAGAGCCGACCGTGGTCGTCAGCAACACGTCGTCAGTCATACCGAAGCTACTCCCCCGACAGTGGCCCCTGCCCCTGCCTTCTCTCCCGTGACGAGGCGCGCGCCTTCGACCAGAGCCGCGAGCTTCGCCTGAGCGACGTCGCGCGGCAGATACTCGAGCGAAGTGGTCGTCGCAAGGACGAGCCGCTCCTGCGGCACCAGCTTGAGCGCGCGTTCCGCGTAGCGCGCGACCTCCTCGGCGGTTTCGAGGCGGGTGTTGCGCGAGTCGACAACCCCGAGCAGAACGGACTGCGTGCGGAACGCATCGAGCCGGTCGAACGCGGTCGTGTCGCGGCTGCGAACGTCGATCGCGACCGCGGCCACGGGAAATGACGCGAGAGACTCGAGAACGGCATCCGCAGGGAAGAAGTACGTCATGAGGGTCAGGGCGAGGTCTGGATCGGCGAGACGGCGGTAGGCCTCCCGTGCGAGCTCGATGTGCTTGGGTGATGCGGCGACCGCGGGATCCTCGATGTCGATCATCGTGGCGCCGGCTGCTTTCAGCCCCGCGATCTCTTTCGCGGTCGCGTCCGCGACGGCGAGCACGCGCTCCTCGAGAGAGCGGTACTGGTCGTCACGGGCGGTGAGCGTGGCGAAGGTGAGCGGCCCTGGGATCGCCGCCTTGAGCTGCGTCTTGGCGACCCCTCGCGCGAAGGTGTAGTCGCGCGTGAGAGACCGGCCGTCGGTCTCGATCCGGCCGTTGATGACCGGTTGGCGGAAGTACGTGTTGTTGTCGTAGAACCGCTCGAGCGGTCCGGGCTCCACGCCGGACCACGCGCGCGCGAACGGCGAAAGGAGATCGTCCCAGCGGATCTGGCCGTCGTTGGTGACGTCGACGCCGGCCGCTTCGATCTCGCCGATCGCGGTGCGGGTCGCCTCGTCGAAGACCTTGCCTAGATCGGCGTCGTTGATCTCGCCGCGATCGTGGCGATGAAGTGCGCGACGCAGCTCCTGAGCTTCCAGGCCGTCGCCGATCTTGGGATACGCGCCGATCACCGTCGTCTTCATACAGCCACCCTCACATCCGGCCGCGGGAGCAGTCCGGCCGCCTCGACGACGCGGCCGACCGCCTCCGGCCATTCGATCGCGTAGAGGTGCACGCCGTGCACACCCGGCAGAGCCTTGAGCGCCTTCACCATTTCGACCGCGATCGCGATGCCTTCCGCCTCGCCGTCGGTCGCCTTCTTCATGCGGCCCTGGACCTCGGAGCCGAGGGCGAACCCCGGCACCTTGGCGAGCCGCTCGGTCTGCTCCGGGGAGCGGAGGATCAGAACCCCCGCGAGGATCGGCACCTCCCGAGAGGCGCCGCGACGTACCTCGACGAGCCAGCGGCTGAACGTCGCGAGGTCGAAGACCGGCTGCGTTTGGAGAAACTCGGCGCCCGCGGCGATCTTGTCAAAGGTCTTTGCGAGGTCGGCCTCCATCGGCTTCGTGAACGGTGACGCCGTAGCGCCGATGAGCATCTTCGGAGGCTGTTTGATCTCGTCACCCGACAAAAAACGCGCGTGATCGCGCATGCCGACAGCCATCTTCACGAGACCGACGCCGTCGAGATCCTTCACGTTGACCGCGTCCGGATGGTTGCCCTGCTTCGGGTCGTCACCGCTCATGAACACGAAGTTCTCGATGCCGATCGCGGCGGCGCCGAGCACGTCGGCCTGCAAGGCGATGCGGTTCCGATCGCGTCCGGTTATCTGGACGATGGGCTCGAGGCCCGCACCCTGCACGATGGTCGCGGCGGGGATCGCAGCCATGGCGGCCATCGCACGGTTGCTGTCGGTGACGTTGACCGCGTCGACGACGCCCTTGAGCGCCTCGGCCCGACGGCGCACGACGCCGGCCGCGGCGCTCTTCGGCGGATTGAGCTCCGCCGTGACGACGAACTCGTCTGTTTTGAGAAGGCTCGCGAGTGACCCCAAAAGAAAAGACCTCTCCTTCAATCTGTGACGAGAGGTCTCCCGGTTCGGTCGACCCTCCCATCTTTCCCTGGGGGCTTACCCCACCGGGACGGAATTGGCACCGCAGCGGGACTCCGCCGGTTGCCGAGGCGTCATCGGGCCGTTCCCTCAGCCTCTCTAGATGAAAGGGATCGCGTATGAAGTTTCGATCGATGCTAGCACGTACACTTCGCCCCCGTTCCCATGACCGATCGGCTCATCGAGCGGACGCTGCGCGCGTTCAGTGACGATCTCTCGGCCGACTCGCCGGTTCCAGGCGGCGGGAGCGCGGCCGCGTACGCGGGCGCCATGGGGGCGGCGCTCGCGGCGATGGTCGCGCGTATCTCGATCAAGAAAGAGCGCTCGGACGAGCTTCAGAGCTTCATCGAGGAGACCGACAACCTGCGCTCGGACTTCCTCCGTCTCGTGGATGACGACAGCAACGCGTACGCGCGCGTCGCCGAGGCGATGAAGCTCCCACGCAAGACCGACGAAGAGAAGAAGGAGCGCCAGGAACGCATGCAGGCCGCGCTCCTCGCAGCCTCGCGCGTGCCCCTCGAGGTCGCCGAGACAGCGCGGAGGCTGCTCGATGCGTGCGAGCGCGGCGTCGCGAAGTCCAGCCCAATGACCGCGAGCGACATCGGCGTGGGCGCGCTTATGGCCGAGACCGCGCTCCGCGGGGCGGCCCTGAACGTGATGATCAACCTCGCCTCGATCAAGGACCCCGCTCAGGTGAAGGCCATCTCCGAGCACCTCGATCGCGCGGTCGACGGCAGCGACGAGCAGCGCCGACGCATCACCGACTTCGTCGAATCTCGGATCGCCCGGTAGCACCGTGCGGCTCCTTCACGGCAAGCCACTCGCGGAGACGCTGCACGAGGGGTCCCGCGAGCGAAGCGCCGCCCTCCACGCCAGGGGCGTCGCTCCTCGGCTCGCGGTGGTCTCCGTCGGAATCGATCCAGGTTCGAACACATACCTGCAGCGCCTCGCGGCCCGAGGGAAGAAGCTCGACATCGCGGTCGATGAGGTCGACCTGTCCGGCGACTCGTCGGAACGACAGCTCGTCACGACGCTCGAGCGCCTCAGCGCGGAGCCGCGGACCCACGGCATCCTCCTCCTCACTCCCCTGCCCGGCACGCTCGATGAGGGTCACATCGTCGATCACATCGTTCCCGCGAAGGACGTCGAAGGGATGAACCCTTTCAACGTCGGGCTACTCGCCGACGGACGTCCACGCTTTGTGCCATCCACGGCGGAAGCCATCGTCGAGCTGCTGAAGTTCCATGGCGTCGCGCTGCGGGGTGCGCGAGCCGCGGTCATCGGGCGCAGCACGGTCATCGGCCGCCCTGCCGCGTACCTCCTCCTGAAGGAGGACGCGACGGTGACGATCGCGCATCGCCAGACGCCGGACGTCCGTGCGATCACGAAGGAGGCGAGCGTCGTCGTGGTCGGCATCGGACGAGCCGGATTCCTGCGAGGCGACATGCTTTCGCCGGGTGCGACGGTCATCGACGCGGGCATCAACGTGACGCCGAAAGGCATCGTCGGCGACGTCGATGTGGAAAGCGTCTCGCCCATCGCCGCCGCGCTCAGCCCGGTCCCCGGCGGCATCGGCGCCGTGACCACGGAGCTCTTGCTGCGCAACGTTCTCACCGCTGCCGAGCGTCAGCAGCAAGACTGAGCTAGACCTCGACGTTCGCGCTCAACGGTTTGCTCGCAGCGAACGCCTGCGAGGCATATCGCTCGGCAGCACGCAGATCGCCGCTCTTCTTCGCCGCGCGCGAGAGGCGCATGAGGACGTCGCCGAGCTCGGCCCTCGCGTCGAGTGCCTTGTAGGTCGCCGCGACCTCACGCATCCGCCGCTCCGCCCTTGCCGGCTCGCCGCCGCGAAGATCCAGCTCGGCGAGGACGAGCGTCGCGCCGGCGATCGCGCGGTCCGCGTCGGCGCCGCGCTCACCGACGGCGGCGATCGCGGCCTCCGCGCTCGAGCGCGCGAGCGTGGTGTCCTTTGCCTTCAGCGCGACCTCGGCTCGCGTCGCGTAGCAATGGGCCAGGTAGGCGGCGGGTCCTGAAACGCGGGCGATCTCGATCGCGCGCGCGACGTGCTCGTACGCCGCTTCGATCCGGCCGGCGTCCGCCGCAATCACCGCGAGGGCGTTGCGCATGATGAGGACGCCGACGAGATCCTTGCCGAGCTCGGCTGAAGCGAGCGCCCTCTGGTAGTGTCCCGCCGCGGCGTCATGATCCCCAAGCGCGCGGTAGGCGTTCCCGAGGCCCTGGTGGATGAACGCGATACGCGCCAGGTCGCCGATCTCAGCAGACCACTCGAGCGCCTGCTGGTAGTAGGTCGTCGCAGCCTGCGGCTCGCCCAGATCCTGCGCGGAACCGCCCAGAGTGATGAGGACTCGTAGTCGCAACTGGTGATCCGGCGGCTTCGCGTTTTCTATCCGCCGCAGGAGGCGCTCGAGCATCTCGCGTGCGCCGCGAGGATTCCCCGCGATGCGGGTCGCAACCGCGAGCTGGTAGTCCGCGGCCCGCGCGAGCGGCTCGTCGCCGAGCTCGCCCGCGAGCCGCTGCGCGACGGTGAGGCTCATGATCGCGTCGCCACCGCGATGGAGGAGGTTGAGGGCCGATCCCGCGTACAGCCGGAGCCTGCATGTCTCGCGCACGGAGAGACTCCCCGCGTCGAGCAGCCTTTCGGCGCGGCGATGGGCTTCGGGCGCCGATCCGAACGTGAGCAGCCCGGCGATCGACACTAACTCGAGCTCCCGCTCGTCTCGCGCGCGCTCGACATCGGCGTCATCGAGGAAGTACGACGCCGGCTTGTCGAGCTTCTTGGCCATGTGCTCGAGCGAGCGCATCGCCGGACGGATCTTGCCGAGCTCGATCGCGCTCACGTGCGCGCGCGTGAAATACGGTCCGGCGAGCTGCGCCTGCGACATGCCCGCCGCGATCCGCGCCTCGCGCAGCCGCTCTCCCAGTTTCTTGAGAGCGAGTGACAGTGGAGCGGGGCGGCGCTTCCGAGTGCGGATCGTGGGCACGCCAAAACGCTAAGAGGCCCGGCGGTCGGTGTCAATCCGAAATCGACAGACGTCCAGCGGCACGAGTCGCCTAGACTGACCGACGGTGCATGGGGGAAGAATCCGGGTCCTCGTCGTCGACGATCATCCGTCGGTCCGCGAGAACCTCCGCTATCTCGTGAACGCCGAGCGCGATATGGATTGCGTCGGTGTAGCGCGCGATGCCCAGGAAGCCGTCCGCAGTTGCCAGGAGCTCATGCCGGACGTGGTCATTCTCGACGACGAGATGCCCGGCGGGCGCGGGCTCCAGGTCCTCGAGTGGATCGCGAGCGAGCTTCCCGACACCCGCGTCGTCATGTACACGCTCGACTTGGACGTGTGCGAGACCGCCCGCAATCTTGGCGCCGGATGCGTCCTGAAGGACGCGAGCTACGACGTGCTGGTGCGCGCGGTTCGAAACGGCGCCGCTTCGTTGCCGAGGTCCGCCGAGACGTATTAGCGCCCGTAGGGCTCATCGCCAGTCGATCGATGCGAGTTCAACCGGCTCGGCTATGTCCTTGAGGGTGACCATCCGCTTCGCGCTCGGGTACGCCCTTGCGGCGGACTCGAGGGTCACCGTGCTGACAAGTATCTCGTCAGCGCCCGCGACTCCCCCGATCCGCGCCGCCTCGTGGATGCCGAATCCGGCGTAGTCCAGCCCGCGGCGATGTGCGCCTGCCGTGTGCATTCCAATCCGCACCTGCGGGGCAAATCCCTGCGCCCGCCGGTGCTCAGCCAGGCGGCGCTGTATCGCGACCGCGCACTCGACCGCGTCGGCGGCGCTGGCGAACGAGACGAAGAACCCATCACCCTGGTGGCGGATCTCCTGGCCGCCGTGCTCGGCGATCACTGAGCGAAGCGTCTGATCGTGCCAGCGAATGAGTTCTCGCCAGGCGTCGTCGCCGATCGCATCGACGAGCTTCGTCGAGCGCACGATGTCCGTGAACAGGAATGTCCGGGTCACGTGGTCCTGCGGCGGCTCATTGGAGGTCGCGCGCGCTTCGTCGCCGAGGAGCTCGCTCGCGCGACGCACATCGAGCCGCGCGCCCAGACGCTCGAAGGTAGATCGCGCCGCTTGTAGCTCGAGCTCCGCCGCGACGTCATCGCCCTGGGCTCGGAGCGCTGCGGCGAGCAGCAGTCGCGCTCGCGCGGCCTCGTACGGCATCTCGAGCTGTTGCCACAGGCGGAGTGCCGTCCTGACAGTCTTCTCGGCGGCCGCGGCATCGTCATCCGAGAGCTGCAGCGCCGCCCGCGCGGCACTCGCGATCGCATCCATCGCGACCGTCCCGAACGCCACGCCGATGCTGTCCAGCTCCTTCGATGCGGAGCGGGCTCGTTCGCGGTCGCCCACGGCGAGCGCCACTTCGATCTCCGCCGGGAGCATTCGGGCGCGTCCTGACCGCTCACTTTCGTTCGCAAGGGCGCGCCGGAGCGACGCTGCGGCGGCGACTGCGTCGCCCTGGGCGAGCCGAACGAGGGCGAGACCCGGCTCCGGGACCGCGCCCATTTCGTGCGCCTTGCGGAAGGCTTCCTCCGCGGCAGGAAGGTCTCCCATGCGAAGGCGGATCTGACCGATCGCATAGAAACCCAGGGCGGCGATCTCGCTGATCTGATAGCGCTGAAGCTCTTCGCACGCTTTTCGGGCCTCCTGTTCCGCTTGCGCCCAGGACCCATGCTGCGCGACGACCTCCGCGCGATACACACGGCAAATGCCCGGAAAGCCGGTCACGGATTGCCGCTCGCACCAGCGCGTCGTCGCCTCCGTCCACTCGCTCGCGCGGCGGTAGTCGGCGAGCTCGCGACAGGCCCCGATGGTGCCGCAGTACACCCACCCGGTTGGCCAAACGCTGAGCTCCCCCGCGACCGCCGCGACCGTCGCCGCGTCGAGACGTGCCAGGCCTCCGGCGACGTCGCCGTAATAGACAAGCGCCAGGCCTTCGGCCATCGTGCCGAATGCCTCGAGGTCACGATCGCCGAAACGCTTCCCGAGGTCGGCGGCGCGTCGGGCGAGCGCGACGGTCTCGTCGAGGCCCATGGCGGCGTGTCCGGTCGCGGCGCGCACAAACAGTAGGTACCCGAACGCGGCACAGTCTTCGTCGCCTTCGAGGAGCTTCGCGGCACGCTCGAGCCAAGCCCCGGCCGCGGCGTAGGCGCGCTTGTTGGCATTGTCTTGCGCGAGTCTCAGCGCGACCGTCGCCGCGCGGCGTGTGTTTCCCGCCGCGGCGAAGGCGGCATGCGCGCGCTCACGCGCTGCGAGCGATTCGGCCGGCTGCGCCATCCACCACGCGGCGTCGGCCAGCATCTCGAGACTCTCGGCATCGAGGCCACTCGCCGCGTCAGCCTGCCGCAGCAGCGTCAACGCGTCACCCCAGGCGTGCCGCTCGAGCGCCTTCCGCGCCTGGTCGAGCGGATCGCCCACTTATTCCAGCCGGATGAGCGGCGGGTGGTCGATGTCCTCGAAGTGCGTCGTGTCGATGAACCGCAGCTTCCCCATGAGCCGGTCGAGCAGGATCGAATGCGTTCGCGCGCCGCGTGCGAAGAAGTGCACGCCCTTCAGCACCTCGCCGTCGGTCACCCCGGTGGCCACAAATCGGATGTCGTTGCCGCTCGCCAGATCCTCGGTCCGGTAGATGCGCCTTTCGTCGGAAATCCCCATCTTCCTCGCACGGTTCCGCTCCTCCTCGCTCCGGAAGCGAAGCCGTCCGAGAATCTCCGCGCCGAGGCAGCGCAGGGCGGCGGCGGCGAGCACGCCTTCGGGTGCGCCGCCCGTGCCCATCACCGCGTGCACGTCGGTCCCGGCGATCGGGACGGAGAGCGAAGCCATGAGATCGCCGTCCTCGATGAGCTTGATCCGGGCGCCCGCGGCGCGCACGTCGTTGATGAGCTTCTCGTGTCGAGGACGGTCGAGGATGACGATGGTCAGGTCGCTGACGTCGCGGTTCAGCGACTGCGCGATGACCTGAAGATTCTCGGCGACGGGTCGGTCAAGGTCGACCTTGCCGCGCGCAGGTGCACCGACGACGAGCTTTTCCATGTACGTGTCGGGCGCGTGCAGAAGACCA
This sequence comes from Candidatus Limnocylindria bacterium, assembly GCA_050692175.1. GTDB lineage: Bacteria > Chloroflexota > Limnocylindria > P2-11E > P2-11E > 3-1-20CM-2-70-9. The sequence goes on along the minus strand of JBOGTG010000130.1, from coordinate 14,655 downwards.
CCCGGCTCCGATACAGCCATCACCGCGCAGGCATTCGGGCGGCCCTTCGCCACCGGGTTCGTGCCCTCGAGAGGATCGACCGCGATGTGCACCTCCGGCCCGTCGCCGCGGCCGACACGCTCGCCGATGAAGAGCATCGGCGCCTCGTCGCGCTCGCCCTCGCCGATGACAATCGTTCCGTTGAAGCGCGCGTCCTCCATGGTCTTGCGCATCGCCTCGACCGCCGCCTGATCGGCTTCGTTGTTATTCCCATGGCCCATCCAATGCGCGGCGGCGATCGCGGCAGCCTCGGTGATCCGGACGAGCTCGAGGCTGGGCGTGCGATCCACCGGGATGCGTTCGAGCGGCAGCGTCCCCTTGACCTGCATCGGCGGTGTAACGCTAGTGCGTAACCGCCTGTCTCGCACGCGACAGGCGCTCCGCTGCGTGCTCGATGAGTGGCAGCGGTTCGCGCATCGCCTGCGCGATCGGCACGCCTTCGCTCGCGACCGCGATCGCATCGAGGCTGAGCGTTTCATGTCCCGCGCCGACACTGCCCGCGACGGCCACCACCGGAACGCCGGCGCGTCGCGAAGCCGCGGTCACCGCACCCGTCAGCTTCCCGTAACCGCTCTGCCGATCGATGCGACCTTCACCGGTGACGACGAGGTCGGCGCCGGCGAGACGTTCGGCGAAGTTGACCGCGCGCAGCACGAGGTCCGCCCCCGAGACAAGACGCGCATCGAGAAACGCGAGAAGGCCCGCTCCGAGGCCGCCGGCAGCTCCTGCCCCAGGCACGTCACGGATCGGCCTGCCGACAAACGCCTCGACGACGTCCGCGTACCGCGCGAGCGCGGCATCGAGCTCACGGACGATCTCGGGTGTCGCGCCTTTCTGCGGCCCGTACACCGCGGATGCGCCCTCCGGACCGAGAAGCGGATTGCGAACGTCGCAGGCGACCTCGATCGACGGACGAACCAGGCGCGGATCGGTCTGGCCATCAATGCGGCCGAGCTTCGCGAGCGCGGCGCCGCCTTCGGGAAGGTCGTCGCCGTCACGGTCGAGGAAGCGATAACCGAAGGCGCGCGCCATCCCCGCGCCACCGTCATTCGTCGCGCTCCCACCGATGCCGATGACGATGCGGTGAGCGCCGCTCGCCGCCGCCGCAAGGATCAGCTCGCCGGTCCCGCGAGTGCTGGTGAGGCGCGCGTCACGTTCGCCGGGGTCCAGCAGGGGAAGGCCGCTTGCCGCGGCCATCTCAACAACCGCGGTCGTGCCGTCCCCAAGGACTCCCCACTCCGCGTCGATCTCGCGACCGAGCGGATCGTGCACGCGTGATCTGCGCAGGCCGCCGTTCGTCGCGGTGACCAGCGCGCGCACTGTCCCCTCCCCACCGTCGGCGAGCGGCATCTCTTCAACGTGCGCGTCCGGCCACGTCCGACGAATGCCGCGTGCGATCGCCGAAGCCACGGCGACCGCATCGGCCGAGCCTTTGAAGGACTGGGGCGCGACGATCACCCGCACGCTCACCGGAGTGTGCGCTCCCCTAGACTCGGATGATCCTCACCACGTCGGACCCGATCTGTATCGCGCGCGATCACGCGTCGTTCGAGGCATCCCGGCCATGACGCGGCGGATCGCCATGCTGTCCGTCCACGCGTGCCCCCTTGCGAAGCTGGGCGGGCGTGACTCCGGCGGGATGAACGTCTACGTCCGAGAGCTGGCGCGCGACCTCGGCGCCCGGGGCATCGAGGTCGACGTCTTCACACGCTGGCGCGAGAGGGACGACCCGCGGATCCAGCAGCTCGGTCCGAACGCTCGGGTGATCCACATCCAGTCCGGACCGATCGGCTACTGGCCGAAGATGGACGTCTACGAGCGCCTCGATGAATTCACGGCGAAGCTTCTCGAGCACGCGGCGCTGGAAGGGAAATCGTACGACCTCATCCACGCTCACTACTGGCTGTCCGCGAAGATCGCCGGGACGCTCGAGCAGCAGTGGAACGTCCCCGTCGTGCAGATGTTCCACACGCTCGGCCTCGTGAAGCGTGAGGTCATGGACGAGGACATCGACGGCGAAAGCGACATCCGAATCGAGATCGAGCGCGAGGCGGTGCGCAAGTCGGCGGCGGTCGTCGCAGCCAGTGAGATCGAACTCGGCGAGCTGCGCCGGCTCTACAAGGCCGACACCGCGCGCGTCGCAGTCATACCCTGCGGGGTGGACCCCGTCGTATTCCATCCGGTCCGACAGGTCGATGCGCGCGAGAAGCTCGGTCGCGACCAGTGCGAGCGGCTCATCCTGTTCGTTGGCCGCATCGAGCAGATCAAAGGGATCGACGTCCTTCTGCGCGCCCTCGGTCTGCTCCTTCAGCGGCATCCCGACATGCGAAGTGATCTCTGCCTCCTCGTGGTCGGCGGTGCGCTCGATCCCGGCGACGACGCGCCCGAAACCGAGAAGATCCTCGAGCTCCGTCGTCTCGTTCACGAGCACCGCCTTGAGGCGAACGTCTCCTTCGTGGGGTCGCGCGGACAGGAGGATCTCGCTCTGTACTACGCGGCCGCTGATCTGTGCGCGGTTCCGTCGTTGACCGAGTCGTTCGGGTTGGTCGCCCTCGAAGCGATGGCCTGTGGCACGCCGGTCGTCGGGACCCGCGTGGGCGGCCTCCAGACGGTCATCGAGAACGGCAAGTCGGGTCTGCTCGTGCCGGCCGGCGACTACCAGGCGCTCGCCGACGCCATGGCGGAGGTCCTGACCGACGCCCGCCTCCGCATGCACCTCGCGCACGGCGCGCGCGACCGCGCGGAGCACTTCACCTGGCGCGGCGTCGGCGACCGCATCGTCGATCTCTACGATCGCGTCCTCGATGAACGGAAAGTGAAGGTCTAGTGGCGGACCCCTTCACCATTCCGAAGCGTGCGATGGCCATCTTCGCCCACCCCGACGACGTCGACTTCGGATGCTCGGGCACCCTCGCCTCGTGGATCAGAGCCGCGGGAACCCACGTGACGTACTGCGTGATCACCAGCGGGCAAAAGGGCACGCACGATCCAAAGATGACGCCCGAGCGGATGGCCGAAACCAGACAGCGTGAGCAGCGCGCGGCCGGCGAAGCGGTCGGCGTCAAGGAGTTCGTCTTCCTGGGGCACCAGGACGGCGAGCTCGAGCGCACCATGGATCTTCGCGGCGAGGTGTGCCGGGTCATCCGCCAGCACCGGCCCGAGCTCGTCTTCACCAACGACCCCTGGGCTCACTACCAGGTTCACCCGGATCACCGCGTCGCCGGGTGGAGCGGACTCGACGGTGTGATCGCCGCGCGCGACCACCTCTTCTTCCCTGAGCAGCTCACCGGCGGCCTGAAGCACCACCGCGTCGCGCGCGTGCTCCTCTTCGGGACCCGCGACCCGAACATCTGGTTCGACATCTCAGGGTCGATCGACGGGAAGATCGCGGCACTCAAATCGCACAAGAGCCAGGTCGGAGGGCGCCGCGGGTTTGCGGAGCGGATGCGATGGTGGGCGAAGAACACCGGATCGACCTGGAACCTCGCGGCCGCGGAGGCGTTCCGCTACATCGAGCTCGCCTAGCCTGAGGTCATAGCGGTCTCAAAGGATCGGGAGGCGAAGCAGGCCGTCTCAGCGTGACGTCGTGCGCGACTAGTGCTTGAAGTGCCGCCGTCCGGTGAACAGCATCGCCATGTGGTTCTTGTTCGCCGTGTCGACCATCATCGCGTCGCGGAGCGATCCGCCGGGCTGGATGATCGCGGTCACCCCGGCGCGCGCCGCGACCTCGATGCCGTCGGGGAACGGGAAGTAGGCGTCCGACGCCATGACCGCGAGTCGCGCGTTCTCGCCCGCCTTGCGCACCGCGGTCTCGACCGCGACCACGCGTGACAGCTGGCCCGGACCAACTCCGACGGTCGCCAGGCCCTTCGCGAGGACGATCGCGTTCGAGGTGACGTGCTTCACGCAGCGCCACGCGAATAGCAGGTCGGTGAGCTCCTCGAGCGACGGCGTGCGCTCGGTGGCCACCTTGAAGTTGCCCTCGTCGACCGCGGACTCGTCGGGCGTCTGCACGAGCATTCCGCCCGCGATGCGCTTGTAATCGAACGCGCCGCCATCCTTGCGCGCGAGCCTTCCGCCAACGATCGAGTGACCCGGCACAGCGAGAATCTCGAGGTTCTTGCGCTGCCGCAGGATCGGTAGGGCCTCATCCTCGTAGCCGGGAGCGATGATCGCCTCATAGAACGTGCCTTCCATCGCCTCCGCGAGCTCGCGCGTCACGATCCGGTTCGCGCCAACGATCCCGCCGAACGCCGAGACCGAGTCGCACATGAACGCGCGCCGGTAGGCCCTCGTGATGTCGTTGTCCGACGCGACCCCGCACGGGTTCTGGTGCTTGATGATCGACACGGTCGGCTGCGCAAAGTCGGTCGCGAGGCGCCAGGCCGCGTTGATGTCGAGCATGTTGTTGAAGCTGGTCGCCTTGCCGTGCAGCTGCTGCATGGTCGTCATAGCTCCGTCTTCGCCGCGCACCGCGTACATCGCGGCCTGCTGATGAGGGTTCTCGCCGTAGCGCAGATCGCGGACCTTGCGAAGCGAGAGCGTGAGCTCGTCCGGAAACTGCACCCCCGCCTCGCTCGCGAAGCGGGACGCGACCGTCGCGTCGTAAGCCGCGGTGTGGCTGAAGGCCTCCGACGCGAGGACCCGACGCGTCTCGAGCGATACCGAGCCTCGCTGCTTCAGCTCGTCGAGCACCGCGGCGTATCGCTCGGGCCGCGCGACCACGACGACGTGCTCGTAGTTTTTCGCGCCAGCTCGAAGGATCGTCGCGCCACCGATGTCGATCTGGTCCAGGAGCATGGGGCCGCTCTTCCCCGACCCCGCGGACTCGGCGAACGGATAGAGGTTGACGACCACCAGGTCGATCGGCTCGATGCCCTCGCGCTGGAGCTCCTCGCGATGCGCCGGATCGTCGCGGCGTGCGAGCAGTGCGGCGTGAATCTTTGGATGCAGTGTCTTTACGCGCCCGCCAAGCAGCGAAGGCTGACCGGTCACGTCTTCGACCGAGCGCGACGTGATGCCCTCGGCGGCGAGCGCGGCGCGTGTTCCGTCGGTGGCGATGAGCTCCCACCCGAGGTCCTGCAATCCGCGCGCGAACGCGTCGAGACCGGTGCGATCAGAGACCGAGAGGAGGGCTCGCAGCGTGGCTAGTATAGCCAGTCCATGCCGTTCGATCCCCAGCACTTCATCGATCGATTCTTCGAACCCTTCAACAGCGAATCCCGTTTCTATTGGCCGGCGGTGCTCGCGGTCGTGCTGTCCCTGATCGCAAACATCGTTTGGTACAACTGGCGGAGCCGGACAACGCCGCCGCCCGAGCTCGGCATCCGGCCGTGGGCCTTCTGGGCGAATGTCATCTTTCTCATCTGGTACCTCGTGCTGTTGCGCGCGGGGGTGTCCTTCTGGGTCATCGCCGTGTCGGTTGCCGCGAACAGCGCGCTCGTCGTGTACCTCTACTGGGCGTACCTGCCGCCGCGGGAAGCCGCGTGGGAGCGGGAGCGCCGTCGTCAGGCCTACTTTCCGAAGCCGGGACGCAAGAGGAAGCGGCGCCGCTAGTCGCCTCTCGGCGCGCTCCAGGTGATGTTGAAGCCTTCGTAACGCGGCTTACCGCCAAGCTCGGTCCGTTCGACGGATCTCACGTCCGCGCCCGGCGGTCCCTCGTTCAACCAGTTCTGCAACGACGCGAGAGCGCCACCGCTTCCTTCGGCGATCAGCTCGACCGCCCCGTCATCGCGGTTCCACACGCGGCCGGTGAGGGCGAGACGCAGAGCCTCTCGAACCGCGGTCGCGCGAAAGTTCACGCCCTGCACCTCGCCGTTCACGACGAACCGGGCGCGCGTCATCAGCGCTTCTTCCGCGATGCCAGCATCGCGTCGAGGCCGCGCTCATTCGCGAGACTGCCCTGAGGCGCCCACCCCCGTCGCGCCGTCCCGACCGCGAGGTCCATCCAGTCGAGCTCCTCGATCGCATGGGCATCGGAGTTCGCGACGAGCCCGGCCCCGCGTTCGACGGCTTTGCGGATCCAGGTGTCCGGGAGGTCGAGCCGCTCGGGTCCTCCGTTCACCTCGATCCACGTCCCCGTCAAGGTCGCGGCCTCGATGACCGCGTCCAGGTCGACCGCATGCGGCTCGCGCTTTTCCAGGAGCCGGCCGGTGGGATGCGACAGCGCGGTCACGAGAGGGTGGCGCATCGCGCCCACCACCCGCGCGGTCATCTGCTCGCGCGTCTGCGCGAACGACGAGTGCACCGAGGCACTCACGATGTCGAACTTGGCGAGGAGCTGATCGGGATAGTCGAGCGCGCCGTTCGCACGGATGTCGACCTCCGTTCCGACGATGATGCGGAACGGCGCGAGCTCGGCGTTCAGGCGCGCCGCTTCGGCGAGCCGCGCCTCGATCCGTTCCGGCGACAGGCCATTGGTCATGCCAAGGCCCGGTGAGTGGTCGGTCACGGCGAGGTACGCGTAGCCCTTCGCACGCGCACGCCGCGCCATATCCGCGAGCGGGTCCCGGCCGTCGGTCCAGTTCGTGTGCGTGTGCAGATCGCCGCGCACCTGACCCAGGTCGACCAGCTTCGGCAGCGCGTGCGCTCTTGCGGCGTCGATCTCGCCGCGGTCCTCGCGCAGCTCGGGCGGGATGAAGTCCATCTCGAGTGCGGCGTAAACCTCCTCCTCCGTCGCCGAGGCGATCTCCTGGCCGCGCTCCTCCGCGCCGACGCGATACAGGCCGTACTCGTTCAAGAGCAGCTTTCGGCGGAGGGCCAGGCCGCGGAGCCGTACGTTGTGCTCCTTCGAGCCGGTGAAGTAGAGCAGCGCCGCGCCGAACGACCGCAGCGGGACCACCCGCAGATCGATCTGCAGGCCGCGGCCGACGATGACCGAACACTTGGTGTCGCCGCGCGCGAGCACGCGCTCGATGCTGGGAGCGCGCGCGAAGATGTCGAAGATCGGCGCTGCGTCGTCGCCGGCGACGACAATGTCGACGTCGCCGATCGTCTCCTTGTAGCGGCGGAGGCTCCCCGCGATGGCGAGCTGAGTGACGCCGGTTTCCGCGCGAAGGTAGTCCGCCATCGTGGTCGCGGCGGCCCGCGCCTCGTGCAGCAGCGACCGGCCCGTTCGCTGTTTCAGGGCGGCGATCGAGCGGAGGATGTTCTCCTCGGTCTTCGCCTGGATCTTCGGAAGCTGCTGGAGGCGGTGGGCTTGCGCGGCCTCCTCCAGCTCTTCGACCGTTGTGATCTTGAGGTGCTCGTAGATCGTGCGCGCGGTCGCCGGACCGACTCCGGGCACACGAAGCAGAGTCAAGAGGCCGGGTGGGACCGCGGCCTGAAGCTCCTGGTGACGCTTCGATCGGCCCGTCGCGACGATCTGCTCGATCGCCTCGCCGACCGACGAGCCGACCTTCGGGATCTCCTTGAGCCGCTTTTCCTCCACGAGCTTCGCGAGCGGCTCGCGGAGGTCGCGTATCGAGCGCGCCGCCGCGCGGTACGTAACCGCACGGAACACGTTCTCGCCCTTGAGCTCGATGAGGTCACCGATCTCGTCGAGGACCTTCGCGATGGCGTCGTTGCCGACGGCGAGGGCATCGAGGGGCACGCCCCGATGCTACGGCGCCCTAGTGGATCAGGACGCGGGGCGGGACGCGGCGGGATCGCGCGCGAGCTCGAGGTACGCGAAAGCCGCCTCGAGATCGCCGCGCGCGCGGAGCTTCTGCGCGTACTCGGCTGCGAGCGTCGAGAGATCCGGATGGTCCTCGATGGAAGCGACGAGCTCGATCGCCTTGCGGTACGCCTGGTCGGACGCGGCGTAGTCGCCACGCTCGTGATCGGCCGCGGCGGCGACGCGCAACGCGTCGGCCTGCTGACGGTAGTCGCCAAGATCGGCCAGCCGCTCCTCCGCCGACTCGGCCAGGCGCAGCGCGCCCTCGGCATCACCCTCCTGGAGGGTGATGCGCGCGCGCAGAACGTCGACGATCGCGCCCACGCGGACGTCGCCGGCAACAACGGCGCGTTTGCTGCAGCGGTCGACCGTTTCCCGCGCGGCGCTCATGTCGCCGTTTTCGAACTGAACGGTGGCGAGCGATTGCATCACCGAGAGCTCAACGGCGGTGTCGGCAACGCGCTCGAATAGGCCGAGCGCGCGCTGGTAGTTCGCGATCGCGCCATCGAGCTCGCCCGCGTCGTAGAGCGCGACGGCGACACCCATGTAGCTCTGCGCGGCGAGCCGAAGCTCGCTGGACCGTGAGGCGACGGCGAGGGCGAGCTCGTACGTGGCGAGCGCCTTCACCGTGCGATGGAGCCGGCGGTAGACGGTGCCGAGGTGGACGAGGGTCCTCGCGCGGAGGCGCGGGTCGGTGATCTCGCGCTGCTCCATCACGTCGCGCGCCGCCTCGAGCGATTCGGCACCCGCCGCGAGCTGGCCGTGCTCCACGTACAGCACGCCGCGGGCGTGCAGCAGGTGGGCGAGCTCGGTGGCATCGGTGTTCGCGTCGACAAGCGTCATCGCCTCGGCCAGCCGTTCGAACGCCTGTTCCCGTTTGCCTTCGGCCGTGTCGGCCGCGGCGAGGAAGCGAAGGAGTGTGGCGCGCTCGGCGCCTTGCGCCTGCTGCGCGAGGGCAGCCATCGCCTCAAAACGGACGGCGCCCCACTCGCGGCGCTCGATTGCGGCCTGGGCTGCCAGGCGATGGAACACACGGCGCTTCGCGCCTGCCAGGGACTCGTCGCCGATGAAGTAGTCGAGGCTTTTGCCGAGACGCGACGCGATGATCTGAAGGGACCGGAGGGACGGACGAACCAGACCGGCCTCGACCTGACTGATGAAGCCCTTGGTTAGCTCATCGCCCGCAAGCTGCGCCTGGCTCATAGCAAGTTCGCGACGGGCGGCGCGGACCCGCTCGCCCAAGGTCACCGGCTTCTGAACGATTTCCGGCAGACTCGCCACCGACGCTCCCCTGTCTAGACCGAACTGACAGTGCACCGAGCCGTCCGGCTTCCCTAGACTGCCGGAAGAATACTGGCCGCTGTCGGCGCGGACAATGTGGGGAGTACGAGATGAGACCGTTCCGCTCGCGCGCGATGGCAGCGATCGTCCTCGCGATTCTGGTCCTCGGACTGCTCGGAGCCGTCGCCAACGCGAGCACAAACCCGAGCACCTTTCCCGAGGATCCCTGGGGCCTGATCGCCCGCTAACGGCCATACTCCGGGCGTGCCGGGAACGTCGACCGCCCATCGGCAGCGAATCGAGATCGACGGGACGCCCTTCTTGTTCCAGCACGGCTACCGCTTCGGGAGGGTGACCTATATCACGCGCCTTCCGCTCGGGAAGAGCATGACGGTGTTCACGCCCGGCCACCTCACCGGGCCGGAGGTCGAAGCAGTCGTGCGCGGCGACAACCCGTGGATGTTGGAGTGAAGCCGAGCGAGGAGCGGCGCGCTTCGCGCTCAGGGGCCCCTGCCCCTGCCGACGACGAGCGAGACCTTCAGCCTGAGCTCGCGGTCGAGGCGCGGAGGCAAGGCCGACGCGCCCAGCCGCTTGATCGGGAGTGAACGTCTAACGCGCGCGGTCGTTCAGCGCGTTCGCTCGGCCACCGTCGACGTCGGCGATGAGCGGGTGGCCGAGATCAAATCCGGTGTCGTCGTCCTCCTTGGGGTCGGCGCCAACGACCGTCCCGAGGACGGCGAACGCCTCGCTGCGAAGATCGCGGGCCTTCGCATCTTCGAGGAGGGCGGCAAGATGCAACGGGCGCTCACCGACGTCGGCGGCGCGGTGCTCGCCGTGCCGCAATTCACGCTGTATGGCGACGCTCGGCACGGCCGGCGGCCCGAATTCACCGCGGCCGCCCCGGCCGAGCAGGGAAAGCGGCTTTTCGAGGCGTTTTGCGGGGCGCTCCGCGGCAGCGGCGTCGAGGTGCGTCAGGGTCGGTTCGGCGCCGCGATGGTGGTCAGTCTCGAGGCGGACGGGCCTGTGACCATCGCGCTCTCGACCGACGGCTGGCGCGAGAGCGAGCTGGGCTCGTCGTGAACCACGCCGACCATGTCGCCCTGCTCGCGGGCGGCGTGACGCAGGGCGAAGGCGGAACCTGGGCCGACCTCGGTGCGGGTACCGGCGCGTTCACGCTCGCGCTCGCCGATCTGATCGGTCCGCACGGAGTCATCCACGCGGTCGATCGCGACCGCGCCGCGCTGGCCGAGCTGCGGGGCGCTTTCGTCTCCGCGGTGCCACAGGCCGAGCTGCGCATTCGGGTCGCCGACTTCACGCGGCGGCTCGATCTCGCTGACCTCGACGGGGTCCTCATGGCGAACTCGCTCCACTTCGTCGAGGACAAGACAGCGGTGCTCGCGCACGTGCGCGGCTACATCAAGCACGGCGGACGTCTCCTCCTGGTCGAGTACGACAGCGATCGCGGAAATCCGTGGGTGCCGCACCCCCTCGCGTTCGAGACATGGCGCGAGCTCGCGAGCGATGCCGGCTTCATCGAGACGCGAAAGCTGGCGACCGTTCCGAGCCGGTTCCTGCATCAGATTTATTCCGCTTTGAGCCTCGCGCTGTGACGACGCTGCCTAGGCTCGGCGCCCATGCGTCTTGGGTCCATCCGGCGCTGGGCGTCGATCGGCGCGCTCGTGCTCGCCGCGGGCATGCCGTACTGCTCGGCCGCCCTGGGTTGGGCCGCGACGCAGGACGAAACGAGCATCACCGTCCGCGCTGACGTCGCGATCGGTGTACTCGTGTCCTGGATCGGAACAACGATCCTCGCGATCGCCGGCGCGCTCTGGACGTGGCGATCGTGGCGGGTCCGCCGCGCGACGGTGCGAGCCTAGCGCGCGAGCTCGAGCGCGGTTGCAAGAGCGAGCTTCGCGGCCTTCAACCAGAGCCTCTTGTTGCTGACCGTGTCGGGCGTGTCGTTCATCGTGTGGAAGGTGTAATTCCCAGGGAAGGTCGCATCGTTCTCGCCGTAGCGCTGCACGACCGCGACGGATGGGATCCCGGCGAGGCCGAAGGGTGCGGCGTCGAGGATCGTGGCGCCACTAGTCGCGAGCTGGGGCACGAGTGGTGAGACGCCAATCTGATAGCGATCGTTCGCGGCGATCATCCGGTCGCGAAGCGCGGTGGACCCGTTCGTGTAGTAGATGAGGTCGAGCCGATCGGCAAGCGGGTTGAAGCCGACCATGTCGATGTTGATCACGGCCGCGTACGGTTGCGGCGCCTCGAGCGACCCGAGGTACGCCGCACTTCCCTTGAAGAAGAGCTCCTCGCCGTCGAAGAAGGCGAGGACGACGCGCTGCCGGAGCGACGCGCGCTCCTGCACGAGCACGCGTGCGTACTCGAGGAGCGCGGCGGTGCCGGTGCCGTTGTCGTCAGCGCCGGGGGCTGCGCTCGTGGCGGGATTCCAACCCGGGCTGCGGTTGGAGATCGAGTCGTAGTGGGCGCAGATCATCACCCACCCCGTAGATGTTGGCGCCGGAGTGAGGGGGTCGATGATCGCGAGGATGTTCTCGAGCGGGATGCCGTTGTACGCCGCACGATGCGATTGCAGGACGACGCCCGGAATGGCGCCGAGCTGCTCCTTGAGGTACCCGACCGCCTTGGCGTGGTTCGGGTGGCGCGGATCGCGAGAGCCGAACGATGCGAGCGCGACCATGTGGTCGTTCAGCTTGGCGGGGTCGATCCGTTCGAGGACGTCGCCGATCGGCCGGGCGGTCGGAACCGGGGATGGGGTCAGCGCCGTCCGCACGGTTGGCGTCGCGGTAGCGAGCGCAACGGAGAAGGATTCGGTCGGCACCGCGGACCCCGCGCCTCCGCAGGACGACAGAACGATGGCAACGACGAGCGCGAGGCGACTCACCACACCTGTATATCGCGGCAGGCCGCTCATGAGTGCGCCGGTGCGGTCTCGGGTGCTCCTCATCCTGCTGTCTCGCCAAGAGCGGTCCTGGGTGATCGCGTTCTTACCAGTGGTCCTGACGGATCACCTGGTCTGGCGGGCGCCGCGTCACCGGACCAAAACGGCCGAGCGGCCATCCGATGGGAATCAGCGCGTAGGTTCGAACGTTATCGCTCGCATCGTGGTCATGACCTCGACCATCGATCCGTCCGCACCGCCACGGGTCGGTGGTGTGAGGCTCAAGCGCGGAATACTAGTTCGCCTTTCGGCCTCGTCCTCCGGCGCCCGCGGGCACGCGCCCGCCGTTCTCTTCGGCTTTCTCCTGCGCATACTGCTCGCTCCAGAAGACGACCTTTCCGTCCTGCGCATCGACGAACACCGTGTCGCCCTCCTTGAACTCTCCGGAGAGCACTTTCTGCGCGAGCGGATCGATGACCAGGCGCTGGATCGTGCGCTTGATCGGGCGCGCGCCGTACACGGGGTCGAAGCCCTCCTTCGCGATGAGTGACTTCGCGTTGTCGGAGAGCTCGAGCGTGATCTTCCGCTCGAGGAGCCGCTTGGCGAGGATCTTCGTCTCCTTCTCGACGATCTGCATCAGCTGCTGCGTCACCAGGTTCTTGAAGATGACGATCTCGTCGATCCGGTTCAGGAACTCCGGGCGGAACTGACCGCGCAGCGCGTCCATGACGCGCTTGCGCAGGAGCTCCTGTTGATCCGCGAGCTCGGTGATGAACGTGGAGCCAACGTTGCTTGTCATGATGATCACAACGTTCTTGAAGTCGACCGTCCGGCCCTTTCCGTCGGTGAGGCGTCCGTCATCGAGGATCTGGAGGAGCACGTTGAAGACGTCCGGGTGTGCCTTCTCGATCTCATCCAGGAGGAGCACCGAGTACGGTCGGCGGCGGATCGCTTCGGTCAGCTGACCGCCTTCCTCGAAGCCGATGTAGCCCGGAGGGGCGCCGATCAGCCGCGCCACGGTGTGCTTCTCCATGTACTCCGACATGTCGAGGCGCACGAGCGAGCGCTCGTCGTCGAAGAGGAATTCGGCGAGAGCCTTCGCGAGGAGCGTCTTGCCGACGCCGGTGGGACCGAGGAACAGGAATGAGCCAAGCGGCCTGTTCGGATCCTGCATGCCGGCGCGCGCGCGACGTACAGCGTTTGCCACGGCCGTGACCGCCTCCTCCTGGCCGACGACGCGCTCGTGGAGGTTCTGCTCCATGCGCAGGAGCTTGGAGACCTCGCCCTCGAGGAGCTTTGTGACGGGGATGCCCGTCCACTTGGCGACGACGTCGGCGATGTCCTCGGGCGTCACCTCCTCGGTGAGCATCTTCTCGTTCTTCTGCAGGTCCGCGAGCCGCTTCTCGGCGCGCGCGATCTCTTTCTCGATATTCGCGACCGTGCTGTATTTCAGCTCGGCCGCCTTCGCGTAGTCGGCGGCCCTCTCGGCACGCTCCACATCGGCGCGGATCGCCTCGAGCTGCTGACGCTTCTCACGGATCTCGCTGATGGCGGCCTTTTCCTGCTGCCAGTGCGCGCGCAGGACGGTCGCCTCTTCCTTGGCGTGGGCGAGCTCGCGCTCGAGCTTCTGCAGGCGTTCCTTGCTGGCCGCATCGGTCTCTTTCTTCAGCGCCTCGCGCTCGATCTCGAGGCGCGAGATCGCCCGCTCGACCTCGTCGAGCTCCGCGGGCATCGAGTCGATCTCCATGCGCAGCTTCGACGCCGCCTCGTCGACGAGGTCGATGGCCTTGTCAGGGAGGAAGCGGTCGGTGATGTAACGCGACGAGAGCGTCGCGGCTGCGACGAGCGCGGCGTCCTGGATACGGACGCCATGGTGGATCTCGTATCGCTCGCGCAGCCCGCGAAGTATTGAGACCGTGTCCGCGAGCGTGGGCTCGCCCACGTACACCGGCTGGAAGCGCCGCTCGAGCGCCGCATCTTTCTCGACGTGCTTGCGGTACTCGTCGAGCGTGGTCGCGCCGATGGTGTGAAGCTCGCCGCGCGCGAGCATCGGCTTCAGCATGTTTGCGGCATCGACCGCGCCCTCCGCCGCTCCAGCCCCGACCACGGTGTGGAGCTCGTCGATGAACAGAATGATCCTGCCGCCCTCGGCCTCAATCTCGGACAGCACGGCTTTGAGCCGCTCCTCGAACTCGCCGCGGTACTTGGCGCCTGCGATCAGCGCCCCCATGTCGAGCGCCAGGAGCTTCTTGTCCTGCAGGCTCTCCGGCACGTCGCCGTTGACCATGCGCTGCGCCAACCCCTAGACGATTGCGGTCTTGCCGACGCCCGGCTCGCCGATCAGCACCGGATTGTTCTTGGTCCGGCGCGAGAGGATCTGGATCGAGCGCCGGATTTCCTCGTCGCGGCCGATCACCGGGTCGAGCTTGCCCGTGCGCGCCGCCTCCGTGAGGTCGCGCGCATAGCGCTTGAGCGCGTCATAGGCGCTTTCCGCCGATGCGGAGTCCGCGGTACGGCCCTTGCGCAATTCCTCGACCGCCGCGTTCAGCTTCTGCGGCGTGACGCCGGCACGAGAGAGAATTTTACCGGCTTCGCTCTCCTTCTCGACCGCGAGCGCTATCAGGAGCCGTTCGACCGTGACGTAGGAATCGCCCGATTTTTCCGCGGCCTTTTCGGCGGTGTCGAAGACGCGCGCGAGCGCCGGCGCGAGATAAAGCTGGCCCGCACCGCCGCCTTCCACTTTCGGGATTTTCTTGAGCGCCGCCTCAACGGCGTTGAGCGC
>JBOGTG010000129.1:0-14107 GCA_050692175.1 Candidatus Limnocylindria bacterium | reverse complement strand
CGCCGAGGCCGTCGAGGATGCGCTGCTTGGTGCGCTCGATGATGTCCGCCGCATCCTCCTCGGGGACGAAGCCTTTCGTGACGATGTCCGGGCCCGACAGGACCTTGCCGGTCTGGCGCTCGATCGTGAGCACAACCAGGAAGATGCCGTCGCTCCCGATCGACCAGCGGTCGCGCATGACCGACTGGCTTACGTCGCCCACGCCGAGGCCGTCGACGTACACGACCCCGGACTGCACCTTCTCCCCCACCCGCGCACCGTTCGAGTCGATCTCGAGCACGTCGCCGTTGGTCAGCACGAAGGCGTTCTTTGGCTCGACGCCGAGATCCATGGCCAGCCGGGCGTGACGTACGAGCATCCGGTACTCGCCATGGATCGGGAGGAAATGCTTCGGCCTCAGGATGTTGAGGAGGAGCTTCAGCTCCTCCTGGCTGGCATGTCCCGAGACGTGCGGCCGGCTCTGCGAGTCGTAGATCACCTCGGCGCCGAGCTTGAAGAGGTTATCGACGGTCCTCGAGACGAGCTCCTCGTTGCCGGGGATCGGGGTCGCCGACATGACGACGGTGTCGCCCTCTTTCACCGCGACGTGGCGATGGTCGCCGAGAGCCATCCGCGAGAGCGCGCTCGTCGGCTCGCCCTGGCTACCCGTCGTGATGATGCAGAGCTCGTGGTCGGCGAGCTTTCCGATCTCGTGCGGGCTCACGATGGACCCCTCCGGGTACTCGAGATAGCCGAGCTCGCGGGCCGTCTTCGTGTAGTTCTCCATCGAGCGACCGACGATTGCGGTCTTCCGGCCCCACGCCGAGGCGATCTCCACGATCTGCCGGATTCGCGAGATGTTCGACGCGAAGGTGGTCGTGATCACGCGACCGGGCGCGCGCGACATGATCGCATCGAACATCTCGGCGACGTGGCGCTCGGACTGGGTGTAGCCGGGCTGCTCGGCGCGCGTCGAGTCCGACATCAGGAGAAGCACCCCCTTTGCCGCGATCGCCGCCAAGCGCGCAAAGTCGGTCTGACGGCCGTCGACCGGTGTGTGGTCGAACTTCCAGTCCCCCGAGTGCACCACGGCCCCATAGGGAGTGTCGATAGTCACGCCGATCGCGTCAGGGATGCTGTGGCAAACGTAGTACGAGTCGCACCGGAAATTGCCGATGCCGAACGGCGTCCCCGGCGCGATCTCGCGGAACGTCGCGCGCTCCGCGAGCTTGTGCTCCCGCAGCTTGGTCCGGATCAGCCCGATCGTGAGCTTCGTGCCGTAGATCGGCACCTCGAGCAGGTCGCGGAGCGCGTACGGCAGCGCGCCGATGTGATCCTCGTGTGCGTGCGTGATGAGGAAGCCGCGCACCTTCTTCTTGTTCTGCCGCAGGTAGGTCATGTCGGGGATGACGAGGTCGATCCCGAGCATGCCCTCGTCAGGGAACATCAAGCCCGCATCGATGACGACGATGTCGTCACCGATCTCGATCGCGAGCATGTTCTTGCCGATCTCACCGACGCCGCCGAGCGGGATCACCCGCAGCGCCGTGTTCGACTTAGCCAAAGAGCGTTATCTGCTCCACCGGCTTTTCCTCCGGCTGTTTTTCGGGTGGAGTAGTCGCCAGGAACAGGGCCAGTGCCGCGAAGTCGGCATGCAGCGCGTCGCGTAGAGCGGGCTGGTGCAGCGCCGCCGCGGGGTGATACACGGGGAAGATCAGGAGGCCGTCGGCGGTCTTTCGCGGCTTGCCGTGGATGCGCGAGATCGACTCGCCCGGGAAGAACTTCCCCATCGCGTGGCGACCGAGGGTGACGATCACACGCGGCTGCAAGACCTCGAGGTGGCGGCGCAGCCACATGTCGCACGCCGATATCTCTTCCGGTAGCGGGTCGCGGTTCTCCGGCGGGCGGTGGCGGACGACGTTGGTGATGAAGACCTTCCGCCGGTCGAGCCCTATGCCGGCCAGAAGCTCGTCCAGGAACTGGCCGGCGGCGCCGACGAACGGCTTGCCCTGGAGATCCTCGTGATAGCCGGGCGCCTCGCCGAGGAAAAAGATTCCCGAGTCAGCGCTGCCGTCTCCGGGTACCGCCTGACGCGCGCTCCGATGGAGTGGGCACGCAGTGCATGCGCGGATCTCGTCGGCGACGAGACGAAGATCCGTCGAGGCGTCGTTCAACGAGCTGATTATGCGGCGGAGGAAGGTTTCAGAGGAGCCTTTCGCGCCAGGTACACGACATCGGTGTACGGCCGACGAGGCATCTCCTCCACCTCGACCACGAATCCGGCGCGTTCGAACATCGCGCGCGCCTCTTCGCGCGATGGAAAGTAAAAGCGCTGGTGACCGCCGCGCGTGAAGCCGAGCCCAACTGTGACCAGCTCCTGCGCGTAGGTGATGGCGTAACGCGGATCGGTGCGGCGCTCCTGGGCCTTCACGATGAGGGGCTTGCCCTCGCCCAGAGCCGACGCCGCATTCTTCAGCACGCGCTCCTGATCCTCGTACGGCAGCAGATACAGGACGTCGACGATAGTCACCGCGTCACAGTGCGGCGGCTGGTCCCTGATGATGTCGCCGACCTCGAACCGCAGCCACTGCGTGTCGCGGACGGCGCCACGCGCCACTTCGATCTTGCGCTCGTCGAGGTCGATCCCGACCACGCGCCGCTGTTCGGACGCTTCGTGCAGCAGGCACGCGAACAGCCCGTGACCGCATCCCAGGTCGACGATGAAGCCTCTCTTCGGAACGAATCGCTCCACGAACGCGAGGTCCGAGAGAAATGCGCGCCCGTGTACGAAGAGACGAGCACCGAGCGGCGCGGCGCGGTATCGGTGTACGGCGCGGTTGAGCGCCGCGCTCGTGCTGCCGCCCGGCATCAGGGCACGCGCCAGCGAACAGCCTCGCTGCCGAGCGCCGTCCGGAGGAGCGGGTCGGTGAGGAGCTCGAGTTCTCTTGGTCGGTCGGCGACAAGACTGTCGGCCGCACGGAGGCGATCGTCGATGTAGCCCGGGTGAGCGCTGATCTCCCCCACCCCGCCGTAGGTCGCGAGGAGCGCAACCCCTGCCGCGTCGAGGCGGGGCCGCTCGGTGGTGATGTCGACGTACCAGCGGTTCCCCGGGATGCCGCGGAACGCGAACGCGGAGGCGAACGTGGCGGCGCGGAGGGCCGCCTGCTTCGGGCCGGTCCAGGCGCGCGGCGACCGCGCACGGCGGATCCAGCGGACACCCTCGTCGCGAGCGACCCGGCCGACCACGCGGGCCACCGGCGGCATGAGGTGCACCTGACGATGCGAGTCCCAGGCGAGCGGCAGAATCCCCCAGGATCGCGACAGGGCCGCTTGCGCGCGGATCTCGGCCGCGACCTCGCCCGCGCGGATGCGGCCGCTGAAGAGGCGTTTGGTGAACTCTGTGAGCCCGAGAAACCGGCCCTCGCGGTCGACGAGGCTCCGGACCGTTGCCGGGTCGCTCACCGGCGAGCCGCCGACAAGGTCGATATGCAGACCGACCTCCAGGTCGGGCTCCATCCGGGCTTGCGCAGCCGCTTCGGCGGACGAGCCGGTGGTCACGAGGAGTGACGTCGAGCGGACGACGCCACGGCGGTGCGACTCCAGGATCCCTTTGGTGACGCCGGGCGAGAGGCCGAGGTCGTCCGCGGTGACGACGAGCGTCATCTGCCGTAGAGCCCGCGAAGTGCGTTCAGCCTGATGACGAAGAGGTCCCGCAGCATCCTGGGCGTGTCGAGCAGGAAGTCGACGCGGGTCTCGCCGTGCTGCCGCAGCGCGAACGGAATCTCGCGCACTCTGTAGCCCGCGCGACGTGCCAGGTACAACACCTCGGCATCGAACGCGAAGCCGTCCAATCGTTGCCTCGCGAAGAGGTCCTTCGCCGCCTCGGCCGTATACATCTTCCCGCCGCACTGCGTGTCGCGGATGTCCGTTGGAACGAGAACGTGCACGACCGCGCGGTAGACGTCGCCCATTATGCGCCGCCACCATGGCCGGTCCACGATCGACCCCGGCACGTAGCGCGAGGCGATCGCGATGTCGGCACCGGTGTCGATCGCGCCATTGAAGACGTCGATGATCTCGACGGGAATCGTCAGGTCGGCATCGAGGAACACGATCGGATCGCCGGTGGCCGCCTCGACACCCGCGCGGACCGCCGCGCCTTTGCCGCGGTGCGGCAGGCGCAACACCTTGAAGCTCAGGCCGAGATGCGAATGCGTGAGCTTCGCGCGATGGAAGGTGTCCGCGGTCGCGTCTGTCGATCCGTCGTCGGCGAGGATGATCTCTCCCGCGATCGCGCGGTCGCGAAAGAACTCGGCGCATCGCCCGAGACTCTCCTCGATGCGACGCGCCTCGTTATAGGCCGGTAGAACGAGGGTGAGGATGCTCTATCGGCGCGGCGGACCGCCGCGCCGGAAGCCACCCCTGTCGCCGCCCGGTCGCGGACCGCCACGCTCGTCGCGCTCGCGGTACCGCTCACGTTCGGCGCGCTGCCGTGCCTCGTAGTCGTTGCCGTTCTCATTTACTGCGCGGATCGAGAGGTTGACCCGGCCCATGCGGTCGACTTCGGCCACCTTGACCTTCACCTTGTCGCCGACTTTGACCGCGTCCTCAACGCTGTTTACGCGCTCCGACGACAGCTCGCTGACGCGAACAAGACCTTCTTTTCCAGGAAGGTACTCGACGAACGCTCCGATACTCATGATCCGGGTGACCTTGCCGTCGTAGACCTCGCCGACTTCGGGCTCCTTGGTGAGGCCCTCGATCATGGCGCGAGCCCTGTCGCGGCCCTCCGCCTTGGCGCCCGTAATGCGGACGGTGCCGTCGTCCTCGAGCTCGATCGTGGTGCCGGTCTCGGCCTGGATCGCGCGGACCATCTTGCCGCCTGGGCCGATGACCTCACGCACCTTGTCCGGCTGGATCTTGATCGTCTCGATCCGCGGCGCCCAGCGGGAAAGCTCGGAGCGGGGCTCGCTGATCACGTTACGCATCGCTTCGATGATGAAGAGCCGCGCCTCGCGCGCCTGCTGGAACGCCGCGCGCATGATGTCGAGCGAGATCCCCTTGATTTTGATGTCCATCTGGAGGGCGGTCACGCCCTTGGCCGAACCGGTGACCTTGAAATCCATGTCGCCGTAGTGGTCCTCGAGTCCCTGGATGTCGGTGAGGACGGTCCACTTGTCGCCCGAGGTCACGAGACCCATCGCGATACCGCCGATCAGTTCCTTGATCGGTACGCCCGCGTCCATCAACGCGAGTGTGGAGCCGCACGTCGACGCCATGGACGACGAGCCGTTGGATTCGAGCGTCTCGCTGACGACGCGGATGGTGTACGGGAACTGTTCCTTCGTCGGGAGAACTGGCAGGATCGCGCGCTCTGCGAGCGCGCCGTGTCCGATCTCGCGCCGGCCCGCGCCACGCATCATGCGCACTTCGCCGACGGAGAACGGCGGGAAGTTGTAGTGATGCATGTAGCGCTTTGTGTCTACGGGCGAGAGCGTGTCGATGATCTGCTCGTCACCGCCCGGGCCGAGCGTCGCCACCGAGAGGACCTGGGTCTGGCCGCGCGTGAAGACGGCCGAGCCGTGCGTACGCGGCAGGACCCCGACCTCGATCGAGAGCTGGCGGATGTCCTTGGTGCCACGGCCGTCCGGACGCAGGTTCTCCTCGGTGACGGCCTTGCGGAACTCGTCCTCGAGGAGCTCCTCGTAAACGGCGCTGACCTCTTCAAGACTGAGCGCCGCGTTCTCGCCGGTCGAGAACTGGGCGACGGCCTCGAGTTTCAGCTCGTCGAGTCCCGCCTCCCGCTGCGCTTTGTCCGGGTTGCGGAGCTTGGCGCGCAGCCGCTGGCTCAGGAACGAGGTGACTGCGCCCAGGCGCGCAGGGTCGGGAAGAACCTGGATGTACTCCATCTTCGGCTTGCCTGAGGCGCGCTGAAGATCCAGTTGCGCGTCGCAGATCTTCTTGATGCCTTCCTGCGCGAGCGCGAGTGCCTGCATGAGGAAGTCCTCAGTGACCTCGTGCGCGCCGGCCTCCAGCATCATGATCGAGTCGCGCGTGCCCGCGACCACGAGATCGAGCGTGCTCTCCTGCATCTCCTGGATCGTCGGGTTGAGGGTGAGCTCGCCGTCCACCGTGCCGACGCGAACGCAGCCGATAGGTCCCTCGAACGGGGCGTTCGAGATCGTGAGCGCGGCGGACGCCGCGTTCACCGCGAGGACGTCGTAGCCGTTCTCCTGATCGGCCGACCAGGCCGAGACGACGATCTGAACGTCGTTGCGGAAGCCTTTCGGAAAGAGCGGGCGGATCGGGCGGTCGGTGAGGCGCGCGGTGAGGATGCCCTCCTCGGAAGGACGGCCCTCGCGACGAGGGAACGACCCCGGGATTTTCCCCGCGGCGTACAGGCGCTCCTCGAAGTCGACGGTCAGCGGGAAGAAGTCGATTCCGGTTCGGATCGTCTTCGCAACGGTCGCCGCGGCGAACACAACTGTGTCGCCGTACTGGACGGTGACGGCGCCGCCCGCCTGCTTCGCGTATTTGCCTGTCTCGAAGGTCAGCGGCTTGCCATTGATGGTCGCCTGGGAACGGGTAACTGGCATGTGGTTGTTGATCTCGGGTGCCTATGAAAAAACCCAGGGATTTCCCTGGGTTTCCGCTCTACGCGGGCGGTCTCACCGTCGCAGACCGAGTCGCCCGATGACTTCCTGGTATCGCTCCGGGCTCCTGCGGTGCAGGTAGGCGAGCAGCCGTCGGCGTTGCCCGACCATGCTGAGCAGCCCGCGGCGACTGGCGTTGTCGTGGCGGGCGGTGCGCAGATGTTCGGTGAGGTGCTTGATCCGCTCGGTCAGGAGCGCGATCTGGACCTCCGGCGAGCCGGTGTCCTTGTCGTCACGGCGGTACGCCGTGATCACCTCGTTCTTGTTAGGGAGCGTCGCTGACGGCACCCGTTGTCCTTTCTTGATCCTTTGGATCTCTTATTCGCTTATGAGTCTACCGGATGGGCATGCCGATCAGCCGAGCGCTCGGAGCAGGATGTGGGAGGTAGGCATCGCGGACGCGCGCCGCTACGCGGAGGTCGGCGGGCCTTAACGCGAGGTCAGGACACCCGCGCGAGCTTCTGGATCGTGTGGCAGTCCGGCGGCACGAGCCCCGCCTTGCCGGCGATGGTCCATACGACCTCGGCCACGTAAAGGTCTCCGTTCGCATCCACCGCCAGGCCGTGCGGGGCGCAGAAGCTGCCGGGCGCGCACGGGTCTGGACCGCCAAGGCGCGCCAGCACGTTGCCGTTGCCATCGAGGACGCTCACCCGGGCCGGAAGATCGCGCTCGATCTGCCCATTCCGGAACGAGCGCTGACCGGCGCGCCACCCCAATTCCGAGACGTACATCGAGCCACGCGCGAGAACGATCTGCGTCGGCCGCTGGACGTCTGTGACCTCCCGCACGAACCGGCCGTCCGCGGTGAACATCTGGATGCGGTCGCTCTCGCGATCGCACACGAACACCTTGCCTGTGGCATCGACCGCAATGCCGTGCGGCAGCATGAACTGACCGGGCCCGGTACCGGGCTCGCCCCACGACGCGAGCAGTGCTCCCGTCGGCGAGAAGCGGTGCACGCGAGCGTTTCCGTACCCGTCGGAGACGTAGAGGTCGCCGTTGGGTGCGACCGCGAGGTTCGTCGGCCGGTTGAAGGGCGGCGCGCCGCGCACGATCGTCGTCAGGTTCGATCCGTCGTATCCGCTATCCGACGGCGTACCGGCGTTCTCGCCGAGTGTGAGCAGCAACGTCCCGTCAGGCGAGAACTTGCGCACGGAGTGACCCGCGTCATCGACGCACCACACCGAGTCGTCGGGCGCGATGGTGATGCCGTGTGTCCGCATGGTGAAGACTCCCTCACCCCACGATCCGGCAAAGCGTCCGTCCCGTTCGTAGATCAGCACGGGGTGCTCCGCGCGGCAGAAGAGAAACACTCGGCCCTTGGGGCTGACTGCGACCGCCGCGACATCGGGATGGGTATATCCCGATGGGAGTCGCTCCCATCCGACCACCGCTTCGTATTTCGGCGAAACCACAGTGCTCATTTCGAGAGCGCTCCCTTCGTCTCCTCGACGTCGCGCGCGATCTGTGCGGAAAGCTCGGCGGGACTCGCGAACGCGATTTCGTCACGCAGGCGCTTCACAAAGGCGACCTCCACCTCTTCGCCGTAGATCTCTCCCGAGAAGTCGAGAAGGTACGCCTCGAGCACCCGCTCGCCGCCGCCGAACGTCGGGCGGACGCCGAGCGACGCGGCCGCCTTGAACCGCCCCTCTCCCATCTCAGCCCACACCGCGTAGATCCCGTCGCGCGGCAGGAGGCGCTCCTTCGGAAGCGCGAGGTTGATCGTGGGAAAGCCGAGTGCCCGACCGCGCTTGGCGCCGTGCACGACACGCCCACGGATGCTGTACGGGCGGCCGAGGAGCCGCGAGGCGGCTTCGACATTCCCCGAAAGCAGAAGGTTGCGGATACGCGTGGAGCTCACGATCGCTCCGTCGATCTCGATCGGCGTCACCACGTCGACCACGAACCCGTCGCGCTGTCCCCGCGCGCGAAGCTTCTCGACGTCGCCCTCCGCGCGGCGGCCGAAATGAAAGTCCGGACCGACGACGATGCGGCGGACGTCGCACGCCCCCCGCACGCGATCCACGAACTCGTCGGCAGAGAGCTGCGCGAACGCCTCGTCGAAACGAAAGACGACGACGGCCTCGGCGCCCGCTTCCCGCAGGAGCCTGACCCGATCGCCTACATCTGAGAGCGCTGACGCCGGCGCCCCGGGCGCCAGCGCCTGGATCGGAAGTGGGTCAAACGTGGCCGCAACCGCCCTGGCGCCGTCCTGACGTGCGCCGCGCGCGAGGTGCGCGATGAGCGCCCGGTGCCCGAGGTGGACGCCGTCGAACACACCGATCGCGAGATGGATCGGCCCCCTCGGCCAGCCGCTGAAGTCCCAGAGCGCTTCGATACGCCGAGATTAGTCGGCCGAACCCACCCCGGCAGGCGCGGGTTCAGAGACGGCATCGAGCGCCACGGGCATCGGTGCGGGCGAGGGCATCGGCGCCGGCGGCGGCGCGGGCGCCGGTTCCCGAACTGGGCGAGGCGGTGTGACGATCGCCGGAGCGGGCCGGCGTGCGCGCCTTGGCATGCGCCGAACTGTGCGCGTCGCAAGGAACGGAACGGGGGTGAAGACCGCCGCGATGAACCCGAGATAGTTCCCCTGGAAATACCGTCCGAAGAAGAGGAACGCGAGCAGCGTGATCGCGTAGCCCGCGAGGAGCGTCGCGATCGTCGGCCGCTGCCAGAGCCGGATGAACCACCACGCCGCAATCGGCGCCGCGACGGCGATCTCGATCGCCGCGAATGGGAAGTCCGCCTGCCGGTACGGGATCAGCCCCAGCGCGAGGAGGATCGCCGAAAAGCCCATGCCTGAGATCGGGTACGTCCATGCGGCGCCGCCCGCGTTGTAGCTGACGACGTCGTCCCAGAACGCCCCGACGTTGTTCGCGAGGAACGGGACGAACGTTGCGAGGAGGAAGAGCGCCGCGGGCCAGGTCGGCACAAGCGCGGCGATGGCCTCGCGTAGGGTGCGCGGCCTTTTCGTCGCCACCAGATACACGGCCACGAACGGCAGGAAGATCAGCGCGTGGAGCTTGGCCGCTCCAGCGGCCGCGAATGCGAGCGACGACATCGTGCGTCGTTCACGCATGAGGAGCGCGAGGCCCGCAAACAGGAGAAGGAGTACGAAGAAATCGTTCCTCCCCTCCACGACGAACGGGAAGAGCTGTGGGTTGAGCCCGATCGCGGCCGTCATCGCGAGCCGCAGCGAGGCGCCCTGCACGATGAAGGGGACCAGGGCCAGCGTGCCGACGTACGCCGGGAGGTAGAGATACCGCTGGTCCCAGACGAACGCGAAGTGGTCGAAGAACCAGACGAACGGCGTGGTCACCAGGAACATGAATGGGAAGTACGTGAGGTGGTACAGGGCCGGGTTGTTGATCATGGGCCAGAAGAACATCGGTGTGTCCAGGTAGTCGGCGACGTATGGGTTCATGCCGGCGAGGAACTTTCGCGACGCCTCCTCGACCATGAGCGCCCCGTCGTGGATGTACGTGTACGGCTTGCCGGTCTCCCGAAGGATGATCGAGGCGAGCGTCGGGATGATCACGAAGGCAGCGATGATCGCGGCGAGATGCGCAACGCGGGCGCGCGTCGTGAACGATCCGCCGGAGCGGTGATCCCGGAACGGATAGGCGAACGCGAGCGTGCCGCACGCGATGAGGAACGCGGCGTCTGCCCCGGCCGGGAACAACTGCCAGAGCGGCACGTCGTGGGTAGCGGCCACCGTGGTGTGATTGGCGAAGAGCAGGAACCAGTTGCCGACACCGAATATCGCGACCACTTTCGCGTCGAGGGAAAGGTCGCGCCAGGCGGACAGCGCCCACTTGATGAAGCGCTCGAGTGACTTGGCGAGCATCAGGCTGACTCCCCCGCTCCGACGATCGTAGCAGCGGATCGCTCGAGAAATCGGGGATCGAGCGTCAACAAATCCTCGTTCGCGGGCCTCAAGAGCGCCTTGGCCTCATTGCCGCGCGCGCGAAGCTGGTCGGGCACGAGCGCATCGCGAGCTTCGAGTGCGCCCACGGCGAGCCGGCGGAGGCCGGCGAGGTGTGCTGCGGAGCCAAGCGCACGCCCGAGATCGCGTGCGATCGCGCGCACGTAGGTTCCAGACGAACACACCACGAGGAGGCGCAGTTCGGGCGAAGCGATCTCGACCACGTCTAGTCGAAAGACCTGCACGCTTCGCGCCGCAAGGGCCACCGTCTCGCCGCTCCGCGCCCGTGCGTATGCCGGCAGCCCAGCCACTTTCAACGCCGCGTACTGCGGCGGCACCTGCGCAATGATGCCGCGCAATGTGGCGAGCGCCGCCTCGATCTCGTCCGCGACGAGCGCGGGGACGCGGCTCTCGCGTGTAACGACGCCCTCGCGATCGTCGGTCGCGGTCTCCGCGCCGAGCCGCACCAATGCGTCGTAGACCTTCGTCGCCTCATGAATGCGGTCGGCGAACTTCGTCGCGCTGCCGACAAGCACAGGCAGTAGGCCGGACGCCTCTGGGTCGAGCGTTCCGCCGTGGCCGACGCGCCTGGTGCCGAGCACGCCCCGAACGACCGCGACGACGTCGTGCGAGGTCCAGCCCACGGGCTTGTCGATTGCGAGCACGCCGGACGGCGGGTCGGGCTGAAGGATCAGGCGCTGGCAGGCGCGCGTGTCTTCGCGGCATCGAGCGCCGCGCGCGCGGCATCGAGCACCCGGTCGCGAACATCCGCGAGGTGACCTTCGATCACTGCGCCGGCCGCGCGAACGTGGCCGCCACCGCCGAACCGCGCCATGAGCGCCGACGCATCGACGGACGGCTCCCACTGCGACGTGCGGCACGAGATCTTTACGGCAGGGGCAGGGGCCCCTGATGGGCTAGGGGCTCCACTCTGCTCGTTGAAGAGGAGGGCCACGCGCATTCCACTCGAGCGCGCGACCTGCTCGACCAGGCCCGAGATGTCCTCGTCTAGCGCTTCCGCACGTTCGACGTCCCCGGCGCGGACCTCGGTCCACACCAGCTGGCCGCCCTGCTCGCGCGTCAAACGCGAGAACGCGAAGCCCCACAGCTTCAGTGCCTCGAAGCGTTTGTTCCGGAAGATGTTGTACGTGATCGCCTGCAGATCGGCGCCTGCTTCGCGAAGGCGAGCCGCCCGGTCGAGCGCGCGGGCGTCGGTGCTCGGGAACTGGAATGAGCCGGTGTCGGTCATGATGCCGACGAGCGCCGCCGTGGCCATGTCCGGCGTCCACGTGATCCCGAGCGCGTCGATGACCCGCGCGATCAGCTCCGCACTGGCCGCCGCGGTCACGTCTACGAGGTTCGCGTTGCCGAAGTGATCGTTCGACGCGTGGTGGTCGATATTGACGATCATGGGACGGGCCGGGAGCGCGAACTTCGCGCGATCGACCGAGCCGAAGTCCACGGTGACCACGAGGTCGACTTCCTCCGCCGGCGGATCCTGCGTGAACCGCTCGCTCCCATGGAGGAAACGCTGCGGCTCGGGTACGGGGTCGGCGCAATGCCAGGACACGCGTTTGCCCAGCGACTCGAGACCGAGCCCGAGCGCGAGCGCCGAGCCGATCGTGTCCGGATCGGGATCCCGGTGCGACACCAGAGCAATTCGTTGCGCGCCGCGGAGCGCCGCGATGACCTCTTTCATCGTCCCTCGCGCTCGCGCGCCTCACGAAGCAGCGCCGAGATGCGGACCGCCTGCTCGGCGGACCGGTCGTGAACGAACGTGAGCTCCGGAACGAATCGGAGATCCGTCCGTGAGCCAAGCTCGCGGCGAAGAAACGGCTTGGCGTCGTCGAGCGCCTTCATCGTCTTGCCCGAGGCCTCCTCGTCGCCGAGGACGCTCACGTGGACCTTCGCGCTGCGGAGGTCGGGGGTGATCTCGACCGCGGTCACGGTCGGAAAGGCGATGCGCGGGTCGCGCAGCTCTTCGCTGATGAGCATGCCGAGCTCGCGTTGAAGCAAGGATTTCACCCGGTCCGCTCGCTTATACGCCATGGCTAGCGGGGCTTGGGCTGAACGACGTAGCACTCGATGATGTCGCCGACCAGGACATCGTTCTGGTTCTCGAGCACGATGCCGCACTCGAGACCCGCGGTGACCTCACGAGCGTCGTCCTTCATGCGCCGGAGCGTGCCGATCTTGCCGTCGTACACGGGAGCGCCGCCGCGCAGGAGCCGCACCTGCGCGCCGCGGCGGATGAGACCGTCGACGACGCGCGAACCCGCGATCGTCGTCTTGCCCGATGTGAAGATCTGCAGCACTTCGGCGTGGCCGAGGAGCGATTCGACCATCTCGGGCTCGAGCATTCCGGTGAGCGCCTTCTGCACGTCCTCGAGGAGCTCGTAAATGACCTTGTACTGGCGAACGTCGACCTTCGTCGACTCCGCGACGCGACGGGCCGGAGCCTCCATCTTGGTGTTGAACCCGATCACCACAGCGTTCGACGCAGCCGCGAGGGTGAGGTCCGACTCCTGAATGTCGCCGACCGCATCGTGGATGATCGAGAGCGCGACCTCTTCCTGCGGCACCTTCGCGAGAGCGCCCTTGATCGCCTCGAGCGATCCCTGAACGTCGGCCTTGAGGACGATCTTGAGCTCCTTGGCCTGACCTTCCTTGACCTGCGCGAACATCTCGTCGAGCGTCGCTGGCCGTTCCGCCGCTGCACCCGCGGCCCGCTCGCGCGCGTTCTGGGCGACCACCGCGCGAGCCGCCTTCTCGTCGGACACGACGCGCATGACGTCGCCTGCCTCAGGTACTTCGGGAAGCCCGAGGATCTCCACGGGACGTGAGGGTTCGGCGCGTCCAACGTTCTTGCCCTTGTCGTCCACCATCGCGCGCACCTTGCCGAACGTCGTGCCGGCGACCACCAGATCACCTCGCTCGAGCGTTCCAGTCTGGACGAGCACGGTCGCGACGGGACCGCGGCCCTTGTCGAGGTGCGCCTCGATGACGCGACCGATCGCCGGACGATCCGGGTCTGCCTTGAGCTCGGCGACGTCGGCGACGAGCAGAACGGTCTCCACCAGGTCGTCGATGCCTGTCTTCGTCTTGGCCGACACCGGCACCAGCGGCGTGTCGCCCCCGTACTCCTCGATCGTGACGCCGTGCTCGGCGAGCTGTGCTTTCACCTGGTCGGTATTGGCGTCGGGACGGTCGATCTTGTTGAGCGCGACGACGATGGGCACCTGCGCCGCCTTGATGTGCGAGATGGCTTCGATGGTCTGCGGCTGCACGCCATCGTCCGCGGCAACGACGAGCACGGCCACGTCGGTCACCTGCGCGCCGCGCGCGCGCATTGCGGTAAACGCCTCATGACCGGGGGTGTCGAGGAAGGTCACCTTCCGTCCGTTGTGTTCGATCTGGTAGGCACCGATGTGCTGCGTGATCCCGCCGGCCTCCCGCGCCGTGACGTTCGTCGCGCGTATCGCGTCGAGAAGGCTGGTCTTGCCGTGGTCGACGTGGCCCAGGACGGTGACGACCGGGGGCCGCTCCTTGA
>JBOGTG010000128.1:0-3497 GCA_050692175.1 Candidatus Limnocylindria bacterium | reverse complement strand
CGGCACGCCGGTGCGGTCGGGCGGGAAGGTCGTGAAGAACGTCACCGGCTACGACCTCACCCGCCTCTGGAGCGGGACGTTCGGAACCCTTGCCGCGATCGTCGAGCTCACCCTGAAACTCACCACTGTGCCGGAGCGCACGGTCTCGCTCGTCGCTGACGTCGACGTCTCCACGGCGTTCGAGACGGCGAACGATCTCCACAAGACGGGCCTTCCGCTGGACGCACTTGCGATCGTCACCGGCGACGTCGTCGGCGAGCTTGGGGCGCGCGGCGACGCGGCACTCCTGGTTCGCCTCACCGGACCCGGGGCCGCTGTGCGGCGGCTCGGCCGCGAAATCCGGGAGCGCGTGCGGTGCCGGGACGTCGCGAACGATGTGTGGGATCGCGTCGCGGCGCTCCCGCTGGAGAGAAAGTGGACGGCCCGCGTCGCGTGGCCGACGGGTGCCCGACCAGGAATTGAGTTCGCGGGCTACGACGCGGTGATCTATCCGGCCAACTCGACCGCGTATCTCCTGCGGTCGATCGACCGCGCGACCTTCCGCAAAGTCCGCTCCTCGCTCGAATCGGCGGGCGGGGTCGCCGTCCTGGAGCGAGCGAGCGCCGAGTACAAACACGACGCGGGCGGCGCGTGGGGAGCGCCGCGCGTTCCCCTCGGCATCGCGCGCGCGCTCAAGGGGCGGTTCGACCCGCAAGGCGTGCTCGCGCCTGGACGGATGCCGATTTGACCACGACCTTCGACACGACGGGGCTAGAGCGGTGCATCCATTGCGGGCTCTGCCTCGAGGCCTGCCCGACCTACAAGATCACGCTTTTGGAGACGGAGTCCCCGCGGGGACGGCTGCACCTCATGGGTGCGATCGCCGACGGTCGCATCGATGCACGCACGAGCGACGCGACCGTGCTGCACCTCGACCGTTGCCTCGCCTGCCGCGCGTGCGAAGCGGTGTGCCCCTCTGGCGTCCCGTACGGTCGGCTCATCGAGGAGACACGCGCGGGCATCGCGCAAGCGCGCGGGATCACGCCGCTCGGCCAATTGCTGCTCTGGTCGGTCTCGCGACCGAGGGTACTGCGCACGATGGCCGCGCTCCTTCTGATCTCCGAGCGCACCGGCCTGCGGCGGCTCGCGCGCCGTTTCCTACCGGCTCGCCTGCGCCGGCTCGATGCGCTGGCGCCGCCCGTAGGGCGTCCTTCGTATCGGCGTCTCGCGGTCGCCTCGCCACGTTCGTCCGTGGCGCTCCTTCTGGGATGCGTGATGCGTGCGTTCTATGGCGACGTGCATAGCGCGACCGCACGGGTGCTCGCGCACCTCGGTGTAGAGGTCGTCGCCACGCCGGGACAGACCTGCTGCGGCGCGCTGCACGCGCACGCCGGCGACAGGGCCGAAGCGGTGCGCCTCGCCAAGCTGAACATCGCCGCGTTCGAGCGGGCCGACGTGCTTCTCGTGAACGCAGCGGGTTGTGGCGCCCACCTAAAGAGCTACGCGCATCTCCTCGAAGACCGCCCGAACTGGGCCGACCGCGCGGCCGCCCTGGCGTCGCGTGTCCGCGATGTGAGCGAATTTCTGATGACGATCGTCGGCGATGAAACCCTCGGCGATCTCGAGATGCGCGTCACGTACCAAGACCCCTGCCATCTCGCGCACGCTCAGGGAATCCGTGCCGAGCCGCGCGCTCTGCTGTCGCGGGTGCGCGCCCTCGAGCTCGTGGAGATGGCCGGCGCGGACGTGTGCTGCGGGAGTGCGGGCTACTACAACCTTGCCCAGCCCGAGTACGCGGACCGGCTCCTCGATCCGAAGATCGACGCGATCCTCGCCACAAGGCCGGACGCGGTGGTCACCGGGAATCCCGGCTGCATGCTTCAGCTGGCCGCCGGGCTTCGCTCGCGCGGGCGCGCGGACATCCCGGTGCTCCACGTCGTCGAGGTCCTCGATCGCGCGCTCTCGGCCCGATGACCGGGCGTCGCGCCTTCACGATCCTTCTTGCGACCGTCGCCACGATCGTCGCGGTCCTCATGCTCCTCCTCATCCCGGTCTCGCTCGCGCTCGGTCGCTACCTCAACGCCCTCGCGGAGGCACTCGTGCTCGTGGCCTGCGTCGGGTATGTCGCTCGGGTGATGCGCGCCGACCGCCGTAGGCGCCGCGCGGCCGAAGCCCTGCTTCCGCCGGAGCGCCGGCCCGAGCGCCGCGAGCCGAGACGGCCGATCACCTTTCAGCTCCGCGAGACCCTCATCGCGTTCGGCGTGTGGTTCCTGCTGGTGATGGCGTTCAACGCGTTCGTCGTTGGACTCGGGCCGATCCCCAACGTCGGCATCGCGGTGTTCGCCGCCTTCATGCTGGCGACGCTGACCGTGACCGGCCGCCACATGATGTTTCGCCTGACCGCCGACGAAGAGTCGCCGCTGGAGCGTTGAGCGCGGCGCGCCGCTAGAGTCGGCGCGCATGGATCTAGGCGTTCAAATCGAGCCGCAGTTCGGCTTCAAGTTCGAAGACGTCCTTGGGATCGCGCTCGACGCCGAGCGCGCCGGCTTCACTCGGCTCTGGGTCTCCGACCATCTCTTCCTTGACGCGAACTCCACGAACACCGACTGCCTCGAGGCCTGGACGCTCCTTGCGGCGCTCGCGGCCCGTACCGAGCGCATCCGGATCGGGCCTATGGTCACCTCACAGTCGTACCGGAACCCGGCGTTCCTCGCGAAGATCGCGGCCGGCGTCGACGTGATGAGCAAAGGACGACTCGACTTCGGGCTCGGCGCCGGTTGGAAAGAGGTCGAGTACCGCGCGTACGGGTACGACTTCCCCGATGCCCCGACGCGCGTGACCCAGATGATCGAGACGCTCGAGATCTGCACGCGCATGTGGAAGGACGAGCGCGCGACGTTCCATGGGAAGCACTACCGCGTTGACGACGCCCTCTGCTCGCCAAAGCCGATGCAGAAGCCACTTCCGATCTGGATCGGCGGATCGAAGCCGCGCGTCATGCGGGCCGCCGCTAAGTATGGCCACGCGTTCAACATCACGGTGAGCGCGTCCACGCCGAGCGATCTACCCGATCGGCTCCGTGACCTCGACGAGGCCTGCCGCGCCGAGAAGCGCGACCCGAGAACCCTCCTGCGGAGCGCGTTCCTCATCGCGTGCGTCGGCAAGACGCGCGCTGACGCGGAGGCGCGTCTCGACCAGCTCGCCGCGCGAGCGAAGACCGACCGCGCCGGTTTTCTGAAGCTGCGGCCGGGCCTCGTGTTCGGAACGCCCGAGGAAGCCGCGGCGAAGCTGCGCACCTACGCCGACAAAGGCATCGGCCACGCGAACATCATGTTCCAGCCCTACGGCACCGAACGAGAACAGATCGCCGCGCTCCTACCGATCACCGACCAGTTCCGCGCCTGAGAGCTGGACCAGGCCGTCTGAGCGGCCGGAATGACCCGCCGATCTGCGGTCGTCTAGTCGCGTGGTCGCTTGGTGTGGTGGTCCGTCTCGCGCTGATACGCGGACGCGAGCGC
>JBOGTG010000127.1:0-5210 GCA_050692175.1 Candidatus Limnocylindria bacterium | reverse complement strand
TTCGCGGCCTTCTCCCTGATGCCACGCGCGAGCCGCACGACGCTGGTGACGAAGAGGTCGTCCCCGACAAGCTGCATGCGGTCGCCGAGCGCGGCGGTCAGCTTCTTCCACCCATCCCAGTCATCCTCGGCCAGGCCATCCTCGATCGAGACGATCGGATAACGCTCGGACCAGTCGTCGTAGAGCGCGACCATCCCGCTCGAGTCGAGCGAGCGCTGCTCGCGCGCGAGCGCGTAGTCGCCATCCCGGTAGAGCTCGGTCGCGGCGGGATCGAGCGCGATAGCGGCGTCCTCGCCCGGTCGGTAACCCGCGCGCTCGATCGCCATGAGCATGAGCTCGAGGGGCTGCTCGTTCGTGACGAGTCCGGACGGGGCGAAACCGCCCTCGTCCCCCACACCCGTCGACATCCCGCGCGCGTGAAGCACGTCCTTGAGCTCGTGGAAGATCTCCGAGCCCATCCGCACCGCCTCGCTGAACGTCGGAGCGCCGATGGGCACCACCATGAACTCCTGCATGTCGGCCGAGTCCGTCGCGTGTTTGCCGCCGTTCAGGATGTTCATCATCGGGACCGGTAGCGTCGTCGCTCCGTCGGTCGCAAGGTGGCGATACAGCGGGACACCTTTGGCGGCCGCCGCCGCGCGCGCCGCCGCCAGCGAGACGCCGAGGATGGCGTTCGCGCCGAGCTTTGACTTGTTCGTGGTGCCGTCGAGCGCGATCAACGCACCGTCGAGGCCGCGCTGGTCCGCTGCGTCTCTCCCCTTGATCGCGGGCGCGATCGTCTGCTCGACGTTCTGGACCGCCTTGCGCACGCCTTTGCCGCGGTAGCGCTTGCGGTCGCCGTCGCGCAGCTCGACGGCCTCGTGAGCGCCGGTCGACGCGCCCGACGGCACCATCGCGGTCGCGCGCGCCCCGCCGCCGAGCGTGATGTCGACGGCGACCGTCGGATCACCGCGAGAATCGAGGACCTCGCGGGCGGTGACGGACGCGATCTCTGTGTCGCTCACCGGTCGGGGATCGCGGCGACCCCGGGTAGGGTCTTGCCCTCGATGAGCTCGAGCGACGCGCCGCCTCCGGTCGACACGTGCGTCATCTTGTCGGCGAGTCCCGCCTCCTCGACGGCCTGGACGGACTCGCCTCCGCCGACGACCGTCCTCGCGCCGCTCTCCGCCATGAGCTCGGCGATACGGCGGGTGCCGTTCGCGAAGGCCGGTACTTCGAAGACGCCGACAGGTCCGTTCCAGAAGATCGTTTTCGCGTTCCGGATGACGCGCGCGTACCGGTCGATGGTGCGCGGACCCACGTCCACGATCGCGAGGTGGCTGGGCACCTCGTCCACGTCGTAGATCGCCGCGCCGGACGCGCCCTCGGTATCGGCGGATGGCGCGGCGACGACGTCGACCGGAAGCAGAAGCTCCTTTCCGTTGCCCTCGAGCTCGTCGGTGACCAGACGCGCCTCGGTCTCCTTGTCGGGTTCGGCGAGCGAGCGCCCGACGGGATGGCCCATCGCGAGGAGGAACGTGTTCGCCATGCCCCCGCCGATCGCGAGCGTGTCCACGCGCGGAACGAGCGAGCGCAGGACGTCCATCTTCGTGCTCACCTTGGCACCGCCGATGATCGCGACGAAGGGATGCTTCGGCTGGTCGAGAATCCCCCCGAGCGCGACCAGCTCCTTCTCAAGAAGCAGGCCGGCGTATGCCGGCAGCACGCGGGCAACACCTTCGGTCGAGGCATGCGCGCGATGCGCTGTGCCGAAGGCGTCGTTGACGTAGAGGTCGAAGCCCGCGGCGAGCTGCTTCGCGAACGCCGGATCGTTGCGTTCCTCCTCCGGATGAAAGCGCACGTTCTCGAGCATCACGATCTCGCCTGGTTTCATCGCGCGGACGGCCTTCTCGACCTCGGGGCCGATCGAGTCGCCCAGCAGCGGTACGGGCTTCTCGATGAGCTCGGCGAGGCGTTTCGCGACGGGCGCGAGCGAGAGCTTGTCGTCGCGGCCTTTCGGCCGTCCGAGGTGGGATACGAGCCCGACCGCCGCGCCGCCACTGAGGAGCGCGCGGAGCGTCGGCAGGGCTGCACGGATGCGCGTGTCGTCCGCGACCTCGCCGTCGGGGGCAGGGGCCCGGGGGCTATGGGCCCCCAGGGGTAGGGGCCCCTGACCGCGAAGCGGACGCGAAGCGGAGCGCGAAGCGACGAGCGGCACGTTGAAATCGACGCGCACCAGCGCGCGCTTGCCACGCGGGTCCACGTCCCGCACGGTTCGCTTCTCGAACCTCACGCGGGTGCTAGCGGCCAGCGGCGACCGCGACGCGCATCTTGGAGGCGACGAACTCGGTGATATCGGCGAGGCGGCACGCATAGCCCCACTCGTTGTCGTACCAGGAGATGATCTTGACCATGTTGCCGAGGACGATCGTGTCCATCGCGCTCACGATCGTTGAGTGCGCATCGCCCTTGAGGTCGCTCGATACGAGGGGTTCCTCGGTGTAGTCCATGATCCCCTTGAGCGATCCCTCCGACGCGCGTTTGAACGCGGCGTTGACCTCGTCCTTTGTGACTTCGCGCTTGAGGAGGGCCGTGAAGTCGACCACCGAGACGGTCGGCGTCGGCACCCGGAACGCCATCCCGGTGAAACGGCCCTTGAGCTCTGGGATGACGAGCGCGACCGCCCGCGCAGCCCCCGTCTCCGCGGGCACGATGTTCTCCGACGCCGCCCGCGCGTCACGTGGATCCGCGGCGACCGTATCGAGCAACCGCTGGCTCAGTGTCTTCGAGTGGATCGTCGTCAGAAAGCCCTTCTCGATGCCGAACTCGTCGTTCAGCACTTTAGCCACCGGCGCGAGGCCGTTCGTCGTGCAGGACGCGTTCGAGATGATGTGGTGCTTCTCGGGGTCGAATTCCTTCTCGTTCACTCCCAGCACGATCGTCTTGTCCTCGTTCTTGGCGGGCGCGGAGATGATCACGTACTTGGCTCCCGCGTCGATGTGGGCCTTGGCTTTCGTCGCGTCGGTGAAGAAGCCGGTCGACTCAACGACGATGTCGACCTCGAGTTCCTTCCACGGGAGTTTCGCGGGATCCCGCTCCTGGAGCATCTTGATCTTGCGCCCGTCGACGACGAGCGAGTCCGCCGTCGCCGAGACGTCGCCCTGGTATTTGCCGTAGTTCGAGTCGTGCTTGAAGAGATGGGCGTTCATCTTCGGGTCGGCAAGGTCGTTCAGCGCGACGATCTCCACCTCGGGATGCCGCTCGAGCGAGGCCTTGAGGAACTGGCGGCCGATCCGACCGAACCCATTGATCGCGACACGAGCTTTCATTTATGCCTCCCCAGGGGTAGGGCCCCTGACGGGGCAGGGACCCCGAGCGATCGAGCGCGTCCGTGCTAGAAGACTAGAGGAACCATTCACCCCGGCCCGCGAGCCGTTCTCGCGCGCTGATCACCGCACCCAGCATGCCGACATCGCGGCCAAGTGCGGCGGGCACCACGCGCACCGCATCCGCGGCAACGCGGAACGCGCGCGTCGCGATCGCGTGCCGCATCGGTTCGAGCGTGTGCGCAGGCTCGTGCTCGGCGATGGACCCGCCGACGACGATGAGCGCCGGATTGAGGCCGTTCACGAGCGAGATCGCGAGGTTGCTAAGCGCGGCCTCGGCGCGCTCGACGATCGCGACCGCTCTGGGATCGCCCGACGCCGCCCCGGCGTAGACGCGCGCGGCGTCGTCGACGCCGTACGCCTCGGCGAGAAATCGTCCCGCGGCGAGCGACTCGACACAGCCGTAGCTGCCGCAGCCGCAGCGCGGCCCTTCGAGCGCGACCGGCCAGTGGCCGATCTCGCCGGCGGTATTCGTCGCGCCACGAAGCATCCGGCCCCCGCTCACGAGCGCGCCGCCGACTCCCGTCGAAATCGTGACGTACACGAAATCGCGGACACCCTTCGCGGCGCCCGCGACGGCCTCGCCGATCGCAGCCATCACCGTGTCCCGATCGAGGAACACCGCGCTGATCCCGAGTGCCTTCGCGACACCGTCGGCCAGCTGGACGTTGGCGAAGCCGTTGATGTTGGGCGCGTCGTGGACGATCCCGCGCACGTGATCGAGAGGGCCGGGCGCCGAGCATGCTGCGCCCGCAAGGTCCCGAGGAGACGTGCCCAGAGACGCGAGCGCCGCTCGAGAGCTCTCCGCGATCGCCTCGATGACGTCGTCGGCCCCGCTCCGTGGGGTCGGCCGCTCGTCGCGCACGACGATGCGCGGGATCGGCTGATCGTCACGCGCGATGACGCTGCGGATGTTCGAGGCGCCGAGATCGATGCCGAGGTAGAGGCTCAGACCTTGGGGAGCTTGCCGGCGAGGTCCGGCGACAGCAGCGCGTTCGCATCGCCACCGAATACCTGCTGCTGGGCCGCCTTATACCCCTTCTTCGCCTTGTCCTTGCCGAAGGCGCGCTCGGCGTCCTCGTAGATCTGGCGCACCAGCGTGGCGAGATACGGCACGGCCTGCTGCTCGTCGAAGCCTTCGCGCTCGAGCGCCGCCGCGTCGATGAGGTCGTCTACGACCGGCAGCGGACGATCGATCGGATCGGCCTGCTCGTCGACACGCATCAGCAGATTCGCGAGACGCGTCTCGATCTTCCCTTTGCCGTAGCCGCCGGTGTTGTACTCCATGAGCAGCGCATTCGAGAGGGCCGCGAGCTTTCCCGTCTTGCTCGCTGCCGGAGATGCCGGCTCGATGTGGGCGATCCGTGTGGGCGTCTCCTCGCGCTTGAAACGACTCAGGAATCCGCCGCTCCTCTTCTTTTCCTTTTCCGCCGTCGCGTCCGCGGGGGCAGGCTGTTGCGGCGGCGGCGGCGCCCACTCCTCCGCGCGGGATGGCACGCGAGGCGCCGGCGGTTCCTGCTGCGGCGCCGCCTCGGGTGCCCCCCACGGATTGGCGTTTGCGGGCGCTTCCTTCGGCGTGGCGCTCGGCGCCCACGTATTCGCGGGCGCCTCCTTCGACGCGGGGGACGGCGTCATCCACGACTCAGCTGGTGTCCCGCCACCGGGCGGTGCGGCACTGGGTGTCCCCCCACCGGCCGCGCCGGCGCCAGGGACACCGCCGCCAGGTGCGCGCCACCAGTCCGTCGGCTGCGTTTCCGCCTTCGGCGGCGCGGGCTGCGGCGCCGGCGCGCTCGCGGCGGGGCCCGGCGCGAAGAGGCCCGAAAGCGACGAGAGGCGGTCGTCGAC
>JBOGTG010000126.1:0-2377 GCA_050692175.1 Candidatus Limnocylindria bacterium | reverse complement strand
CCCGAGCCCGAACTCGAGGCGTCCACCGGAGAGGAGGTCGAGCGTCGTCGCCTCCTTCGCGAGCATCACCGGGTTGCGGTAGTCGTTGTCGAACACGAAGCTCCCGATGCGGAGCGTCGTCGTCGCGCCCGCGGCGGCGGCGAGCGCCGCGACCGGGGCGAGCTGCGTGCTGATGTGGTCGGGCATGAGGAGGGTGTCGTAGCCGAGCGCCTCGGCGCGCTGCGCAACCTCACGCCAGTGCTCGGCGCTCCGGCCGCGTTCGGCCATGGCCGCGAAGCGAAAGGGCCGCACGGCCGGACGCTATCGCTTCCTCGCGAGACCCGT
Organism: Candidatus Limnocylindria bacterium; assembly: GCA_050692175.1. Taxonomy (GTDB): domain Bacteria; phylum Chloroflexota; class Limnocylindria; order P2-11E; family P2-11E; genus 3-1-20CM-2-70-9. The sequence goes on along the minus strand of JBOGTG010000126.1, from coordinate 2,053 downwards.
GCGAGCTCCATCCCCGAGGGTCGGCTAACGCAGCGCGCCGCCCGCGACATCCTCCAGAAAGCGACCGATGTGGCCGACAAGCAGGGGTCCCTCGGCGACCTCGGGATCGTTGTGGCCCGCTCCTGCGATAAGGGCGAACCGCTTCGGCCCGCGCAAGGCGTCATGCACCTGTTGCGAGAGCCTGGTGGGTACGACCTCATCACGATCGCCAGCTACGACCAGCACGGGGGCGCTCATCTCGGCGAGCGCGTCACTGGTGCGGTACCGGTCCCAGAGAAGTGCGTCGGTGACCGGGAGATACGGGTAATGCACCCGCCCCACCTCACCGAGCGACGGAAAGGGCGAACGCAGGACGAGCGCGAACGGCCGCCGCTCGCTGGCGAGCTGCGCTGCGACCGCGGCGCCGAGGGACTCGCCGAAGTACACGATTCGCGCAGGGTCGACATCGGAGCGTGATTCGAGGTACTTGACCGCCGCTCGCGCGTCGGCGCGTAGGCCCTGCTCGGTGGGAGAACCGGGATTTCCTCCATAGCCGCGATAGTCGAAGAGCAGGACGGAGTGGCCGGAGCTCGCAAGCGTGCGCGCCAAGCCGGCGCGATTGGACCGGTCACCTGCGTTCCCGTTGCAAACGAGGACCGTGAGCCCGCTCGGCGCCCCCGCCGGCGGGACGAACCAGGCACTCAGACGGAGCCCGTCCTCGGTGAGGAGCTCCGCGTCTTGGGCAGCGAGCTCAACCACGGAGGGTCGGGCGACAGGTCCCGGCCTAGGGAAATAGAGAAGGCTCCGCTGCCCGAGCCAAATGACGAACAGGAAGGCGAGAGCCCCGACGACGATGAGCGCAACCGGCCAGATCGTTCGCTTCACCTCACGACGGGTGAAGGTACTCGGTCGGTGTGTCAGCGGACCCGCGGGAGCCACTCCGGTCGCTTCGCTTCAAATGCGGCGATGTCGCGCTCGTGTCGCAGCGTGAGCGCGATGTCATCGAGCCCTTCGAGTAGGCGCGTGCGCGAGAAGTCGTCGAGCGTGAAGCTCGCGCGAATGCCAGACGCCTCGACGGTCCGGCCCTCGACGTCGATCGTGATCGCGGTGGACGGCTCGGCGCGCGCGAGCTCGACGAGCTTCGCCACGGTATCCCCTTCGAGCTCGACCGGCAGGAGACCGTTGCGTAGCGCGTTGTTCAGGAAGATGTCCGCGAACCGCGGCGCGATGACTGCGCGAAACCCCGCGTCGAGCAGCGCCCACACCGCGTGCTCGCGAGACGACCCGCTGCCGAAGTTCGCGCCCGCGAGCACGATGACGGCGCCCCGATAGCGCGCGTCGTTCAGCACGAAGGCCGGATCCTTGCGCCACGCCTCGAAGAGGCCGGGGCCGTATCCGGTCCGGTCCAGACGCTTGAGCCAGTGGCTCGGGATGATCTGGTCGGTGTCGACGTCGGCCAGGGCGAGCGGCAGCGCCCGGCCAACGACGCGGCGGACAGGCTCCATCAGCGAAGATCCGATGGCAACGCGAAATGCCCCGCGATCGCGGTGGCCGCCGCGACGGCCGGCGAGACCAAATGCGTCCGGCCTCCGGGACCCTGGCGGCCCTCGAAATTGCGGTTCGAGGTCGACGCGCAGCGTTCGCCCGGTCGCAGGATGTCGGGATTCATGCCGAGACACATCGAGCAACCCGCGTCGCGCCACTCGAACCCGGCGTCGCGGAAGATGCGGTCGAGACCTTCTTTCTCGGCGTCGGCCTTCACGCGCATCGATCCGGACACGACGAGCCCGCGGATGCCCGATCGCACGTGCCGCCCGCGAACGACCTCGGCGGCCGCGCGAAGATCCTCGAGACGCGCGTTCGCGCACGAGCCGATGAAGACCGCGTCGACCGTGATGTCGCGCACCAGCGTCCCTGGGGTCAGGTCCTGGTAGCGAAGCGCGCGGCGCGCGCTCTCGCGGGTGTCGGCGGGGAGCGCGTCAGGATCGGGCACCGCCCCGTCGATCGTCACCGACTGCGCCGGGTTCGTGCCCCAGGTGACGTATGGTCGGAGCGCGGTCGCGTCGATCGCGAC
>JBOGTG010000125.1:0-19171 GCA_050692175.1 Candidatus Limnocylindria bacterium | reverse complement strand
GTCCAATTCTTGGGAGTACACCGGCGACGGTCACGCGATGGCGCTGTGGGCCGGCGCGGACCTGATCGATATGGAGTTCGTGCAGTTCCATCCGACCGGGATGGTGTGGCCGCCGTCGGTGCGTGGCCTCCTCGTCACCGAGGGCGTGCGCGGCGACGGCGGGACGCTGCGCAACAGGTCGGGCGAGCGTTTCATGTTCAAGTACATCCCCGAATTCTTCCGCGCGGATACCGCCGACACCGAGAAGGAGGCCGACGCGTGGTACGAGGACAAGCGCAACAACCGCCGAACGCCCGATCTGCTGCCGCGCGACGAGGTCGCGCGCGCGATCAACTCCGAGGTTAAGGCGGGCCGCGGGACCGAGCACGGCGGCGTGTTCCTGGACATCGCGACGCGCCGGCCCGCCGACTACATCAAGCGGCGGCTTCCCTCGATGTACCACCAGTTCAAGGAGCTGGCCGACGTCGACATCAGCAAGCAGCAGATGGAGGTCGGGCCGACGCTGCACTACATCATGGGCGGCATACGCGTGGACCCCGACACGGCTGCCGCGACCGTGCCGGGCCTCTACGCGGCGGGCGAGGTCGCGGCGGGAATGCACGGCGCCAATCGTCTCGGCGGCAACTCGCTGTCGGACCTGCTCGTCTTCGGACGCCGCGCCGGCCAAGCGGCAGCGGAGTACGGCAAGCGTGCGCGCACAGCCACGGTCGACGACGCGCAACTGAGCGCATTCGCCGAGCGTATGGAGGCTCCGTTCGAGAAGGGCCGCGAAGAGAACCCGTACGCGATCCACTCGGAGCTGCAGGACACGATGCAGGAGCTTGTCGGGATCATCCGGCAGCGCGACGAGCTCGAGGAAGCGCTCGCTCAGCTCGAGCGGCTCCGCGCTCGCGCTGCCCGCGCTCGTGTCACGGGCTCGCGCATCTACAACCCGGGCTGGCACCTCGCGCTCGATCTCGAGAACCTCATCGGAGTCTCGGAAGCGGTGACGCGCAGCGCTCTGATCCGCGAGGAGAGCCGCGGCGGGCACACTCGCGAGGACTTCCCGAAACCCGATGCCGGCTGGGGCACCAAGAACGTCGTCACGCGAAAGCGCGACGGGCGCCTCGTGCTCGCGACCGAGCCCATTTCCAAAGTGCCCGCGGAGCTGCGCGCGCTCCTGGGCGATGACAGGCCCTCCGGCGAGGCCGCGACAGGCGCCAAGACAGCAGTCGCGGCGGGCATCGAGGACGACCGTGCCTGAGGTTCGGGTGTGGGTCTGGCGCGGCGATGCTTCCGGCGGCGACTTCATGCCCTATCAGGTCGCGGCGGACGAGGGCATGGTGGTGCTCGACGTCGTGCACCGCATCCAGGCGGAGAAGGCGCCGGACCTTGCGGTTCGCTGGAACTGCAAGGCGGGGAAGTGTGGCTCGTGCAGCGCCGAGATCAACGGGCATCCGAAGCTCATGTGCATGACACGGATGAATGAGTTCGCGCCGGACGAGCACATCACGGTCTCGCCGGTGAGGACGTTTCCGGTGATCAAGGACCTCGTCACCGACGTCTCGTTCAACTACGAGAAGGCGAAGACCATCCCGCCGTTCAAGCCCAAGCCGAAGGATCCCGACGGCAAGCGGCGCATGTACCAAGAAGATGTCGATCGCGTGCAGGAATTCCACAAGTGCATCGAGTGCTTCCTCTGCCAGGACGTCTGCCATGTCATCCGCGACCACGAGGAGAACAAGCCGGGGTTCTCCGGTCCGCGGTTCTTCGTGCGCCTCGCCGCGCTGGAGATGCATCCGCTCGACGCCAACGAGCGCGTCGACCTCATCCGCGCGAAGCACGGTCTCGGGTACTGCAACATCACCAAGTGCTGCACCGAGGTGTGCCCCGAGGACATCCACATCACCGACAACGCGATCATCCCGCTCAAAGAGCGCGTGGTGAGCGCGCACTACGACCCGCTCGCGTGGGCGCTGCGCCGCATTCGCGGAAAGCGCGAGGCGTTCGCGCCCGATCCGGAGCCCCCGTCAGCGTGAGTGCGCCTGCCGGCGGCTGGGCGAGTCCACTCGGCGCAAGCACGGTTCTCTTTGTGCTTTACGGGCTCGTATACCTGCTCATCGGAACGCTCACAGCGCTGTTGCACGACCGCGAGATCGGCCCGAGGATGCTGTTCATCTCGCCGCGCGCCGACACCGTCCTCTTCGGCGCCGCTCCCGCCGAGCTGATCAACGATCCGACGCTGTCGCGTCTTCGGTCGCTCCTTCTCACCGCGCTCGGCGGGATCCTCGTGGCCGCCGGCATCTTGGTGATCACGACGGCGGTGTTCGCCCTACGCGACGGAGAGCGCTGGGCGCTGTTCGCCCTGACGCTCGCCGGCGTCGCCGTCCTCCCGTTCTGGGTCCTTGTTTTTCGTCCGTATATCGCTGCGGGCGCGACTCTCTCGCTGGGGGACCTCCCACCATTTATCTGGGTGCCGGCCGCGCTACTCATTCCCGCGTCGGTCCTGGGCTGGATCGGTACCCGCTGAGCTCTCGCGGGCTCTTCGTGACGATCGCGGCCACGGTCCTCGCGCTACTCCTTTTCATTGCGGTCGTCCGCCCGGCGATCGAGCGAGGTGGGCTCGGCGAGCTCATCGGCGTCGCCGCGGCGATCCTCGTGGTCATTCTCGGCGAGAGGTGGCTCCGCTCGCGCTAGCGCGATCTTCGCTAGTCTTCGCGGCGATGCGCGCCTGTCCCTATTGCGCCGAGCAGGTACAAGACGCTGCGATCCTGTGCCGCTTCTGCGGGAGAGATATTCCTCGGGCGAACCACACCGTGCCGCTCGTGACCGAGACGCCGAAGCCGCGACTCCCGACGCGGCGATACACCATCGACGAGCGCATCAAAGGTGCGACCACGCGCGTCGATCCGAAGCGCCGTCCGTCGCTCTGGGCAAAGGTCGGTGGTGCGTTCGAGGCTCTCGGACCGAAGGAACGGCGGCCGGCACGTCCCGGTGAGCGAGAGACGATGTTCCGCGAGTACGCCAACCTTCGTAAATACCAGGATGACGTCGAGCGACTGGTGCGGGCGGGTTGGGAGATCGACCAACAGGTCGACCGGTTGGCACAGGAGAAGATCGTCGTGAGGTGGGTCCGGGAGCCGCACTGATAGCCGCCTGATTCCTCCCAATAATCGCCCAGTAATACGTTTCGGAAGCTGGAAGGGCGACGATGAGACCGATCCCTGCGCGCGCGTACGTCTTCATCGCGATCACATGCCTGGTCGCGGTGCCGTTCGTGGCGCTCGGGGTCCAGGATGTGCTCGGGGACGAGCCGCCGACCGTCGCGTTCTACATCTGGGCCCTCTGCGTGCTGCTCTCGCTCCGGCCGATCCGCATCGCGACGAACGTCGAGCTCTCCGCCTCCGAAGTCGCGGTCCTCGCCGGTGTCGTGCTCCTCCCGCCGGGGACGCTCGCACTGGTCGCGGCGTCCGCCCGGCTGGTCAACGACCTCGTGACGCGGAAGTCGCTAATCCGCATCGTGCGCAACTCCGCCGCACAGGCGATCAGCGCGGGCGCCGCCGCGATGTCCTTCCAGCTCGTGATCATGTCGATGGTCGATCGGATCATCGGCACGGTCCCGGAGGTGATCGTCGCCGGCGCAGTCGCCGCGACCGCGCTCGTGCTGCTCGACCTCGGCCAGATCATCGCGCTTCAGCTCGTGCTTGGGACGGAGCGCCTCACGAGGTCGACCATCGGATGGATCGGCCGCACCGGGCGGGCCCAGCTTCTGTGGGGACTCGCCGCGGTCATCACGATCGAGATCGTCCTCATCCAGCCGTGGTTCCTGCTTCCGGCGGTCCCGTTGTTCCTGCTCGGCTATCTCGACATCCGTGCGCGCTTCGTCGCGGAGCGCCGGGCGCGTCTCCTCGCGACGCTCGTCGAGGTGGGCCACGCCGTGGGCAGCTCGCTCGACCCGAATGAGGTCTTCCGCAACGTGTATCGCCAGGTCGCCGCGGTCATGGACGCGGACAACTTCTTCGTCGCCACGCTGAGCCCCGACGGCTCGACCGTCCGCTACCGGTTCCTCATGGACGGTGGCAAGGAGCTCGAACCGGTCGAGCGCCCCAAGGAAGGCACGCTGGTGGGCGCGGCCATCGAGCGCGGCCCGCTCCTATTAAGGGAGGTAGAGCGCGACGCGCGGCGCCTGGGCCTTCCGGACCTCGAATCCTGGGGCGCCGTGGTCGAGCAATCGATCATCGTCGCGCCGCTCCGCCAGCGCGACACCTTCGTCGGCGCGATCTCCGCGCAGAGCCGGCGTGCCAGCGCATACGACGAAGGCGACCTGCAGCTCCTCGCGGCGATCGCGAACGAAGCGGCGATCGCGATCGAGCGCGCGAACCTGTACGACCGCACCGCGACCCTGTCGCGCCGGCTCTTCGAGCTGCATCGCGTCGGCCTCGCGATATCGGAGAAGACCGAGCTCGTCGACGTCACCAAGCTCCTCGCGGAATCGGTGGTCGATCTGCTCAAGCCGGCCGTCTGCACCGTCTACATCAACAAGGGCGGCGACACGCTCGACTACGTGTTCACCACCGGAAAGTCGATGGGTGACGTCCTCGCCCTGCCGAAGAACGCGCCGGTCATCGCGCGTGTGCTGGAGACGGGCCAGCCGGTGGCGTTCCCGCGACGCGCGGACGCGCCCGAGACGACCCGCAAGCTGCTCGAGCGCTTCGGGCACGAGGCGCTCCTGGTGCATCCGCTGCGTTCGGCTGACCAGACCATCGGGGTCCTCTTCGTCACCTGGGCCGAGGAGCACGCGTTCACCGACGAGGAGCGCGAGCTCATCGGCATCCTCGCGGGGGTCGGTGCATCGACGATGCGGTCGATCCGCCTCTACCGCGAGCTCGACGAGGCCTACCTGTCCACGGTGTCGACGCTCATGTCCACGATCGTCGCCCGCGACCACTACCGCGAAGACCATCAGCGCAAGATCGCGGCGGACGCGGTGGCGGTGGGCGAGCGCCTCAAGATGACCGAGCACGAGCTCCGCGACCTGCGCTATGCGTCGCTCTTCCACTCTCTCGGCAAGATCGGAGTGCCCGCCGCGATCCTGTCGAAGGCCGGGCCGCTCACGCCCGAAGAGAAGAAGATCATGCAGGAGCACCCGCTCCTCGGCGCGCGCATCCTGGAGTCGATCCGCTTCCTGCGCGGCGTGGTGCCGATCGTGCGTCACGCGTACGAGCGCTGGGACGGTACCGGGTACCCCGACGCGCTCGTCGGCGACCAGATCCCGCTCACCGCGCGCATCCTCGCCGTCGCGATCGCGTTCGAGTCGATGCTCGCCGAGCGCCCCTACCGCCCGGCGCGCCGCGAGGACCAGGCGCTGGCTGAGATCAAGGGTTTCGCCGGCACGTACTACGACCCAACGGTCGTGAACGCGTTCGTGTCGATGGTCGAGGCGCGCGGCGTCATTCACGCGGCCGAGGAGGAGGTCGCGTCCACGAGCCGCGAGCTGTCCATCCTGTCCGAGCTCACACCCGAGTTCCACACCATCCTCGACCTCCAGCAGCTGCTCGACCGCACGCTTGTCGTGCTCGAGCGCGCGGTGCCGGGTGCGTCGCTCACGATCCTGCTGCACGACCAGCAGTCCGACGAGCTCGTGTCGCGCGCCGTCGCCGGCGGGTGGACGACCATCGACTCACCGTCGCGGATGGCGAGCGACCGCGGCATCTCGGGCTGGGTCTTCACGCACCGCGAGGGCCAGATCGTCGACGACGTGCGCGCCGATCCCCGCTACATCGGCGACCCGCAGGTCCGAAGCGAGCTGATCGTGCCGCTCGTCTCGCGCGGGCAGGCCGTGGGCGTGCTCGTGTTGAGCCACCCGGTGGTCGCCGCCTTCAGCAAGCGTGACCTGACGCTCATGGAGACCGTCGGGGCGCAGATCGCCGCCCAGATCGAGGTCGCTGAGCTGCACGAGCGGCTGAAGCGCGCCGCCAACACCGACGCCCTGACCGGAATCCACAACTACCGCTACTTCTACGACCGTCTCGAGGAGGAGGTCGCGCGCGCCGAGCGCCACCAGTCACCCCTGGCGGTGGCCTTCTTCGACATCGACGAGCTGAAGAAGGTAAACGACACCTACGGTCACCTCGCCGGCAACGAGGTGCTCCGGGTGCTCGGCCAGGCCATCAGCGAGCGGGTCCGGACCGAGGACGTGCCGGCCCGGTACGGGGGCGACGAGTTCGCGATCGTGATGCCCGACACGCCGCGCGAAGAGGCTGAGAAGGTGGTCATCCGTTTGATGGAGATCCTCGACGCGACTGACGTAAAGCTGCCCGGCGGCAGCGCCATCAAGATGCCGGCGCGCTCGTGGGGCGTGTCCTCGTATCCGATGGACGGCCGAACTGCCGAAGCGCTCGTCGAGAACGCAGACACACGAGCGTACGCACGCAAACGCGTCGGGCGCTGACCGCAGCCTGACACCCGGGCCCCGCGAGGAGCGCGCTAAAGTTTTCGCTGAGGAAGCGCGGCGCAAGCGAGTGCCGTTCAGAGACGCAAGGGGTTCAGGGAATGGGAAACGCTCTTCTCGACATGCTCACGATCGAAGGTCAGATCGCCTTTATCCTGGCGTTCGTCGTCCTGACCGCGGTCGGAATGCTCATGTTGCTGTGGCGCCCGCGCCACGCGACCTACCGGGTGCACGACTGCCGCTCGATGGGCTGCGGGTGGCTGCAGGACAAGCCCCAGCCGTAGCTCACGCCGGTACTACCGGCGCGCCGCTCCATCCGGTCGCGCGACGCTTCCGCGGATCACGAGCGGCGCGCGAAGCGTGTGCCGGGTCCCCTTCATTTTCCGCGTGGACGCTGCCCGGTCGCCGATGAGGCGCGCGGCGAGCTGGCCGACCTCGCGCATCGGTTGCCGCACCGTGGTGAGCGGCGGGTCGAAGACGCTCGACACCGGAATGTCGTCGAACCCGACCACCGAGACATCCTCGGGAACGCGCATTCCGCGCGCGCGGAGAGCGGCGATCGCCCCGAGCGCGAGCAGGTCACTCTGCGCGAAGATCGCCGTCAGCTTCGGTGCGGACTCGAGCAACCGCTCCGCGGCACGCCGTCCGCTGTCGAGACCCCAGTCCACGCAGGGTTCGACCAGGCTGCGGTCCGGCGAGATCCCGGCGTCGCGCAGGGCATCGCGGTAGCCGTCGAGCCGCGCCCGGGCTGAGGGCCAATCGAGCGGTCCGGTGATCGTGGCGATGAGCCGGTGCTTCTGCGCCACAAGGTATGCGGTGGCCTCAAGCCCGCCACGGCGGTTGTCGATGTCGACGTGGTCCGCACCGGCGAGCTCGATATCCGATGCCACGAGCACCGTCGGAATCCGCAAGACTGCGTCGGCGAGGAGATCGTCTTTCGCGAGTCGGAGGCGAGGGACCGCGACGATGAGGCCCTCGACGCGGCGCTCGAGCATGAGCCGAAGGTAGGTGCGCTCGTCGTCCTCCGAGCCTTCCTCGATGCTGCCGATAATCAGGAAGTAACCGCGTTGCCGCGCCTCGGCCTCAGCACCGGCGACTGCCTCGGCGAAGAAGTGGTCGCTCACGTCCGTCGTGACCATTCCGAGCGTGTGTGTCCGCTGCGAGGAGAGACTCCGCGCCACCGCGCTCGGCACGTACTCGAGCTCGCGGATCGCGCCGAGCACGCGCTCGCGCGTCTCGGCGGTAACGTTGTCGTGGCCGTTGATCACGCGCGAGACGGTCTGGTGGGAGACACGGGCGCGGCGCGCGACATCCCGGATCGTGGCACCCTTCACGCCCCGAACTCTACCGGCAGCTGGTCCGAGGGCCACTTGACAACCGCGGAGAAAGCGCTATGTTACCGGTCACATCCGGTCCCAGGCGCCCAGAGCGCCGTGGGGAAGGAGGGCCTGATGTCTGGTGTCTCACGCCGCAAGGTCCTGATCGGAGCCGGCGCGCTCGCCGCCACCGCCGCGGCCGCACCCATCCTCGCTGCCTGCCAACCCGCTAAAACCGGCGGAAGTGGCAAGGTCGTCGTGATGACCGATCCGAACGAATTCAATGACGCCGACCGCAAAACGCTCGAGGAAGCGACAAAGCTCAAGATCGAGGTCGTCGCGAGCAACCTCACGACGCTCTACGCGATGTTTGCCGCCGGGAACCCGCCGGACGTCTTCCGCGTCCAGGCGGCGGGCGTGCCGCAGTACATCTCGCGGAAGATGGTGAAGAACCTCCAGCCGTACTTCGCGAACAGCAAGCTCCTCAAGCCCGATGACCTCGCCCCGGCGAACAACTTCTACAAGTGGGACGGCAAGGCGATCGGCACAGGTGACCTTTACGGCATGGTCAAGGACTGGTCGCCCGACTTCACGCTGTACGCGTACACCAAGGCGTTCGACGACGCCGGCGTGAAGGTGCCGAGCGACACGACGCCGCTGACCTACGACGAGCTTCGCGATCTCGCGAAGAAAGTGGACCGGAAGGCCGCCGGGAAGCGCGTCTACTGGGGCTTCGTCCACTCGAACAACGACGGGTGGATCGATCGAACGGCGATGAACATGCTCGCCGAGAAGAACCAGAGCCTGTACAGCTCCGACTTCTCGAAGCTCGTGATCTCCGGGAACCCGGAGGCGCTGAAGGTGATCCGGTACCTGTACGACCTGGCCGCCGACGGCGTGCACCAGACGCCGGTCGACCCGAGCCCGAACTGGATGGGCGCCGACTTCAACGAGGGCCAGATCGCGATCCTCCAGTACGGGTACTGGTTCAGCGCGATGGCCGAGAGCGACAAGACCAAGGGCAAGACCGTCTTCCTGCCGGCGCCGACCTGGGCCGGCGTCCGTCGCGACCCGACGATGACCGCGACGGGTTGGGTCATCTCCGCGCAGACGAAAGACGCGGACGCGGCGTGGGCCGTCTTCGAGCAATACATGGGCGGCAAGCCGGCGCAGGACCGCGCCAAGAGCGGCTGGGGCGTGCCGGGCTTGAAGTCGATGTACGGTCAGATGCCACAAGAGTCGGCGTTCCAAAAGCAGGTCCAGAAGGTTCTCCAGGGCGAGCTCGGCAAGGCCGACTTCGTGCTCCAGTTCAACCCGTACATCGGCGAAGAGACGTTCTCGACAAGCTGGAAGAAGAACCTCGAGCCGGCTCTCAAGGGGCAGATCACGTTCGAGAAGTTCGTCCAGAACATCGAGTCGGAGGTCAACACCGCGATCGCGGACGGCAAGCGCATCATCGGCGGCTAAATGGCCCAGGCGACGCACATCTTGCCGCGTGCCTGGCCGCGCTCCGCCGCGTGGCGCCGTCGTGGCTTCCGCCGGGCGGTGACCTTTTATCTGCTCATATCGCCGTGGCTCCTCGGATTCGTGGTCCTCGGCGCGATTCCGCTCGCGGGTGCGTTCGTGATGTCCTTCACGAACTACGACGGCCTCAACCTCGACTACATCCGCTTCGTCGGCGTAGACAACTACGCCCGCGCGTTCGGCGACTCTGACGCGCAGTACGCGCTCGGCCGGACGCTGCTGCTCATGGCCGTCGTCGTCCCGGTCGGGCTCCTGCTGCAGCTCGCGCTCGCGCTCATGGTGAATCAGCCGATCCGCTTCTCGAACGTCTTCCGCACCATCTTCTATCTGCCCTACGTCATCCCCGTGGTCGCCGCGGTCTGGGTGTGGAAGATCTTTGTCGACCCGACCGGCGGACTGCTCAACACCCTGATCGGAGCGGCGCTGCCTGAGTTCAACGTTCGCTGGCTCGTCGAGTATCCGACGGCGGTTCTCGCGCTGCTCACGATCTGGGGCGCCGCCGGTGGAGGGATGGTCGTTTTCCTCGCCGGTCTCCAGGGGATCCCTGCGGAATACCGGGAGGCCGCGATGATCGACGGCGCGAGCCGCGGCCAGGTTACGCGCTACATCACGCTGCCGCTCCTGACCCCGGTCATCTTCTTCAACCTCGTGACCGGGATCATCGTGGCACTCCAGATTCTGGTGCAGCCGATGTTGCTGTCGCCCGGCATCCTCGGTCTCAACCCGGGCACCGTACCGCCACGCGACAACTACCTCTACGTCGTGCACGCCTACATCGAGATCTTCACCAAGCAGCTCTTCGGGTACGGCTCGGCGCTGCTCTGGCTTCTCTTTGCGGTCGTGCTCGGACTCACCGTTCTTCTCTTCATGACCAGCCGCCGCTGGGTCTTCTACGGGGTCGAGCCATGAGCAGTTGGGGGGCTGCGCCCCCCATCCCCCGGCGCCCAGTGGAGACCGTAGTCCGCTACGGCCCCGTCCTTCTCGCTGCGATCGCCTTCGCGCTACCGGTTTTCTGGGTGCTGGTGACGTCGCTCAAGACGCAATCCGAGTACGGTTCGGCGCTCTTTCCGGCTGAACTCCAGTGGGGGAACTACAAGCTTGCGGTCGAGCTCGCGGACTTCGCCCGCTTCGCCGTGAACTCGCTCTTCCTCAGCACCGCGTACGCGCTGCTCGCCGTCTTTGTGAGCGCACTCGTCGGCTATGGCTTCGCGCGACACAGGGCGCCCGGCGGAAACAAGCTCTTCGTGTTGGTAATCGCCACATGGATGGTGCCGAGCCTCGTCCTGTTCGTACCGCAGTTCGTCTTGTTCGCGCGCCTGGGCATCACGAACACGTACTGGCCCTGGATCCTTTGGGGGCTCTCCGGTAGCCCCTTCGCGATCTTCCTGTTCCGGCAGTTCTTCGCCACGTTCCCGCGCGAGCTCGACGACGCGGCCGAGGTCGACGGAGCAGGCCCGCTGCGGATCTTCCTCCAGATCTATCTGCCCAACGCCGGCCCGGCGCTCGCCGCGAGCGCGATCTTCATGTTCCTGTGGGTGTGGGGCGACTGGCTCTATCCGGCCCTGTTGCTGCATCAGGACAACACCACGCTGGCGGTGCGGATGGCGAACGCGTACGTGGATCCGCACGGCAACCCGCTGCAGACCGTGACGATGGCCGGCGTCGTCCTCTACGTTCTGCCGCTCATCGCGTTCTTCGCGTTCGCGCAGCGCTTCATCGTCCGCGGGATCGTCACCACGGGGATCAAGGGATGAAGATCACAGAGGTCCGCCCGCTCGTGCTCGGCGCCGCGTGGCGGAACCTCACGTTCGTCGTGGTGCGCACCGACGAGGGTATCGAGGGCGTCGGCGAGGTGCGGATGATCAACCACACCAGCGCGCTACTCGGGTATCTCGAAGAGGCTGTGCCGACGCACGTCATCGGAGCGGACCCCTTCGCCTTCGAGGCGCTCGCGCGGCGGATGATCCGCGACGACTACGCGCGCGCCGGGCAGATCGCGATGTCCGCGCTCGCCGTAATCGACATGGCCTGCTGGGACATCGTCGGGAAGGCACTGGACCTGCCCGTCTATCAGCTCCTCGGCGGTCCGATCCGCGACCGCATCCCGACGTACGCGAACGGCTGGTACACGGTCGAGCGCACTCCCCGCGACATCCGCGACGCCGCCAGCGCGGCGCTGGAGAAGGGCTACCGCGCCGTGAAGCTCGATCCGTTCGGCACGGCCTGGCAGGAGCTCCCGCACGCGGAGCTCCGGCGCGCGATCGCGCTCGTCGAGGCGGCCCGCGAGGGGGTCGGCCCCGACGGCGAGGTCTTCGTCGAGATGCACGGCCGCTTCACGCCGGCGCAAGCGATCGCCATCGCGCGCGAGCTCGAGCCGTACCGTCCCGGCTGGATCGAGGAGCCGGTGCCGCCCGACAACATCCGCGCGCTCGCGCAAGTGGCGCGCAAGGTCAACGTCCCGGTCGCGACCGGCGAGCGCATCCACGTGCGCCACGAGTTCCGGGAGGTCTTCGAGCTCCAGGCCGCGGACGTGATCCAGCCAGACCTCACGATGATGGGCGGGATCACCGAGACGCGGAAGCTCGCGACGTGGGCGGAGTCGTACGACGTCATGGTCGCGCCGCACAACGTCGGCGGACCCGTATCGACGGCCGCGGCGCTTCACCTCGCGGCCGCGATGCCCAACTTCAAAATACTTGAGCATTTCAACGACTTCGTGGATCCGTTCGTGAGCCAGGCGGCGCGCGGCGTGCCCGCGGTCACGGATGGGTCGTTCCCGCTCCCGCCCGGGCCGGGGCTCGGCATCACTCTCGACGAGGACGTGATAGCCGCGCACCCGCGCCGACCGATCCATCTCAATCTCTTCGGCGACCGCTGGCATCTGCGCGGCACCGAGCGTGACCGGGAGCGCGTATGAGCGATCGAGGGGGCAGGGGTAGGGGCCCCTGGGCGCGAAGCTCCGCCCCCCCGGCCCCCCGCGCACTGGAAGGACGCCGCGCGCTCGTGACCGGCGCGGGTACCGGGATCGGGCAGGGCATCGCGCGGGAGCTCGCGCTGCAAGGCGCCTCCGTGGCAATCCATTACGCGCACAGCGGCGAGGGCGCGCGCGATGTCTGCCTCGAGATCACCTCATCGGGCGGCCGCGCGACGGTGTTGCGCGGCGATCTCGCGCGCGTTGCGGACTGCCGGCGGGTGGTCGACGAGGCCGCGGCCGAGCTCGGCGGGCTCGACGTGCTCGTGAATAACTCCGGCGTGACGAAATCTCGCGAGCCGCTCGCGCTCACCGAGCCGGAGTACGACGAGCTCTTCAACGTGAACGTGCGCGCCGCGTACTTCTGCGCGCAGCAGGCCGTGCCGCACCTCGAGCGGCGGGGCGGCTCGATCGTAAGCGTGAGCTCGATCCACGGCGGCGCCGGTTTTCCGGGACACGCGGCGTACGCCGCGACGAAGGGCGCGCTCAACGCGTTCACGCGAGCGCTCGCGATGGACCTCGCGCCGAAGAAGATCCGCGTGAACGCCGTCGCCCCGGGGCTCATCGAGACGCCGCGGTACTTCCAGATGCCAGGCTATTCGAGCGAGCGCACGGCGCGACGCGTCCCGTGGGGTCGGATGGGTGAGCCCGCCGACGTCGCACGGGTCGTCGCGTTCCTCGTCTCGCCCGCCGCGGACTATGTGACCGGGCAGCTCCTCTACGTCGACGGTGGGATCAACGCGCGTATGGGTCTCGAGTGGCAGGACGCGGAGCCGGCGCGATGAGCGATCCGACCGCGCTCGCGCGCCGCTTTCCAACGGGATTCCTCTTCGGCACGGCGACCGCCGCCTATCAGATCGAGGGCGGGCATGACGCCGACGGCAAGGGGCCATCGATCTGGGACGCCTTCTGCCGTCAACCTGGCGCGATCTCGACCGGCGAGACCGGCGACGTCGCGTGCGATCACTACCACCGCTGGCGTGAGGACACAGCACTCCTGCGCGATCTGAGGTGCAACGCTTATCGCCTCTCGATCAGCTGGCCGCGCGTCGTGCCGACCGGGAGCGGAGCGCTGAGCGAGGCGGGGCTCGCTTTCTACGACCGGCTCGTCGACGAGCTGCTCAAAAACGGCATCCGCCCGTTCGTCACGCTCTATCACTGGGACTTACCGCAGGCGCTTCAGGAGCGAGGCGGCTGGTCCGCTCCGGAGACCGTGCTCGCGTTCGGCAGATATGCGGACGTCGTCGCGCGCCGCCTCGGCGACCGAGTGCACGACTGGATGACGCTGAACGAGCCGGAGGTCGCCGCGTTCGCGGGCCACTACGTCGGTGTCCACGCGCCCGGGATCCGCGACTTTGGGACCGCGGTCGGTGTGAGTCACCACCTCCTTCTCGCGCACCGCACCGCCGCGGACGCGATCCGCGCCGCACACCGCGACGCGCGCGTCGGGATCGCGCTCAATCTGTCGCCGTGCGATCCCGCGAGCGACTCCACAGCCGACGCCGAGGCTGCCGCGCGGATGGATGGGTACCTGAACCGGTGGTTCCTCGACCCGCTCTTCGGGCGCGGCTACCCGAAGGACATCCTCGAGCTCTACCGCCCGTATTTCGATCGTGGCGGCGAGCTCCAACGGTACGACGGCATGCTCGACTTCCTCGGCGTGAACTACTACGCGCGCCGGATCGTGCGGGCGGGGTCTGGTCCGCTCCGCGCTGATCGCGTCGAGCCCGAAGGGGCGGAGCGCACGGCCATCGGCTGGGAGGTCCATCCCGCCTCCTTCCGCAAGCTTCTGGTGCGGCTGCACCGGGACTACGCGCCCCGGCACCTGTACGTCACCGAGAATGGCGCGGCTTACGACGACGAGGTCCTCGACGATCGCGTGGACGATTCCGCGCGGGTCGCGTTCCTCGCGCGCCACTTCGAGGCCGCCGCGGCGGCCATCGCCGATGGCGTTCCGCTGCGCGGCTACTTCATTTGGACGCTCATGGACAACTTCGAGTGGGCGCACGGCACGAGCAAACGGTTCGGGATCGTACACACCGATTACCCAACGCAGCGCAGGCGTGTGAAGGCGAGCGGCGAGTGGTATCGACGGCTCATCGTTGCGCATCGCGGCGCTAGCGTGACGGTGTCACCGAGCGTTGCGCGCGCGGTGCGGACATGACCCGCGTCGCCGCGAGCCCGACCGCCGCTTTACGCGCGCTCGACCTCGCGCCGGGGACGATTGCCTTCTGGTGGCTGGGGCAGGCCGGCTTCGCGGTCCGCGCGGGCAGCCTCGTGCTCTTGCTCGATCCTTTCCTCGCGCCGATGGCCGAGCGCATCTCGGCGCCGGCCTTCGATCCCGAGGATGCTGTCGGCGTCGACGTGGTGGTGTGCTCGCACGAGCACCACGACCATCTCGACCTGGCATCGCTTCCGGCGATCGCGCGCGCGTCGCCTGGCTCGCGGTTTGTGGTGCCACGCCCTCTCGTCGATGCCGTCGCCGCCGCGGGCGTACCGAAGGAGCGCCTCATCGGGGCGCAGCCGGAAGAGCGCATTCGGCTCGACGGCGTGACGCTTCACCCCGTACCGGCGCGGCATGGGGTCGGGATCGCGGATGCGTACACGTTCGGGCGCGAGCTCTCGGGCGGCCTCTATCGCTATCTCGGATACGTTGTCGATGACGGCGTCGCGCGCGTCTATCACGCCGGCGACACCATCGTGTACGAGGGACAGGCCGAGCGCCTCCGAGCGCTGCGCGCCGACGTCGCGCTCCTGCCGATCAACGGGCGCGATCACTTCCGCGAGGCCGACGGGATCGTCGGGAACATGGATCATCGCGAAGCGGCGCGTCTCGCGGACGACGCAGGTATCGATGTCCTGGTGCCGATGCACTACGACACATTCCCCGAGAATCTCGGATTCCCGGCGCACCTCGTCGACGTCGTGCGCCGCGAGCACCCCGCGCTCGCGGTACTCATTCCCTCGCGCGACCGGCCGGTGCTCTATGCGAAGGCACGCAATGGCACGTAGCGCGACGCGACGCTTCCTCGCGTCAGCTGGACTGCCTGACCACGACCTGGGCGAGCTGCCCGACTCGGCGAAACGCTTCCCCGACGGGGCGCACTACCGTGTCGAGATCCCGAGCACCGAGGGGCCACGCGCGTTTGCGGCGGTGCTCGAGGAGGCCGAACGACGTGGCGTCCCGGTCGTCCGCGTTTCGCAGGGCAGCGGCGTCTTCATGCACACCGATGAGGAGCTCGATGAGATGGCGAGCCTCGGTGCGAGCGCCGGCGTCGAGGTCAGCCTCTTCGCGCGACCGAACGCCGGCTGGGACACCTCCGCGATGGCGCGCGCACCGGTCGGACCGCTCGTCGCACCCGCGGCGCGCGGGACCGAGCAGCTCGTTGCGGTGCTCGAGGACGTCCGTCGCGCGGCGGCCCACGGGATCCGTAGTGTGCTCATCCAGGATCTGGGCGCACTCTCGATGTTCGCGGCGATGCGCGCAGCCGGTGAGCTGCCGTCGGACATGCAGGCGAAGGTCTCGGTGATGCTGCCGGTGGCGAACCCCGCCTCGGCGCGAGTCATCGCCGATCTCGGCGCGAACACGATCAACCTACCGACTGACCTCACGCTCGCGCAGATCGCCGCCATCCGGGCCGCGATCGACGTGCCGCTCGACATCTACGTCGAGTGCCCGGACAACCTCGGGGGCTTCGTGCGCTTCCACGAGATCGCTGACATCGTGCGCGTCGCGGCGCCGGTATACCTGAAGTTCGGCCTGCGTGGCACCACCGATCCGTATCCCGCCGGGACCCACGTGGAGTCACAGCTTGTCGCTTTCGGGCGCGAACGTGTGCGCCGCGCCCGGCTCGCGCTCGACCTACTCGGGCGCCTTCAGGACGATGAGACTCCGTCCGTCGCCTCGACGCGGAACGCTCCCGGGCTCGCCGTACCTTCCGTCGCGAGAGCTGTCGTCGCCTGATCCTCGTCCGGGTTTCGGGGCACCGTCACTACGAAGCGGCTCCCACCGTCGACTGGCGCCTCGACGGTGAGCGTTCCTCCATGCAGCTCGACGATCTCCTTCGCGATGTGGAGCCCGAGCCCGACGCCCGGCGCGGCGTTCGACGTGCGGCGGAACGGTTCGAAGATCCGCGCACGGTCGTCCGGATGGACCCCTGGCCCGCGATCGCGCACTGCGACGCGGATCGCGTCGGGAGTCGAGGTGAGCTCGACGTCGATCGCCGTGTCGTGCGGGCTGTATTTCACCGCGTTGTCGATGAGGTTCACGACCACCTCTTCGATCCGTACCCCATCCACGGCCGCCCGATAGTTCTCCGGAGATTCCGAGGCTCGCACCTGGATCTGGCGGCCGGATGTCTCGGCGAGCATCGACGCGACTGATTCCATCATCGCCGCGACGTCGGTCGTCTCGCGCTCCAGCTGGAGCTGTCCGGACCTGATGCGGGAGGCGTCGAGCAGCCGATCGATGAGGATCTTGAGGCGGTCCGCGGCCTGGCGCACGAGGGTGATGTCTCGCTGGACGATCGCGGGCTCGAGGTCGTTCCGCGCGAGGCGGCGTTCGACGAGCTGAAGCCGCGCGAACATGGTTGTGAGCGGGGTACGCAGCTCGTGCGCGGCGACCGAAATGAACTCCTCGCGCAGGCGAAGCGCCTCTTTCGTTGCCTCCTGGTGCGCTGTGACGTCGCGCGCGATCGCGGACGCGCCGATGACCTTGCCCTCTTCGTCTTGGACCGGCGAGATCGTGACGGAGACATCAATCACCTCTCCGTCTTTGCGGGATCGCTTGGTCAGGTAGTGGTCGATGCGCTCGCCGCGAGCGACCCGCGAGAGGATCATCGGGAGATCGTCGGCCCGGTCGGCCGGGATGAGAATCGAGATCGGCTGTCCGATCACTTCGTCCGCGGCATACCCGTAGATCTTCTCGGCGCCTTTGTTCCAGCTGATGATGGTGCCGTCGAGCGTCTTGCCGATGACCGCGTCGTCGGTCGAGTCGACGATCGCCGCGAGGTATTCAGGGGACCACGCTGCGAGACGGCGCACGTCGCTGAAGACTATGGCAGGCCTAACGGCGGTCAGCCGTGATGACGGTCGGTCGGCCGGCGGCCACCATGGTGCCGTCCCGGTGCATGATTCAGCGGTGGCCACGCTCTCGCGCGTGAATACCGTTGCCGAGCTCCGGCAGAAGCGGCTGCACGACTGCCGTCTCACACCGGATCGCAAGCTCGAGACACTCGATGAGGCCGAGGCCTTCCTCATCGACCGCGGCCTGCTCACGCTCACGCAGGACTCCGCCCTTCCAAGTCTCTTCGCGGCGTGTCACGAGGAGCCGTACAAGCGCGGCGCCGCGGGATTCGGGTCGTGGCCGAAGACGAAGTGGCCGTGGGGCGGCGAGCTCGCGCTTCGGCCCGGTGTGCTCGCGCTCAAGGTGCATCGCGGCAAGGTGCTCCTCTGCCATCAGGCCGCGTTGCGCGCGATCGACCCGCTGGCGCGAGCAGCGCTCGCCGAGGCGGACGGAGCGGGCGACGAGCGCTCGCGTCTCGTGCGGCATCTGAAGTCTGCGGGGCCGTCGAAGCTCGACGACGTCAAAGACGAGCTCGGCCTGCCGGCGCCCGCGCTGCGGAAGGTGCGCGAGAAGCTCGAGTCGGTCGCGGCCGTGGTGTCGCGCGACATCGCGATCGACGACGCCAAAGGCGGCCATCGCCACACGAGCGAGCTCCTGCGCTGGGATCAGGCATGGAACAAGCCGTGGAAGGCGAATCAGGAGCAGGCGCTCGCGGAGCTCGTGCTCGTCGGCGTTCGCGCCGCGGTGCTGGCGCACCAGGACGAGGTGGGGAAGTGGTTCAGCTGGCCGGTCGAGTGGCCGCTGCTCGCCGAATTGATCTCAGCGCGCCGATTACAACGTCCCGGTCCGGGGTGGCTCGCGGTCGCGTAGGGCGTGGTGTTGCTAACGTGTGTCCGTGCGTGTGCACATAAGCCTCGACGAGCGACTGGTCGCGCAGCTTGACCGGCTGATCGGCCGGCGCAAACGGAGTGCGTTCATCGCGGAGACACTCCGCCGTGCGTTGGAGGACCAGCGCCGGTGGAATGACATCGTGGCGTCGCTCGGGAAGATCGGAGACGACGGGCACCAGTGGGATGACAGTCCCGCCAGGTGGGTACGTCGTCAGCGGCGCGCCGATTCCCGCCGTGTCGGCTAGGACGTGCCGCTAGGCGCGCGGCTCGCGACCGGGAATGCGAAGGATTTTCCGATGTCCGAGCTCGTCGTAGAGCACTGGCATTCAGGCGCGTAGGACCCTTGTTCGGACCGATCCTCCGCGGCGAAAGGTGCACCTTGCGTCCCCCGCGGAACGGAGCTCACGACATACCAGCGCTGGTTCGAAGACGTCGAGGTGCTGCGCTTCACGCCAGGGATCGGCCCGTACTCCGATTCGCAGGAGGAAGAGTGGTTCAAGCGCGTCGGGGAGGATCCCGACGCGGTCCAGGGGGTGATCGAGGTTGATGGCAAGCCGGTCGGCTTCACCAGCATCGGCGGCATCAACTGGCGGCACGGCAACGGGGAGACCGGTCTGGTCATCGGTGACAAATCGCTGTGGCGCAAGGGGATCGCGTCCGAGGCGATGAAGCTGCGAATCGCCTTCTGCTTTCGCGAGTTGAATCTCCACAAGATCCGCACACTCGCGCGTTCATGGAGAACGAGGCATCGAAGCGAGCGCTGCAGAAGGCCGGCTACCGCGAGTCCGGCATCCAGCGCGAAGAGGTGTTCCGCGATGGTCGCTGGTACGACATTTGGATGGCCGAGGTACAACGCGAGGACTGGGAGCGCGACCATTCCAGGGTAGTGAGGTACTGAAGTTCCCCCACTGCCCATACCAGGTTGCGTGGCTAAAATCGCGGCGGTCGCTCGGTGGGAGGCGGGTGCATGCAAGC